>NC_015160.1:2823613-3137348 GCF_000190535.1 Odoribacter splanchnicus DSM 20712
TTCAGTATCGGTTTGCAGGCAAGATTTTAATAGCATAAAAACGAAACAAGATGAATAAGAAATTGAGATATATGATGTTATGCCTGTCGTTGTTTGCCTTTGGATGCAATGACTGGTTGGATGTACAACCCAAATCGCAAGTAAAAGAGGAAGATTTGTTCAGTTCCGAATCGGGATTCCGCGATGCATTGACGGGTATTTATGCCTTGATGGGAAGGGTAGAAACCTACGGAGGCAACAGTACCATGGGATTTATGGATATGCTTGCGCAGACTTATAGCAAAGTGGACTACGATTATGAAGATGCCTTGAAGTATAATTATAAAGAAGAGCATGTCAAGGGGATTGTGGATACGATGTGGAGTTCCAATTATAATGCGATTGCTAATTGTAACTACTTGTTACAAAATATAGAAAAAAAGGGTAGCGTGATGAGCGAGCGTTTACGTAATGTCGTGGAAGGTGAAGCCTTGGCTTTAAGGGCTTTTCTGCATTTCGACCTGTTGCGAGGATATGCTCCTTCATACAAAATGGGCAAAGATGAACCCGCTATTCCTTATGTACGGGAGGTGACGAACAGTCCGGTTGTACAATCGACGGTAGCCGAGGTTTTGGAATACATTCTTACAGATCTGAAAACTGCTCAAGCATTGCTGAAACCGGTAGATCCGATCGGACCATCCTTTGCAGAATATAACGATAAACTAGAATACGGAATGGACGAGTACATCACAGATGACGGTTTTTGGCTTTATCGGAAATCGCGCTTGAACTATTACGGAGTGACGGCTTTGATGGCACGAGTGTATCTCTGCCAGGAAAATCTGACCGATGCGTTGGCATGTGCCCAGGAAGTGATTGATTCCAAGCGATTCGAGTTTATGAATGATTCAATCAACAACGTATACGCTTATAGGAACCTTTCGTATATCGAAAAAATGGCACGCCACGAGTATGTATCTTCCCTCTATGTATATGATTTGAAGGAAGGCCGTTCCGATTTGTTTTTTAAGAATCTCGCAAGTTGTGAATGTGTTATTGCAGAAGGACGAAAGGCTTCAATCTATTCCGGAATGGGTCAGGATCTGGATATTCGCAGCAAAAATTGGTTCGAAACGCCTGCCGGTTCTGCAACGGAATATGTAAACAAATACATGAGAGGGACCCAGATTCCTTTATTAAAACTCTCGGAAATGTACCTGATTGCTGCCGAAGCATCGGGGGATATCCGTTATCTGGAAACCTTGCGGGCCAATCGGGGATATGCTACCGATCCGCTACCGGCAGGGGCGAATTTACAAGACGAGATAACCAAAGAATATCAAAAAGAGTTTATTGCAGAAGGGCAATTGTTTTATTACTATAAACGCCGGAACATGGCTATTTTGCCTATCACGTCTACCAGCATGAATCGGGCTACTTATGTACTCCCCGTTCCGGATAACGAATTGGAATTCGGTAACTTTAAACAGAACTGATTATGAAAAAGATATTTTATTTAGGTATACTCCTTGGTTTGCTGTCGGCTTGCCAAGAGAATAAAATGGATGGTTTCGACAGCAATGGAGCGGTTTATTTTCAAACTAATCCGTCTGACTGGAACAATCTGGCGGATAGTGTGCTTTACTCTTTTGCCGGCAAAGATGTGACAGAAAAAACACTTAACTTACAGGTAAACCTAATGGGAGAGGCTGTCGGTTACGATAGGAAATTCCGCTTGGTTGTAGATCAGGAAAAAACGACAGCTAAAGCAGGAGTACATTACCGAACGTTAGAAGATTTTTATATCCTGCCAAAGGATGCCTATAGTGTTCAGATTCCTGTGATTTTACTTCGGGGAGATGCTCTTATGGAAAAAGAGATTCTTCAGCTGACCTTGAAATTAGAGGCTTCAGATGATTTGCAACCAGGCTTGACCCAACGGATTGTGACTAGAATATTGGTAACCGATATGTACATGAAACCTGCATATTGGGAGCGGCTATGGATGTGGGGAGATTATTCCGTCAAGAAGCATTCACTTCTCTTGGAACTATTTGAAGTAGATTTTCCGGAAACAGTGGATGAGTATTATGATGATTACTATCTCTGGTCAGCCCGTGCGAATATGATCAGCCAATATGTTGAAGAAAATTATCCGGTTTTAGATGAAAACAACCAACCGATAGAACCGTGGTTTGAAAGTTAAGAAATATGAAAAGAATAAAGGAAATAATAGGTGTATTGCTGTTGGTAACAGGAATCGCCTGCACAGAAGACAAAGGGAATTACAATTATACTCCTTTGAATGAATTAACCATTAACGGTATAAATAAGACGTATGTAGCAGAGATAGACTCCGTGCTTTCCATCTCGGTAAACATTATTGGTGAAAAAGGTTTCCGGGAAGACGATTACGAATATTTGTGGTATGCCTGGCGGACCAGTGATGCAAAAACTACGGATACGCTTTCGTTAAAGAAAGATTTGAATGTAAAACTATCGATTGATGTAGGCGAATACACCTTGCGTTATGTGGTTACGGAAAAAGCAAGCGGTGTTTTTTTCGAGTCTGAAATAGACCTGAGTGTTATCGATAAATATTCCAAAGGAGTTATGGCTCTGAGCCGGATTGAAGGAGACTATTCGGATATCACCTTTATCAATGTAAAGAACACGGTTACCCAACATGCCTATAAACAGGCCAATGGCAATTCGGTAGGACGTCACCCGAAAGGAATCTTTTATATTGGAGGAGAAGATGATGTTAAAAATGTAGTGTTGATATCAACAGAAGAAAGGACTATCACAGTGGAACCGAAAGATTTTACGGATTTTATGCCCCTTTCCGAATGGTTTTACGTCAAACCGGAAGGAACAATCGTGGAAGCCTTTGCAACAGACGCAGGTAAATGGTATGAATATCTGATTATTGATGGGAAGGCTTATAATCGACGTGTATTCTCTACCAGAGATCCTTTTTGGAAGTTCGATCCTAAAATCAAAGGAGATTATCATTTAGCTCCGTTTTCGCTATATGGTGCAGGAAAATTTTTCTATGAACGGGATAAAAGATGTTTCATATATGACCGCTATGGAACCATGATGGCTCCGGAAGCATTGGGAAGTGCATTCAATGCCAACGATATGCAGATGGATATGCTTTACGGTACAGCCATCGGAGAGAACTTACGTGCTGTCATGGTCGATGACAACGGTAAACGATATATGATTTCAGGCAAGGAAATAGACGATTGGGATAGGGTTACCTACGAAGATATTATTCAAATCGTTGCAGAGAAAAAACTCGAAATGAATTATACCGGTGCGGCAGAAGCCACTTGTTTCGCCATTTCGACAAAGGAACCCGACTTTTTGTATTATGCTTACGGAAATAAAATCAAATGTGTAAGTATGCTTACCGGTAACGAACTGTCGGAATATACAATGGTGCAACCGGTAGATTACATGGAATTCGACAAAAGTGAAAATCCGGACCGTTTGTATGTGGCCGTAAGTGACGGATCGGGCACTACCGGTAGCGGTTCGATTTATTACTTGCAAATGAATCCTCAAGGCGGAGGAGCATTACTTCCGGTCAAAGGTGGTGAATTCAAAAATGTGTGTGGTAAAGTGGTAGATTTCGAATATAAAAAATAGAAAATGAGATTTTTATTTATTGTATGGATATTGGCTGTTTGTTCGGGTTGTCAACCTGGACAGACAGTTCTAAAAGGACATATTGAGAATTACCGGGGAGAATCGGTGTTCGTGAGTTGTTATGAATCAAATCTACAGGATACGTTGAAAGTTGACGCTTCGGGAAATTTCTCTTGGACACCTTCCGGGACTGGCAGTCAGGAATACGGGATTCGTGTCGCCGGTTACCAACCGTGGAGGATTCCGGTTTATTTAACTCCCGGCGACCGGGAAGAACTGGATTTATCGCTCTTGCCGGATAAAACGATAAAAGTGAAATACGCCGGCAACCGGGCCACTGAAAACGAATATCGGTTGGCTTTCAGCAGACTGGACGAATTAAGGATTGGTTATGATTTGGAATCACGGAAGCTTTCTTTTGCTGACTATAAAGCTCAATTGGAGCCCATAGAACATGATTTGCAAATCTTGCTGGAGCAGATTGACGACCCGGAAATCAAAGCCCATTTCAGGCAGAAACAACATTTATGGTTTCAGAACAGACGAACGGTTTATGCTTCAGTATTAGCCATGAGGTTAAGGGAAGGTGAAGCGACACCGGACGAAAATTTCAATGCTTTTGTGCAGTCGTTGGATGTGAATGATCCGAAGGAATGTAACGAGTACATGGTTTATGAGATTATCTATTGGCAGCAGGCTCAGGATTCCGCATTCAGAACGGAAGAGCGGAAAATTGACTATCTCAACCGGCTTGACCATCTTGTCAGCAATCAAGAAATGAAAAATGAATTTGCCACCAAATATATGAAAATGGCAATCAGCGGTGAATTAGGACGACCTTTGGATAAGGAGATTAAACGGTATAACGAAATTTGTACCGATGGTACCATGCGCAATCAGATAGCTGAACAATACAAAGAATATTTGCGGGTATACGGCAATCTAATGCCGGGGAAACCGGCTCCCGACTTCGAACTGATCGACGACAAAGGGGAAAAGTGCCGCTTATCGGATTTAAAGGGCACCTACGTGTTTGTCGATGTCTGGGCCACCTGGTGTAAAGGATGTGTGATGGAAATTCCTTATATGGAAAAATTGCAGGAACATTTCGCTAATGACAAACGGATTACCCTGATCAGCATTTCGTGGGATTATACGCAAAAAGTTTGGTTGGATTATCTGAAAAAACGTCCGGCTACCTGGCCACAATATATGGTAGACAAGGAAAATATGGACGTGATGAAAAAGGAATACCGGATATCGGGTATTCCACGCTTTATGCTCATCGATCCGCAAGGCTGCCTGGTTTCTTATAATTACGAACGACCTTCGCACCCGGAATGTGTGAAGATGTTAGAACAAAATATGAAAAATAACAGATAAATAGATAAAATCATGAAATTTTTGTTTATCATTTTGGCTTTGGCAAGCGGATGGTATTGTCAGGCACAAGAAACAATACTGAAAGGACACATCCGGAACTATAACGGGGAAGAAATATTTATCCTGTGCAGGGAAACGGAATTTCAAGACACTCTGCAAGTAGATGCTTCAGGACACTTTGCTTGGTCACCAAAACTTACTGAAGGGCAGATTTATACCCTGAACGTAAAGGATTACGAAAGGGAAAGAATAGAAGTAAACCTTACTCCAGGCAATCAATCGGAGATAGAATTAACTCTTTTGCCCGATAAAAAAATGATAGTGAAATTTTTGGGCGACCGGGCTGCGGAAAACGAATACCGCATGGTTTTCAATCAGTTGGAAAATTCAAGCCCGTGGAACACTGCCGATATCAAGTCTCTGACTTTTCTCCCATACAAAAAAAAGATGGAAGAAATCGAAAAAGGAATGCGGCCTCTGTTA
This sequence comes from Odoribacter splanchnicus DSM 20712, assembly GCF_000190535.1. Taxonomy (GTDB): domain Bacteria; phylum Bacteroidota; class Bacteroidia; order Bacteroidales; family Marinifilaceae; genus Odoribacter; species Odoribacter splanchnicus. Next base: position 2,829,119 of record NC_015160.1, read on the forward strand.
AAACAGGTGGAAGACCCGGAAATAAAAAAGCAATTCCATAAGGAGTTACATTTATGGTATCAAAGGCAATTGACCATATATGGCTGGAATTTGTCCGAACGCAAAGAAGGGAATAATAGAGATACCGACTATGATGCTTTCATAAAAAAGGTCGATTTGAATAACCCGGAAGAATGCGATGATTTTGTAATTAGCCGGGTGATCGACTGGCATCGTCAACAGGAACCGCAATTCGGTCATAAAAATAGATATACTAATGAGCTGGATTGGTTAGAGCGATTGGTTAGTAACCGGGAAATAAAAAATTGCTTTGCTACACAACAAATGGAAAGGCGTATTTATTATGCTTCCGGAGAATCGTTGGAAGAAATGATGAAACGTTACCGTCAAATATGTACCGACGATTCGGTACGCCAACAAGTGGAAGCCAAATACAAAAAATATGTACAAGCATTCGGCAACCTGATGCCGGGCAAAATTGCACCGGATTTTGAATTAATCGACCGGGAAGGGAAAAAATGTCGCCTGTCAGACCTGAAAGGGAAATACCTGTTTGTCGATTTTTGGGCCACCTGGTGTCACGGATGTGTGCTGGAGATTCCCTATATGGTTAAATTGCAGGAACATTTTGCCAATGATGACAGAATCGCTTTAATCAGTGTTTCTTTGGATTCAGACCAAAAACTCTGGAAAAAATTTCTGGAAAAAGATCCGCCGGAATGGGCGCAATATGTATTGAGCAAAGAAGCAATGCGTTTCATTCGCGAGGCCTACCGTATGCCCGGAATCCCCCGCTTCATGCTGGTCAATCCGGAAGGGTATCTGGTCAATTTCAAGTATACCCGTCCTTCCGATCCTCAATGTGCCGAATTAATTGAACAAGATATGAAAGATAACAAATAAAAGAACTGATTATGAGATATTTTCTTATTGGATTACTAGCATTATTATCCTTGGAAGCATCGTCGACAAATAGCGTAAATCCCGCACACATCCGAGGAGTCGTAAAAGATTTCAAGGGTGGCGATGTCATTATGATGATTAACCGTAAAAAAGAAGTCGTACAGGTAGATGACAACGGAGTGTTCGACTATACAACTACCCTGAAGGAACCGGGCAAAGCCATATTATTCTTTGAAAAGTATGAATATATTCTCCCGCTTTATATTGAAAATGGCATGGAAGCATCGCTTACCTTTTCTTTCGTAGAGAAAAAAGACAAGAGTAGCCTACTGCCTTACGACCTGGAATTAGAATATTCAGGGGATAATGGAGATTGTACTGAATTTATGCAGAAGTATGAAGCTTTGTCGCTCTATAATGTGTGGCCTTTTTCGCGTATCGATACGATGTCTTTTGCCCAATACCGGGAAAAATTCCTGGAAGACATGGACAGAGTCAAGTCGGAACTGAAGGAAGTAAAAAGTCTGGCATTCCGCCGGATGATGATGGCTGAGATAGACCGCAGTATTCCGGAGAGCTTGTTCCGTTTTGCCTGGTCGAAACTGAAAAATGATGCTGACTTCGAGCAATTTGCAGAATCTTTCGATCGGAACGATCCAGATAATTTGGGCATAGCCGCGAAATACCTGCGTCACTATTTACGTCATCATCCCGCACCGGAAAGAGAGAAAGATATCCATTACCTCAATAGTTTGAAACAAGTATTTTCCGATCAGGAAGTAATCAATGCCTTTGCAGATGAATATATCCAAAGCTATTTGAAACAAGCTCCGGACAATATGGAAGAGGTATATAAGCTTTATTCCAATATCTCCACCAACCCTGAAGCCCGAGCCTTAGCAGACGACATGTATGCCCATTACGTCAAGTTGCGCAAGGGGGCGCCCGCCATCGATTTTGAAATGACGGATGCCAAAGGGAAAAAGTTCCGGTTGTCCGACTTCCACGGCAAGGCGGTTTATATCGATGTATGGGCAACCTGGTGCGGTCCGTGTTGTGCAGAAATACCACACATGGAAAAACTGGCGGCCCATTATGCCAAAAATAAAAAAATCGTTTTGCTCAGTATCTCTTTGGACAAAAACAAGGCCAAATGGGAAAAGAAGCTGGCAGAGGACAAACCGCAATGGAGACAATTCATCTGCCTGGATGCATTTGACTCTGAAGTATGTAAAAACTATGGCATTAACGCCATCCCGCGCTTCCTGTTTTTCGACAAAGACGGCAAGGTAATTTCGTTGGACGCTCCGCGACCGTCATCTGCAAAGATAACCGAATATATAGACCGACACATCCGGTGAGCGGTAGGTTAATAGTGAGGAAACTGAAAAGTCGAATACTTTTCAGCTCCTCATTTTATCGACAATTTTACATTAAAATCAACCGCATCACAATTCATCGATTTCTTTTGCTGTCAAGCCCGTAGTTTGGATGATCACATCCAAAGGCAGACCTGTCTTTTTGAGATTACAAGCAATTTTACACCGCATTTCTGTTTCGCCTTTCGCTTTTCCCGCTTTCATGCCTTCCTTTATTCCTTCCTTTCTGCCCTCCTCAATTCCTTCCCTTATTCCTTCCTCCTTTCCCGCTTCTCTACCTTCCCTCAAACCTCTCCTCCAACCGCTTCCATATAACGTTTTTTCGACACTGATAATATCCCAAAATTTTTCATAGCCTAACAATTGGGCATCGGTAAAGGCAGATTCTTCCAGAACGGAAACTGCTTTTTTTATCTCCGGATTTTCCATTAATTCAGCAGGAATTTCCCGGGTTTGCTCATTGATTTCTGTCAAGTAACGCAACCACAATACCTGCATTTTCTTTTCAGAATAATTACAGGGATTGAATTTCGGCAACTCAACGAAAATCAAATGAAGACCGTCGATTACTTTTTCGGAATGTTCGACATGAACCATTTTATAATAATGATAGAATCCCTCTAATTCCGGCTCAAAGACTTCATTCACAAGATTAAGCGAATACACAAGCTGCAGCAATTCATATTCTTCTCCGGTTTTTACTTGCCGGACATACGCTTTCGATGCATTGAACAGCACTCGTTGCTGAAACTCCGGCGACCATACCATTTGCATCTCAACAAGGTACTGCCTTCCGCGTTTATCCTTGCAACGCACATCGACAATGCCGTTCTTCCGCAACGGGTTTTCGGGTACCAGCTCGGCAGGAAGATACTCGATCTCCATGACTTCTTCCTCCGGCTCCAAAGGCAGTAAGGCATTCAGCAGACTAATGACTAAATCCGGATGCTCACCGAAAACTTTTTTAAAAGTCAAATCAGCTTTAGGGTCTAAATATCTCATGACATCTAAATTTCATATCCATACAAATATAGGGAAAGGCAAGAACAAAAGCAACAAACTTGTTTGATTGATTTTACCGAACCATACTATATATTATGTAAATATACGAAATAATTTTAAATATACAGGATATTCTTCCCACGGCTCTTTCATTTTACCTGAGGCAGGATTGACTAAGACAGGGCAAGGGATGCGTAAAGGATTCGTATTCTTAAATCCATATTAAATACAGATCAATAGTTAAATAAACTGGTTTCAATTTGGATTTAATTAGTTTTATAATGGCTAATATATAGAGGAATCCTAAGGAAAGCATGGACAATGGAAGGTTAGCCTCTTTCTAATCGAAAAGCAGCCGGCCAAGGGCATAGAAGAACAGATTTTTCTGCACCGGACCCTATCCGCCTGGAATGGAATTTTTTAATTAACACGACTTTTTTAAGTGAAAGAACCGTGATATTCCCTCAAGATAAGATTACAAATAACAAAAATTTCATGTACATTTGTATTCAAATATCAGGAGAATGATCTATGGGAAAAATCAATTTTTTAATTCTATTGTTTGCCGCAGTACTTTGTTGCAATTCTTGTAAGCTTTATAAAGTAACATATTCCACGACAGGAGCTTCCATCAGTCCTGACGTAAAGACCTTTTCCGTGGATTATTTCCCGAATAAGGCTCCTCTGGTAGTACCTTATCTAAGTTCGCTGTTTACCGAGAAACTGACAGATTACATGCGTTCCAAAACAGGCTTGAGTCAATTGACCGATAACAACGGAGATATTCGTTTCGAAGGCCAGATCACCGAGTACAGCCAACGGCCCATCGATATCCAAAAAGATGAAATCGCAGCCTCCAACCGGCTGACGATCGGAATCAAAGTAAAGTATACGAATACGAAAGACGATAAATACGATTTCTCTTCTACGTTTTCCAACTATGCCGATTACTCGACCGACGCTGATTTCGATTCCATAGAGGAGAGCTTGATTATAGAAATCCTGGATAAGATTATCGACGACATATATAATAAGGCACTCGTCAACTGGTAATCGATCGGCAGAAGAATGAAAAGTGAAAAAATCATAGAATTTATACGTCATCCTGAAAAAATCAACAATGACGATCTACGGGAATTACATACACTCGTAGAACGTTATCCTTATTTTCAGACGGCTCGTATTCTATATTTAAAAGCTTTATATCTTCTGGGAGGTGTCAGATTTCGCAGCGAACTAAAAGCTTCGACCGTCCATCTTACGGATCATAAGCAATTTTTCAGGTACCTGAACAATCAGATCGGTTTCGAACCCTTGGGTTCCGGTACGGCAATCCCTAAAAATTCGCTGAGTCATATTGTCGACGAACGTATCCGCGAAATCCATGGTCATACCGTCGTTCACAGCCAGGGTATTCCGGTCTGTCAGACTACCGAAGAGACAACTACCGGATGCGAAGAAGACATCATACAATTCAATCTCCGGCAAAAGGGAAGAAAACGGCCGGAAAACGATGAGAAAGAAATCATTTCCAACCCTATCCGACTGGACGATGTACCGGGAATAATCGACGATTATTCCAACTCTACCCAAGAGGATAGGTCCGAAGCGAACCATTCTGCCACCCCGTATGCCTCCCCCATCCAGCCCATCGATCTGAGCGGAATACAGGGCATCGTAGATGAAGCCCCCCGTCCTGAAAATAATTTCTCTATCGATGTCGATCTGGACGAAGAAATAGCGGATGCACAGGAAGAAAAACCATCGGTCTCTCTCGATACTCCCGAAATCATCAGTGGCGGATACCGGCTGACCGACCAGCCTCATACCGAAGAAACCGTCATAACAGAGAAAGAATCCCGGAAATCCCGAAAGAAAAAAGACGATCTCATCGAGCGTTTTATTCAGTCTGAACCCATCATGCCCAAAATAACTTCGGCCTCGACGGATAACAGGGATCTATCTAAAGAAAATCCTTATATCCAAGAGGAATTATTCAGCGAAACACTGGCAAAAATATATGTCAAACAACATCTGTACGAAAAAGCAATCTCAACTTATATAAAATTAAGTTTGAAATATCCGGAAAAAAGTGTTTACTTTGCAGACCGAATCGAAAAAATAAAAGAGAACATTAATAATAAAGAGTAATTATGTATACGGCAATTTCTGTTTTGATATTCATTATCTGCGTTTTATTGATATTGATTGTATTGGTACAAAACTCCAAAGGCGGAGGCTTGGCTTCTTCATTTGCTTCTTCTAACCAAATCATGGGAGTAAGAAAAACGACCGATTTTCTTGAAAAAGCAACCTGGACGTTAGCCGGAGGAATGATGATCCTGTGTGTATTGGCCACCTTTTTTATCCCCAGAGGAGAAAATGCAGTAAAATCTGCTATCCAGGAACAAATCGAAGCTCAGCCTGTTCAGCAACAAACCATCCCGACTTTCCCGACCAATCCGGGAGCCGGCGAAAATGCCCAGGAAACAGGAGCTGCAACACCCGGAGAATAATTCCATTAAAACTTAAAATAGAATGTCAGTATGTCAGTCATACTGACATTTTTTTGCTTTTCTGCCAAACCCTTTTTTCCCCTATTTTTTATCTTTTATCATTTTTCCTCTATTTTTCAATGATTTACATTTTCTTTCCTCCTCTTCCTTTCTGTCGTATTTTTTTTGGCACAAAATATGATAAGAAGGAAATGTTGTAACATTCAACCTTACAACGACGTTGAAATATTGCGTATTAATTTGAAAATAAAATCATATTATAAACTTTTAAATTTTTAACATTATGACACTGAAGACCGTACTTAACAAGGTAATTGTTGAGCCTGTTGAAGCAGAAACTGTAACTAAAGGAGGGATCATCATCCCCGACACAGCACAAGAAAAACCCCAGAAAGGTACAGTTATCGCAACCGGTAAAGGTAAAGCAGACGAACCGATGGAAGTAAAAGCAGGCGATACTGTTTTATTCGGAAAATATTCCGGTACAGAAGTTCATATCGACGACAAGAAGTATCTGGTCATGAACCAAAGTGATATCCTTGCAATTCTTTAATTGTAAATTGTAAGTAATCCCAAAAATTAAAATCTAAAACTAATTTGTTATGGCAAAAGAAATAAAATTCAATATCGAAGCTCGTGACCTGATGAAAAAAGGGGTAGATGAGCTGGCAAATGCAGTAAAAGTAACTCTGGGACCGAAAGGCCGGAATGTAGTCATCGAAAAGAAATTCGGAGCTCCCCATATCACCAAAGACGGTGTCAGCGTAGCTAAGGAAATCGAACTAGCCGATCCGTATGCAAATATCGGAGCACAAATGGTGAAAGAAGTCGCTTCCAAGACCGGAGATGATGCCGGAGACGGTACGACTACCGCTACTATCCTGGCCCAAAGTATCATCAATGTAGGGTTGAAAAACGTTACTGCCGGAGCTAATCCGATGGAATTGAAAAGAGGTATTGAAAAGGCAGTTGCTGCTGTCGTAAAACATCTTGAAGGACAAAAAGAAGAAGTAGGTAACAACTTTGAAAAAATCCGTCAGGTAGGTCGTATCTCTGCCAATGGCGACGAAACGATCGGTAACCTGATCGCCGAAGCAATGGAAAAAGTCGGCATCGAAGGAGTAATTACTGTTGAAGAAGCCAAAGGAACCGAGACAGAGGTAAAAACGGTCGGTGGTATGCAATTCGACCGTGGATATATTTCTCCTTATTTCGTAACCGACAGTGAGAAGATGATCTGCGAATTCGAAAATCCTTATATCCTGCTTTATGACAAGAAGATTTCTTCTATGAAGGAATTACTTCCGGTTCTGGAACCCGTAGCACAATCAGGTCGTGCCTTGCTGATCATCGCCGAAGATGTCGAAAGCGAAGCATTGGCTACTTTGGTGGTCAACCGTTTGAGAGGTTCTTTGAAGATTGCAGCAGTAAAAGCTCCGGGATTCGGTGACCGCCGGAAAGAAATGCTGGAAGATATCGCCATCCTGACCGGAGGTGTCGTCGCTTCGGAAGACAAAGGAATGAAGCTGGAAAACCTGACTATCGATATGTTGGGTCGTGCAGACAAAATAAGCATCGACAAAGAAAATACGACGATTGTCAAAGGGGCCGGTAAAAAAGAATTTATTCAGGAGAGAATCGAGCAGATCAAGAAATTGATTGAAAATTCGACTTCCGACTATGATAAAGAAAAACTGAAAGAACGTCTGGCAAAATTGTCAGGTGGTGTTGCCGTCCTGTATGTCGGAGCAGCTTCTGAAGTTGAAATGAAAGAAAAGAAAGACCGGATCGACGATGCCCTGCATGCCACCCGTGCAGCCAGCGAAGAAGGTATCGTACCGGGAGGTGGTGTCGCTTACATCCGCGCACAAGCAGCCCTGGAAGGTCTGAAAGGAGAAACCGAAGACGAAACTACCGGTATCGAAATCATCAAACGGGCTATCGAAGAACCGTTACGTCAGATTGCTTATAATGCCGGTGTCGAAGGAGCTGTCGTTGTCAACAAAGTACGTGAAGGCAAAGGCGATTTCGGATACAACGCCCGGAAAGATATCTATGAAGATTTGAAGAAAGCCGGTGTGATCGATCCGAAGAAAGTAACCCGGGTAGCCTTGGAAAATGCAGCTTCTATCGCCGGAATGTTCCTGACTACCGAATGTGTATTGGTGGAAGAGAAAAAAGATGAACCTGCCGCTCCTGCCATGGGTGGCGGAATGCCGGGAATGATGTAATAAAAAATGGTTCAATACAAGGAAGCTGTCTGCGTTTGCAGACAGCTTTTTTTGATTAATTACCCGTATATTTTTTGATTAGTATCATAATACCCACTACTATTCGTAGGTAATCTTTTCAATTCTACTCCTTGCCAGATAATTTTAAGAATAATTTCTCCATTAGCCGTAAAATTTATCTTATTCCCTGATTTATAAGCACTACCACTTAAATGATTATAACCAATAAAAGTATCCCCAAACCCCGTATTGTAAAAAGCACTATTAGTTACAGCAGGTACAGTGATATCCAAAAAAACATCTACCCGTCCATCAGAATTCAAACCAGAGATTTTGACAATCCTTTGCCCACCACTTTCATTAGTTGACTTTAAACGAGGTAACATGTCAAATTGTTCAGAAACTAGTGTTCTAATATTTTCAGATTGCATATTCTGAATATATTTCAACACTTTTTCTAGCTCTTCAAACGAAGTTATAGCTTTCAAATTTTTGACTACTGACTTGTCTTTCACATTTTTCCACATTCTCCCATCCATATTTGGAAAACAACTTATCGTACTCCATTATTTCTGAAGTGTCATCCGATATGTTTTTTGAACAAGAAATGGAAAATAGTGATATCACCATTAATACTAAATACAATTTTTTCATCATTTTTAAATTAATACTTATCTATTTGACAATGATATGAAAACATTTTATTATACCCAATAGTGAATCCTCGGAAAATATTCGGAATATTTGTCCTCCCTTTTCGGGAAAAGTTTAGGGAACACACCGGCAAAAACGGTCTTATTCCTGCGTATTGTTTAATTCTTTCCTAAAAATCTTAAAAATATAAGTTCGTAATATTTTCGTAATCTGAATGAGTTTCCTATTTTTACAGTCGCAAAATTCGGAATCTTAAAAAATGCAAAAATGGATTATGGAATCTTTGATGTACTGAAGCTCATCGGATCGCTTGGTGTATTCCTTTATGGAATGAAACTAATGAGTGAATCTCTTCAGAAACTGGCTGGCAACAAAATGAGGCAGATATTGACAGCCATGACTTCCAATCGTGTTACGGGTGTACTTACCGGCTTATTTATTACAGCCCTGATACAAAGTTCTTCGGCAACGACAGTCATGGTCGTGAGTTTTGTCAACGCCGGATTGTTGGACCTGGTCGGCTCTATCGGTGTTATTTTGGGAGCCAATGTCGGCACAACCATCACCAGCTGGTTGGTTGCGGTGTTAGGACTGGGAAAATTCAGCATGAGCGATCTGGCTCTTCCGATTATCGGTTGTTCACTGCCCCTATTGTTTTCACAAAAACGTTCCCGCAAAACCTGGGGTGAAATGTTCGTCGGTTTCGGTTTGTTGTTTTTAGCCCTGCGTTTTCTGCAGGAATCGATGCCGACCGATTTGCACACTCTTCCCGGAGTAGGAGAATTCATACAAAAAATCAGCTTTCTGGGATTCCGTTCCTGGATGATCTTCCTGCTTATCGGTGCCGGTTTGACTACGATATTTCAATCCTCCTCGGCTACAGTTGCTTTAACTTTGGTGATGTGTTCGAAAGGCTGGATCGGTTATGAAGATGCTGCAGCGATGATTATGGGTGAAAATATCGGAACGACTATTACCGCCAATCTGGCAGCAGCAGTGGCCAACGTACAAGCCAAACGGGCAGCCCTAGCCCATTTTATCATCAATGTATTCGGAGTGATCTGGTTATTCCTGATATTTACCCCTTTTTTGAACTTCATCGGAGACTTGTGTGTCACCCTGCATCTCTCGACTTATAATCCCAAATTTTCGGACCCGAAACTGTTGAACGAAGCTTTCTCACCGGAAGCCCGGGCCGGAGTGACCGCTTCTATAAATGCCGCCATGCCGCTTGTATTATCTCTTTTCAACACCTTGGCAAAGGGGATCAACGTGGCTATTCTGATTTGGTTTACCGAATATCTGGCCCGGATTGTCAGCCGGATTATTCCTCCCAAGAAAGGGGAAGAAACTTTTACTTTGAAACATATCAAAATCGGTTTGTTATCTACGCCGGACGCCTCGCTTTTCCAAGCCAAACAAGAGATCTCCCTCTACGGGCAAAGTACGCTGGAAATGTTTCACAAAACAATCCAGGCTTTCGATATGCCCTCCGGAGAATATGAAAAAGAATTCGATTATCTCCAGAAAATGGAAGACGAAAGTGACCAGGTGGAAGTTGAAATTGCCGATTACCTGACCAAAGTTTCCGAATCCAGACTAACCTCCGAAAACTCCCAACGGGTACGTGCGATGTTTAAAATCGTATCGGAAGTGGAAAGTGTAGCCGATTCTATTTTAAATGTCGCCAAAGCGATTTATCGTCGTAACGAACAGAAAATCACCTTCCCGGAAGAATTGTCCAATAAACTCAAACATATGTTTGCCTTAGTGGATGAATCTATCGTCGTTATGTGTGCCAATCTGGCTACCGAATATACCCAGGTAAACGCCAAGAAAGCCTATGAACTCGAACAAGCCATCAACGATTACCGGACCATTTTGAAACAGGAACACCTGATGGCGATCGAAGAAAAACGATACGAATATTCTATGGGTATTCTGTATAACGACCTTTTCTCCGAATGTGAGAAAATCGGAGACTATACGATAAATGTCACACAGGCAATGAAAGAAATCGGACACGAAGAATAAAATTTCATTACCTTTGTCACTCAAATAATATTTTATAAGATTATGGCACAGGAAGATGTATTCAAAAAATTAGTAGCTCATTGTAAGGAATATGGGTTTGTGTTTCCGTCTTCAGATATTTACGACGGACTGGGAGCTGTATATGATTACGGACAGAACGGCGTGGAACTGAAAAACAATATCAAACGGTATTGGTGGGAATCGATGGTCCGGTTACACGAAAATATCGTAGGAATCGACTCTGCCATTTTCATGCATCCGACCATCTGGAAAGCTTCCGGCCACGTAGATGCATTCAACGATCCCTTGATCGATAACAAAGATTCTAAGAAAAGATACCGGGCAGACGTTCTGATCGAAGATCAGATTGCTAAATACGACGAAAAAATCGAGAAAGACGTTGAAAAAGCCCGGAAAAGGTTCGGGGAAAAGTTCGACGAAGCCTTATTCCGGGAGACCAATCCTCAGATTCAGGAACACATCCGCAAAAGAGAAGCTCTCCACGAGCGGATGTCCAATGCCTTAAATGCCAATGACCTGAATGAAGTACGTCAGATTATTCTCGACGAGAAAATCGTCTGTCCGATCTCCGGCACCTGCAACTGGACCGAAGTACGCCAGTTCAACCTGATGTTCGCAACTGAAATGGGGTCTACCGCAGAAGGAGCCAGCAAAATTTACCTGCGTCCCGAAACAGCTCAGGGAATCTTCGTCAACTTCCTGAATGTACAGAAAACCGGACGCATGAAAGTGCCTTTCGGTATCGCCCAGATCGGTAAAGCTTTCCGTAATGAAATCGTCGCCCGCCAGTTTATTTTCCGGATGCGCGAATTCGAACAGATGGAAATGCAATTTTTTGTACGCCCCGGTTCGGAACTGGAGTGGTTCAAAAAATGGAAAACGACCCGTATGCGTTGGCATCAGCTCCTGGGATTCGGGGAAGAAAACTATCGTTTTCATGATCACGAGAAGCTGGCCCATTATGCGAATGCCGCTACCGATATCGAATTCAAATTCCCCTTCGGTTTCAAAGAAGTGGAAGGAATTCATTCCCGTACGGATTTCGACTTATCACAACATCAGCAATATTCCGGTAAAAAGATTCAATATTTCGATACCGAACTGAACGAATCTTATGTGCCTTATGTGATCGAAACCTCTATCGGTGTAGACCGAATGTTCCTGCAGATTATGTCGGCTGCTTATTGCGAAGAAGACCTGAGCAAAGACGGCAAACAGGATTCCCGTGTCGTACTGCGCCTGCCGGCAGCTCTGGCCCCGGTAAAGATGGCTATTATGCCACTGGTGAAGAAAGACGGGCTGCCTGAAAAAGCGCAGGAAATCATGAACCTGCTGAAATACGATTTCAACTGTCAATACGACGAGAAAGACTCTATCGGTAAACGCTACCGCCGTCAGGACGCTATCGGTACTCCTTTCTGTATTACTGTCGACCACCAGACTCTGGAAGACCATGCCGTCACTATCCGTGACCGCGACACCATGCAGCAGGAACGGGTAGCCATCGATCAGCTCTTCGGTATACTCAAAGAAAAATGCGATATGCAAACTTTGCTGAGAAAAATGACCGAATAGTCAGCTCATCGAGGGATCGGTTTCTTTGGTTAATGATCAGAATCACCGTCCTCCGGGTATACTTCGCGTAAGTGCTGTGAATTCTGACGATCCGGAAGAACCCTGTCGGAATAATTATAATACATAGAATAAACCCCGAAAGCCAGATAAAACTTTCGGGGCTTATTCTATAATAATTACACCGCCATGTAATAAGCAAATTTTAAATCGTCATTTTTCGGTAAAGTTAAATCACCACATTATAATCGAGATCATTTGTTTAAACTATTGATAATGTCGGTTTGCTTGTCATTATACAAAAAATGGGTTAAGGTATATGTCAGTTTTTCAGGGTTCATGCCGGAAGTGTTGGCTTCGAAAATAGGCTCCGGCTTCGTCGGAACTTCTACAAATTCCTCCCCATTGCGAACTCTGAGAATCTCGGCTATCTCCATCAGGCAGCAGCCGTTGAAGACACCCGTCTCAAGGTATTTGGAGAAGGCTTCGACAAGTGAAGCAAATTAAAAATTTTAGTGAAGATTTTCTTTTGAATTTAAACGTTCTACAGTATTAGTTGTTGTTGTTGTATACTCTAAAATATTTGAACCGATAGGGTCATAAATAAATCCGCCATGTTCATTAGATACAACACATAATGATTTAAAGTGCTTATTTTTATAACTCCATTCTAATTCCAAATATTCATAATCCAAATGAATTAAATTATTAAGCTGTTGTCTTAGTGAGGTGAGCAGACTTTTTTCTCCTATAGACTCTGCAATTTCTAATCGCTTACGAATAGAAATGATTTCAAATTTAGGCAACACTCTTTCCCGAATGACGCAGGAATCTCCCCTTGATACAGTATCTCTCATCACTATGGGAGGTAAATGCAAAATAGCAGGAGCATTGTAGGATAATAAGGAATCTATTATATCGGATTTAACAGTTTGAGATCCAATTATTCCTTTATAGGTATACCCTAATAGTTTCAAAAACGACACATCACCCCTATTTTCTTCATTGAAGCTATTTTTTAAAGCTTCGAGCCGGTCTTGCCAAGTTGTAGGTGTATTTTGTGAAAAACATACATTTGTATATAAAACACCTGATATCAAAATAACAAAATAGAATAAATTGAATGATTTTTTTTCCATACTTTTCTAATAATTTTTATTAGTTCAAATATATAACAATCCCAAATCAAAAATAAACGACTAATTATCTTATTTTTCCGAACATTGAGCCCAATTTTCAGTAGCCTAACTATGGTGTAACTGAATATTTTTTATTATAGGAAATTTTTCAATAAATGAAATTACTGCTTATGAGAATTACCAGAAAATCTGTTTCCCGTCAGAATAGGTAAAAATGCGTTCTTCTCTTCCACGGCTTACATCCCTAAGCCAATAGAGCGCATTCGAAGGAGCCAGATACTCCAGAACGACATCCCTGGCTATTCGGGGTCCGCCAATCAGTTGCCATCCCTCCGGTCCCCACCAATACAACTCGTAAGTGTCGCCCAATTGGATCATATTTCCATCGGTACGGGGAATAAAAATCAGTTTACCGATGTTCACTTCCTTTCCGAAATCCATCCCCACCCAGGCACCACTTCCAGTCGGCGCATCGAAAAAAGTCAATGGGTCTCCGTCGAATACCTTTTCTTTCACATGGTTAGGATCATTAAAACAACTTCCTTCCGTCCCTATAATTTCACCCACAATAGGGCGCATAGAATCTCTCTGATAAAATACCAATTCGGCAATATTACAAAGTCCGTTTTCGGCAGACAAATACCTCCAATAGCGCCAGGCAGTATCGGTAGTAACCTTCAGGGAATAAGCACTTTTCCACTCAGGTACCCGATAGATAGTAACCGAATCGCTGAAGTCCGCCCGATTGGCAGCCTGAATTTTTCCTCCTACAATCCGTCTTCCCATAGCATAAGCATTGTCAGAAGGAGGATATTTCCGGTAGAGTTTCAACTGTTGCCGATTCAACGTATCCCCTTTCAGGACAATTACCTTCCCGTCCGTATCCAATAAAAAAGGACTGGCCAAGGGTTTCAGCCCATCGGAAGTATAGTAAACAGGCAGATAAACAATATCACGGGCTACATTTTTAAAGAGGGCTTTTCCCCGGTGTATTCCGGCCCAATCGACCGGTACCCAATCTTCATTATCGAAAATAGTCAGATAAGCATAGTTTTCAGAGCATTTCACCGAAGAGGGAACTTCGATTTCCACATCGGAAGTGCGCATATATTCGGCTGTCACATCTTTCATAAAACAATTCTGGAAAAAATCGGGCACATCGCCACACTCCCGGTTCAATCTTTCCAGGTCACGGTTGATTGCATAAGTCTGCCTGTAAACTTTCCCTAACTTTTCTTCCACTTTATGAGGCATCCCCGGATCACTCTCCGTAGCCAGAAAAACTACATTTTTTCCCCTGTTATCCAACATCACATTCCAATAATGCCTACCGGACCTGACAGGCCATTGAGGGATAAAATCCATCATGACAGGAATCCCTTTCGAACGCATAATACTCAATCCCATCAAAGCATACTCCCGGCAAGACCCTCCCCTGGATTTCGGCAACAAGGAAGGAAACAACAGAGGAATTTTAGAAAAAGGTTCGAGGGTCTGAAAACGAATCTGAGTCCCGATCTCCCGGTTTACCCAAGTTGCAGCCCAAAATGCAGAGTGACTGAGCCGGGGATGCCGGAGGTCTATCTGTTCTTCATAACCGGTAGCAAATTTTTTCCGCCAATCTTCCAAAGGTTGGTATTGTCCGACCGTATAAGGCAATATGTATTCACAGAAATCATCAAAACCGACATGTGAAGCCCAGGGTTTTTCCCTCCAGACCCGAAAAGCACTATCGATATTGGCAATCAGAAAACCGGACTTTATCACCTTTATATCTTCCTGTACACGCAATCCGGATTTATAATACTCATGGATCTTATCGAGACTATCCTGCCAATTTCTCAAAGTATCGTTACTGAACACCGCATTCAAAGCCGCATAATAAGGCCCGATCGAATCGCCACCGATAGATAAATGCCCGGGCATATTTTCGATTAAAAAGCGGGCAGCCTCCCACTTCAGGCTATCTTTATCCTCTTCGGAATAATGACGCAATACCCGTTCCAGTTCTATCCGATTTTCCCCGGCCCTTTCAAGAGCCGATTCCAAAACCGAAGGCCGGCAAGCCGAACACCCGACAATAATAAAAAAAGAAAAGATTCTAAATAGCATTTTACATCCGAAATCAAAATTTATCGATATCCCCCTCTCAGCGACAGCCCATATTTGAATTACAAATATAATATTAAATTATTCTTCCAGAATTCCGATCATAATTTAACTAAAAAGGATGTCTGGAAATATTAATCTTTTCAACCTTCACTACTACCCCGGTATAGATTACAATCAAAGAGAGATTGAACAATATATTTCCTGTCCAGGATATATCCTTTTGCCATGCTCCCAAAAAATAGAATAATATACCGCCTGAAAGATAAAATAGGATACGTTTGAGCGGATAAGGAACCGGATAATATATTCTGCTCAAAATATAACTGACGATCACCATAATCCATTCGCTTCCCAGATGTGCCCAGGCCGTTCCGGCATATCCCAGACGTGGAAGTAATAATAAATTAAAAACAATCGTGCAAATCAATCCACTGCCGGTGACCAAAATGGCCAGACGGGTCTTACCGGTCCGCTTATACCAGAATGAAAGATTAAAGACTATACCATTTCCGATATTAGCAAACAAAACAACAGGGATAATAAATAATCCATCCCGAAAATCCGAACCGAGGATCAAACCAAAGAAATCGGAGAAAAGGGAAATCACTAAAAACAACAACATAGAAACGATCAAAAAATATTTTAACGTCTCCGCATTTGCTTTCAAGAAATCTTCCTTTTTAAAATCAGCCAGAAAAAACGGTTCTGCAGCCAAACGGAACATTTGCACAAACAACAACAAAATGCCTCCGAGTTTAAGGACAGCTCCATAAATACCTAAAGTACTCATTGCCGACTCTTGCGGCAGCAAATATTTAATAAATTGGCGGTCGATAAATTCATTGGCGGTACCCGTAACCCCGCTGATCAGCAAAGGCAACGAATAGATAAATAAAGGCTGAAGCAATTTCCGTTTTATCCGAGGCCGGATCCCCCGGACGGCAGGAATCAGCATAAAAGCCGCTGTCACGCTAGCGATTAAATTCGATATCAAATAATATCCGGCACCATATTCTGCCGGGAAAATATTTTGCAGGTCTCTAATCCCAGGTATCACAGAATAAAAAACGATACAAAAAAAACAGATTGACCAGTATCGTAACGACCCGGATTTTCACATAGGCCGATGCTTTATTTTCCTCTCTTAACTTAGCGAATGGTAAGGCCGTCACAGCATCGACGGTTATAATACTTCCCATCAATAATAGATACGACGGAGTTCCGGCATAATCCATCACCACCGACAAAGGCTGGAAGAACAATAAGGTGAAACCGAAAAATAGAAGGCTCACTAATATAACGATACCCCAGGTGGTTTGAAATATCAATCTTTTCTCTTCAGAAGTTCCCGCTTTACCGGCAAAATGAAAATACCCTGTTTCCATCCCCATCGTAAGCAGTAACAGGATAAAAGGAATGAGGGCATAGAGATCGGTCACCACCCCATACTCACCCGTAGTCATAATACGAGTGAGATAGGGGGTCAATAAGTAATTAAGAAAACGGGCAATAATACTACTGATCCCATATATAGCCGTCTGTGCAGCCAATTTCTTTAACATACCGGTATTCTATGTGGGATGAACAATCTACGACCAGTTAACACCGGTCATAAAGTATGGCCCGAAAAACTTCTTTCACTTAATGGAGATGAAACAAAATCCAGGTTCTTCAAAGTTACACGAATTTCATCCCCCATATTCAGGTTCGAATGATAAAAATCCAACAATACGTTACCGGCGGTAATAGAACCCGCATCAACAGATACTTGACCTTGATTTATGGTTACAACAAAAGTGACTGCTCCCCCATCTATAAATGGCATACATATCGTATTGTTTTCTGTACAGACTTCCATTCCATATATTCCCTTATCACTCATAAACTCCTTTTTCTGGTTAGAGAAATCAGGCATAACAAACTCATGTACCGACTCAGTACCCTCAGAAACAATCCTCTTTATGCAAACTGAATCACCTATATTCAAAGAAGTTCTATCATCCGAAATATCTGAGACAATACATGCTAATTCATTCCCGTATTTATTATTACAAACAGAAATTACACCAGTATGATCGAACGGGATATAAAACAATGATTCATTAATACTTAATGCGGTCATATTTGCCATATATTACATAACTATATTATAAAACTCCTTTTTTCTTCAACTGAGCTTCTAAAAGATAAAAATCTTTCAAATATTCATCAAGCATTTGTTGCTTCTGTTTTTCGGATAATTTTAGTGGATTAGGATCTAATTTTTTTACACAAGTCGGAGACGAACAAACCTGCTCGTCTGCATTTATAATTTCGATCTCAATACTTTCTCCAATATGCATATCCGATTTTATCCAAAAAGTATCCAGGGCATCATCTCCAAAGCCTTTGATACCGGCAACCGATAGTTCATAGCCGTTCGAACTATTGTAAAAAATAGTGACTGATGAACGGAAGTCAGGGGTAACAACAATTTCTTCTGACCTGAATTTTATTCTGAATCCTCTCATTTCAACACACCTTCTTTTGTTAAAAATTTTTTAAGTTGATTATAGTATCCTAACATATCTTCATCTGTCATATTACTCATATATATGGTATCATACTCCATACCCTCAATAGCAGTAATTTTCACTTTGTCTCCTACAGCCAACTCTATTTTACCCCAATCCAACTTAACGCTGTTTTCTTTGTCTTCACCGAGAACAACCATATTGTCAGCTTCTACAAACACACAAACCTGCCCTTTCGGTGTGACGCAATTCATTATTTTTCCTCGAATATCTATTTGCAAACCTTTCATAACATATGTTTTTTGGCGCTTTTCACTTCAACACAACTACAACTTGTTAAAATACCTAATATTTTAAGAGGTTTTTCACCTTTATTGATGATTCCAGGAGTATAAAAATACGTTATCCACTTTTCTCACACCAGGCTGAATCATCGGAAAATGTTCGGAATTATTTCCACATTCAACAGAAACAAAAGTTGTGATTCTTTCACTTAATCTTTATTTTTAACCCGATGAAAAAATTATTTTTATATAATCCCGGCATGATCATCCTGTCGATAATCCTGTTTCTCCTGACAGAAAGCAGCTGGCTGATCTATTGGTTCCGGATTGAAGAAAAAAATTTTCGGAACGACATCAACCAGGCGATACATGCTGCTATTCAAGAAGAAGCATACAGGATAAATGAGGAGGACGACAGTTTCGTCGACTTCAGAATAGAAAACAGAATTATCATGGAGTATACTCTTCGGGGACACCATTTCAGAATAGATACCCTGCGGAAAGAAATGACCGACTTATTCAACAAACAACGTTATGATTACAATAAAAAGTTGTGGAAACTGGACAGTATAGCCCACTATTTCCGGCATTTTTGTCCGGTAACGGAATTACCCGTAATTTTCACGCGACAAGACCCGAACGGAAAGCTTATAGATCACTATCCCTCCCATCTATTGCCTCAAAGAGCTCCTGCTTTCGGCCCGCAGCAATTGGGTAATATCGAGAAAGACCAGCTGATGGCCTGGTATGATTTTCCGCTTATTTATTTTTGGAAGTATCAGAAATACGGAATTTTACTTTCATTACTTCCACTCTTCCTGGCCATTTATTATGGATTCCTGATCATAAAGAAAGAACATCGGGAACGTAAGAACTTACGCTATATCGAGAAACAAGTTATTTTTATCCATGACCTGAAAACTCCGCTATGTACCAATCGCGATATAGAAGGCAGGATCCTGAAAAATCTGGCCACCTGGCCTCCCGAAAAAATATATGAAAAACTACAAATCAGCCACCACCAATCGGAGCGTTTATTAAAAGAAATGCAACAAATCACCATACAGTCGGCAGGACGCTGGGGAGGAGAAATAGAAAACCGGACTTTCGATTTGAAAAAAGCACTCGAAGAACTGATCGACAACTACCGGTGTGGCCACGAAAAAGCCACTATCAATCTTGATTTTCAATTGAAAGATCCGGAAATCTTTGCCGATTCTTTTCATTTGATCCACCTGGTAGACAATCTGATCAGCAATGCGCTGAAATATGCCGGAGAAAAAGCCGAAATTCAGATTAGCTGTAAACAGGAAAAAACAAATAAATTACTGATTTCGGTCAAAGACAACGGACCGGGTGTTTCCACTCATTCCCGGAAACGTATTTTCAGGACCGGTTTTCGTTCCAATCACCGTCACCAGAATAGCCACGGTATAGGACTTGCTTATGTGCGTAAAATTGTGCGGCAGTACAATGGACACATACAGATAAAAAGCAAAGAAAACGAGGGATCGGAATTCTGTCTGTCGCTGTGTCTGGATAAACCGAAATCATATAAAAAATCAGTTTCTTCTTCACACATATACCGCTATTTTTTCATTGCCTTATTACTGGCTGAAATGGTCTGGATGCTCAATTTATATTCAGCCGAACGGACTAATTTTGTAAACCACAAAAATCCTTTAATCGACGAAACGATTTTTAAAATGAGTAAAAATCTTTTCCAGATACGGGATACCGCCAGGTTTCAAAACAATTGGCAGGAGAATTCAATTACGATCACCCGGGGAGTAAAAGATACGACAGTAGAGATGGGCGGGATCGTCAATCAAAGCTATGTATATGGCCGTTTATCTTATGATCTTCGGGATTCATCCTGGTGTCTCGATTCACTTGTCCACTATTATAAGAAGAGCGACCTGCCATTTCCAATTTTCTTCATCCGGAAGGACGCCAATGGAAAAATCATCGACCGGTATCCTTCCGAAGATCCGAACATCTTCCTGCCGGCTATTTTCCGTATGCCCCTGGGGTATGTCGAGAGACACCGACTGGAGGTACAACTCGCTTATCCCTGGTTACAGCCTTTGACCACCCACAAAATTTGGCTACTATTTGCCTTGCTATCGATCTTATTGTCGGGATGGTTCACCCATTTATTGATGGCGGTCGATCGCCGCCAGAAAGCACTGATCCATCTGCAACGGAATGAAGTACAACATTTCCTTCGGGAATTACAAGTACAACTCTGTCATTTACATGGCACAGAATCGGATCACCCCTCCCCGGCTATCCCTATATCCCCACCGATCCATACCGAACTGTTACACAAAAATATCAAACAATACGAAAATATGATCATTAAAATAAATTACCTGCTGGACAAATTAACCATACTCAAAACACATCCGATGATTTTATACCACGACTATGGATACTAAAAAAATAAAAATACTGTACGCAGAAGATAACCGCATCACCGCACAAGAAACCGGGGAAGCCCTGGAAGACAACGGTTATGAAGTAAAAACAGTCTTCGATGGCGACGAAGCCTGGCTCGCTTACCAGTCTTCCCGTCCGGATGTTGTCGTACTCGACTATCAAATGCCGGGAAAAACAGGAATAGAAGTATTTTTACTGATCCGGCAATTGGATAAAAAAATTCCGGTACTCATCCTTAGCTCTTACACCGAACTATGTGCAGCCTCATTAAAAATAGGTACCAGTGACTTTGTCCGTAAGGACGGAGGTATAGACGAATTGTGTGCCCGGATCGAAGCAGCCCTGAATCGATATCCGGGACCGGAAATAACCGGCCACCCCTCAGAAAAAGTATATCAGCTATCTCCGACCAGCCGTTTCTACCCTGCAAACTCTACCCTTGAAATCGGTGACCAGCGTTACCCGCTCAAAACGATGCTCGCCGAATTATTGACTATTTTTTGTCAAAATCAGAATTCCTTTATACCGGGAACAATCATTTGCAGAAGACTTTGGAACAATGACAACGCGTCCAAAATAAGTCTGTTACGGGATTTATCTCTGAGCTCCGGAAAATTCTGAAAACTGATACTTCGCTGAAAATCCGTTCTTCCTATGGAAAAGGGTATTGTTTCAGTACTCCCGAAAAATAATAGTAAACGGCTAATTATCAAGATATCACAAGGGACACCTAATTTGCTAAATCTTATCGATCTTTATTCCTGAATTTCCCAATAAATCATCCATAGCGAGGGTTGCAGCATTGAAATCCCACTTTATACCTAATACATAACTTCATAAAAAAGCAAAGGTGTTTATATACATATTTACCCTAAATGTACCTTTATAAGTGTAAATATGTATATAACTGCCAAAAATTATTCTCAGCTTATACAGAGTTATAAATTCTTTAACCAATCGCAACCTACTTTATAATATTTCCTTTCTACTTTTTCGCTCCCTAAAGCGTATATACTCCATAACAAAAATGAAAATGTAAAAAACCAAATAGGTAGGATTATGAAAAAAAAAGTTTTAATCGTATTATTTTCTGTGTTTGTGGCAGGGTTTTATGCACAAGCACAAGCACAGAAAGTAAATGTCGTATCGGTATCGAAAGAAAGGGATATCCATAATTTCTATACCATGATGAAAGAAGCCTTTCCACTGGCTTACAATGACCCGGCAGCTCCACGCTTTATTTTCTTCGATGACAACAAAAATTTTATTTTCGGTGTCGGGGGATACGTTCAGTTGTCAGGAGTTTACGACTTTAACGGCGTAGAAGATTACAATTTTTTTACAACTTCGACTATTGCCATGAAAGGACATCAACCCGGTGCCAGTTACGGTATGACAGTCGGACAATCCCGTTTGTTTTTTAAATTAGTAGGCAATACGGATGTAGGACGTTTAGTGTCTTATATCGAAATGGAATTCCAGGGGCCGCAGAACACCCCGAAGCTCCAGCAAGCTTTCGTACAATTCAAAGGTTTTACGCTGGGACAAGCCTGGAGTACTTTCGGCGATATGACAGCCGTACCTACGACTATCGATGAAGAAGGACCGAGTAGTGGTATCGAAATCCGTCAGCCGATGCTTCGGTATACTTACCATATCAACGATCGATGGCAATCTTCTTTAGCCTTGGAATATGCCAAAGCATCGTATACAACCGGGAAAAATGCCGAATCCATCCGGCAGAAAGTTCCGGATATTCCTTTGAACATACGCTATACGATGAAAAACGGGAGCCACGTTCAGGTAGGAGCTATCTTAAGAAATATCGGTTATAAAAATGTAGTGAAAGATAAGGATAAAATCAGAACCGGTTGGGGTGTTATGGGGAGCGGTAAATTAAATATCACCTCATCGACCAGTTTTCTGTTTCAGGCCGAATATGGTAAAGGGATTGCCAATTACATTCAGGATATCTCGGGTATCGGTTATGACCTGATCCCGACAGCAGACGACAATGGAAATCTGAAAGCTCCCGGTATGTGGGGCCTGTTCGGCGCTTTCCAACACAATTGGAATCCTAAGCTTTATTCGACGATCACCTACAGTTATGCCCGGCTTGAAGCCCGCGGCAGCCTGGAAGGGGATACTTACAAATATGCACAATATGCAGGAGCTAATCTGTTATGGAATTTTACGGAATTCGGAACTACCGGCATAGAATATGTTTTCGGACGCCGTAATAATTTCAACCACGACTATGGTAATGCCAGCCGTATCAATGCTATGATTCAATATCGGTTCTGATTATTTACCGAAATAGATCGGCAGGAAGAAAGCCAAAAGGTTTGAGTTTATAAAGTTCATAAAATTAGTATTCCCCCTGCTTAGCACCTTGTTTATAGGACTTTCAGTCCAGGTCGGTCGCATTAACGACCGTAAGGAAATGACCGCAGATTCAGAAACTCTAAACTTTATGAGCTTTATAAACTAATTTAATTCTAGAATTATTCCGGTATTTGTTCGTCTTCGGTGTTCATGTTCGGTGACCCGGTCGCTTCTGTCGGTCATCTAGCTTTTTCTTTCACTGACCGGCGGAACTCCTCACTTCGTTCGTCAGACACCACCGGTCGGGCGCTCAGAAAAAGCAAGACGACACTCGCCAGAGCTCCAATGGTCTCCGAACACGATCACCTTCGACTGATCTTATCACTTCATGGAAAACGAATCAGGATCTGAAAAATAGAAATCACAACGGAATAAGGGTTTTCCATTCCTTATGCCAGAAATCGAATTAAAATCAAAGGTACTGAAGACGCTCCGATAAAGTAACTCAGCAATCCATATCACGATAGAGGTGATCCGGTATTTCATTTTACAAAACTTTCCTTATTCTTCCTTTGCTCTGTAGCGCAAACGGAAGATGCAGGGTTTTGTGCCGGAAGACCCTTGGAGCAGGAACGAGGGTCCGGTTAGGTTTTCCGAGCGCCCGACCGGTGGTGTCTGACGAACGAAGTGAGGAGTTCCGCCGGTCAGTGAAGGAAAGCCTTAACGGACCGTTCCAGGCGACCGGGTCTGACGACACAGAACCCGAAATCGGAATAGAAAGAAAAAATAAAACCTACCTTTTTTCAGAACCCGCTAATCAGGTTTACAGGGCAAACGTCATTGCTGTAGCAACACCGATACTTCCTGACGGTCCTTTTTCAGCTGTTCGCTCAATTCGTCGATTCCGTTGAATTTCCGTTCACCCCGGATACGGGCAATAAGTAAAAGCCGGATTTCTTTACCATAGATGTCGGCATCGAAATCAAAGATATTCACTTCGATCCGCACTACGCCGGAACAACTGACTGTGGGGCGTACGCCAATATTGAGCATACCACGATATTCTTGTCCTTCAACCTTCACTTTTACAGCATACACTCCGGCGGCCGGCAATAGTTTACGGTCATCGTTCAACCGGATATTGGCGGTCGGGAAACCCATACTCCGTCCTATTTTATCACCGGCAACAACTTTTCCACTAACAGAATACGTATACCCCAGAAATTCATTTACCCGATCGATATCTCCGATTTGCAGAGCATTCCGGATTTTTGTGGAACTGATATTGATTTGGTTCTCTTCATATACTTCTTCCTGTTCGAGGTAAAAGTGATAACGGTCAGCTAATTCTTTCAGTTTTTCAAAAGTTCCCTCCCGGTTTTTCCCGAAACGATGGTCATACCCCACGACCAAACCTTTTAAACCGATTTTATCGACCAGGATATGACGTACAAAATCTGCATATTCCAATTCGGCCAGCGAACGGGTGAATTGCAGGACGACCAGATGTTCCACTCCATAAGTGGCGAGAATAGCAGCCTTTTCCTCCAAAGTGGTCAAAATCCCCGGCCTTTTTTCCATCGGATAGAGTACCTCCCGGGGATGGGGCTCGAAACTGATGATAACAGTCTCTCCCTTCAAATTCCGGGCCACTCTTTTCAGTGACTCGATCACCTGCACATGCCCTTTATGCACTCCATCGAAACTACCGATGGTTACTACCGGATTGACTATTTGTAAATTTTCGGTTCCGTAATGTATCTGCATCTCAAAAAGTGAAAAGTGAAAAGTAAAAAGTGCTGTCATACACCTTCAACTCTCCGGTTAGGAGGACAAAAATACGAAATTGTTATTATAGTGATAGCGGTTACACCGGTTTATTTGCAATTCAGCCTAAACCCATGTAACCGCTATCCGCAAAATATTCGGAGGAGTGATTATTCTATCCACACTTCGATGTTCCGCAAGTTTTACAGATCAGACAACCTTCCTGATAAACCACCGGAGAGCCACAATTCTCACATTTTTCGCCGGTAGCCTCTGTTCCATTGGGAATATATTTCTTTAAGGCTCTTTCGACGCCATTCTTCCAGGTATTGATATTTTCATTATCGAATTCCATAGAAGCCACCAGTTCTACAGCCTGATGCACCGGCATACCGTGGCGTAAAACCCCGGAAATCAATTTGGCATAATTCCAGTATTCTTTATCGAACTTATAAGACAATCCTTCTACCGTCGTTTTAAAACCCCGTTTGTTCTGAAACTGGAAGTCATACCGGGAATTTCCTTCAGCATCATAATGCTTGACGATCTTACCCGAAGTAACCGCTTTAGGCAGCATAATTCCTTCCTCATCATCGGCGATACCGGTAAATATCTCATAAGGCCGACCGTTATACAAACCGATAAAAGCAATCCATTTTTCTTTGTTATTCTGGAAACGCACGACATCGGCATCCAGTTCCATCGGACGTTTTGCCGGCATTTCATTAGGACTAGTAGTCTGTTTTTTATCTTTATTAGACACCAATACACCGGCCCGTGAACCGTCGCGATAGACCGTACATCCTTTACAACCGCTCTTCCAGGCTTCGATATAAAGATTACCGACCAATTCTTCGGTTACATCCGAGGGTAAGTTGACCGTAACACTGATAGAATGGTCCACCCATTTCTGCACCTGTCCCTGCATACGTACTTTAGCCACCCAATCGATATCATTGGAAGTTGCTTTATAATACGGCGACTGTGCTACCAATTCATCGATTTCTTCGTCGGTATAGCATTTAGTGGTATCATAACCATTCGCTTTCATCCAATCAGCGAACTTGTGATGGAAAACGATAAATTCCTCATAGCTATCCCCTGACTCATCCACAAAATCGATATGTACGTTCTGATCGTTCGGGTTTACCTTTCTTCTCCGTTTGTATACAGGCAGGAACACAGGTTCGATACCGGAAGTCGTCTGAGTCATCAGGCTTGTCGTTCCGGTTGGTGCGATCGTCAGACAAGCAATATTCCGGCGTCCGTACTTCACCATTTCGGCATACATGTCAGGATCGGCTTCGCGTAAGCGCTTGATGAAGGGATTATTCTCCTCACGGCGAGTATCGTAAATCTTAAAAGACCCTCTGTCTTTTGCCAGATGTACAGATGCCCGATAAGCTTCGACCGCTAAAGTCTTCTGAATATCCACAGCAAAATCGATCGCTTCTTCACTTCCATAACGCAGACCCAAAGCAGCCAGCATATCTCCCTCGGCCGTAATACCCACTCCGGTCCGCCGGCCTTCTTTCGCTTTCTGTTTGATTTTCTCCCATAAGCGAATTTCTACGCCTTTCACTTCTTCACTCTCAGGATCTTCGTGTACCTTATCCAGAATAGCATCGATCTTCTCTAATTCGAGATCGATAATATCATCCATTATCCGCTGAGCGATAGCTACATGTTTCTTGAACAAAGGGAAATCGAAAAAGGCTCCTTTAGTAAACGGATTCTGTACATAGGAATACAGATTTATAGCCAGCAGCCGGCAAGAATCATAAGGACATAAAGGAATTTCACCGCAAGGATTGGTAGAAACCGTACGGTATCCTTTATCTGCATAACAATCGGGTACACTTTCGCGGATGATCGTATCCCAAAAAAGGATACCGGGTTCAGCCGATTTCCAGGCATTGTGTACAATTTTATTCCACAATTGGCGTGCATTGATCTGTTTCCGGTTTTTCGGTTCATCGGAATAAACCGGATATTTTTGTTCATATTCTTCGTCGTTGATCACCGCCCGCATAAATTCGTCATCGATCTTCACGGATACATTCGCACCTGTTACTTTCCCTTCGGTCATCTTTGCATCGATAAAGCTTTCCGAATCAGGATGATTGATCGACACACTCAGCATCAAAGCCCCACGCCGACCGTCCTGAGCAACTTCCCGGGTAGAGTTAGAATATCGCTCCATAAACGGAACGATACCGGTAGAAGTCAATGCAGAATTTTTTACAGGCGAACCCTTCGGACGGATATGAGACAAATCATGTCCCACTCCACCCCGGCGTTTCATCAGTTGCACCTGTTCCTGATCGATTTTCATAACTCCACCGTATGAATCCGAAGGACCTTCATTTCCAATCACGAAACAATTAGAGAGAGAAGCGATCTGAAACTCATTTCCGATACCGGTCATAGGACCTCCCTGCGGCACAATATATTTAAAATCCCGTAATACCTCAAAAATTGTATCCTCACTCAGCGGATTCGGATAACGGTTTTCTATTCTGCTAATTTCTTTGGCTAACCGACGATGCATATCATCGGGATTCTTTTCAAAAATATTCCCATAAGAATCTTTCAATGCATACTTATTCACCCAAACCCGAGCAGCCAATTCATCGCCGTTGAAATAATTCAATGAACTCTGAAACGCTTCTTCTTGCGTATAAGTATCCTTCCCCTTTGTTTCGTATTCATTCATAGCATATTGATTTAATAGATTTTTTCTGCATTAGGATATTGCAAATATATAGAAAAATAGATCAAAGATGATAACTTTTTTCCATGATTTTTTCGACAAGTTTTCCAAAACAAACAGACAACCATTTATTTATCAACAAAATAAAAAGTTACCAACAGGTTAAAAGTTTTCCAAAATATAGTTTTGGTGAATAACAAAAATGAAACAAACAAGTATTTTAACAGAAATAGTTTTCAACAAGAGGACACCCGGAACAAGCATCGGAAAACAGAGTTGTCAATTCAATTCTACAAGTTCCCGGGGAATCTGCACCAGCAACCGGCTATGCTCGAAGTCGATCTTGCAGATATAATTTTCGGAAAAGGGTAAAAGAATCTCCTTATTCATAATGGAAACCGTCAGCACAACATTACCGGAATAATCGGCAACATCCGCTACTTCTCCCGTTTCTTCAGAAACCTGATCTTTCACTTCAAAACCGATTAATTCGAAAATATCATAACCCGATTCTTCCGGTTCCTGTCCCTCCAGCAATTCTTTTTCGAAGAGGACTTCACATCCGACAAGCCGTCCTGCCTGGGCTAAGGTATCGACATAGTCGAATTTTACAATATAAGAAGTATGATTACGGACCGTCAAGCCTTCATCAGCTATAAAAAAAGGAACCGGCGCTCCGTCCAAAAGGAGGAACACCGGTTCGTCTGCATATTTTTCGAGCAGATCGCTATCGGTAGTAATAACCACTTCCCCTTGCAGGTTATGTGTTTTTGCAACTTCTCCGACTTTAAAGCAATCTTCCCGTGTAATCATTACCAGAAAATTATTCAGCAGCAGGAGCTTCGGCAGCAGCTTCCTCAGCTGGAGCAGCAGCAGCTTCTTCTTCAGCTTTCTTAGCAGCTTCGGCAGCAGCTAATTCAGCTTTTTTCTTAGCAATTATTTCTTCTTTCGCAGCACGAACTTTAGCTTCGGCTTCCAAAGCAGCTTTAGCAGCTGCATCACCGGCCTGAGCCAATTTCTGAATTTTAGCCTGTATTTTAGCTTCTTTTTCTTTCATCCAGGCTTCAAATTTAGCTTCAGCAGCAGCTTCATCAAAAGCACCTTTTTTAACGCCTTCCAACAGATGTTTTTTCAACAATACACCTTTATAGGACAGGATTCTTGAAGCAGTATCGGTAGGCTGTGCACCAGTCATCAACCAATACAAAGCTCTGTCGAACTTGAGATCGATAGTAGCCGGGTTAGTGTTCGGATTATAAGTTCCGATTTTCTCAATGTAACGACCATCGCGTGGTGCTCTACTATCTGCTATCACTACATGATAGAATGGACGACCTTTACGTCCGTGTCTCGCTAATCTGATTTTTGTAGACATTGTTTCTAATTAAAAAATTAATACTCTCCCCATACTCGATAGGGATTGCAAAGATATATGAAAAAGCCGGAAGTAAAAAATGAATATCAAAAATATTTCACCCGGAGTATATCTAAAACCGAATATCCCCACTCTCAACCTTCTAAATACCTACATATTGGTATTTAAAAAAGTGAAAATAAGCTCTATTTTTGACCGAAATTTAAAAATCGGAACAATGAAACATATTTTGTTATTTATCATGCTGACAACTATTACAAGTTGTCTATTGACATCCTGCAAATCCAAAACGACTCAATCGGCCACGTCACAATCCCAAATGTCACAATCCCAGATTCTGGAAGTGGACGACATATTGGCCCGGGCCGACAGTCTGACCGGAAAAACTTTCACGACAGAAGCGCTCTGTACGCACATCTGTGCTCACGGAGGCGGCAAAATCTTCCTGATGGGTAGCGATGACACCAAAACCATCCGTGTAGAGGCCGGCACGAAAATCGGCAGTTTCAAACCCGAAACCGTAAACAATCTGGTCCGGATAACAGGAAAATTAGTCGAACAGCGAATCGATGAAGCCTATCTGACCGAATGGGAAGCCCAGGTGAAAGCCCAGACTGCGGAGAAACACGGTACGACAGAGCAAGGATGTGCATCCGAACAAAAAGCAAGGGGAGAAGCGCCTGCCAACAGCATCGAAGAACGGATCACCAATTTCCGGCAAAGGATCGCCGACCGTCAAGCCAAAGAAGGCAAAAATTACCTGTCTTTCTATTACATTGAAGGAGATACATACGAAATTGTCGAATAAATTATGTCACAAAAATCATATTCTGATATCATCCGTAAATGGAGCAGGTTACTTCATCGTGACCTCTCCTTTTTTTTTGCCGGCATACTGATGATTTATGCCATCTCTGGTTTTATGCTCAACCACAAAAAGGATTTCAATTCCGATTATCTCATCCGGCAAAAACAAATTCGGTTTACCGAGCCAATCCCGGCGAATCCCCAGGAAATAAACCGGGAATTTGCCGAAAGACTGTTAAAAACAATCGGAGAAGAGAACCGTTACCTGAAACATTATTCCCCTGAACCGGGATGCATCAAAATCTTCATAAAGGGAGGAAGTTCTCTGGTAATCCACACTGAAAGCGGAGAAGGGATCTACGAGTCAATCAAAAAACGGCCGGTTATCAGCTGGTTTAATCGCCTTCATTATAATCCGTCTCGTTGGTGGACTGTATTTTCAGATATTTTCATTTTGTCTCTACTGATAATTACCTTCACCGGTTTGATTATGATCAAAGGCCCCAAAGGTTTCTGGGGACGCGGAGGGATCGAATTCGCACTCGGTTTGCTCATCCCTATCGGGTTCATATTCTTTTCCTGATTTTCAAATCGCAAAAGTAAGGGCCAGATGCCATGCATTTCTCTGGGGACTGTCGGAAGATGCCAGTCTCCAGGTTGCATCAAGGCCGATTCCGTGCCATTTCATCCCGCCTCCCAAAGCCGTACAGGCAAATATACCTTTCGCAGGTCTGCCACTCCGGTATCCGCCCCGTAAAAATATCTTCTTCCGGAAAGAATACTCTACTCCTGCACTTCCCAAAGTACAAAATCCATAAGCCAATTCCTGATGGGCTATTCCTCCGGTACACATCACCCGATGTGCCCCCTGTTCCCAACCGGCACTCACGGCATACTCGATTTTTAAAGGCAGATAAGCCTCACCGATATTCGACAGCTGCATTCCCGCCTGCCAGAAGTAAGGACGTCCGGCAAGCGAATCGCGATAAAACAAAGACAGATCACAAGCTACATATGTTGTCAACAATGTTTTTTGGTCCAGGCGGAAATAGCGGCACGTCAGCCCGGCCGCCAGCTTTCCTCTCCAAGCATAAGCATATCCGGCATCCACTTCCAAGGCGTAAGGAGTAAAACGGCTCTGAAGATTTCCTTCTTCATCAGTCAATTCGACAATAGGCAGATTCAGATAACGCACTCCGGTAAGTACAGCCTGTCTTCCTCCGAATGTAAACAGCCCTCCGGCATCATGTATCCAATGCCGATCCGCCAAATCCCATCCCGGCATCCGGGAAGAAACCGCATAACCGGCAATAACCTTCGCATCAGCCAGGGCCCCCTGTGCCGAATTCCTGAACACAGCAAAAGCATCCGGTCCCCAGGCAACCCCGTTGCCTCCCAAAGAAGCTGTAACCGTCCCGGCCGCCGAATACGTAAACAAACCGGCATCAGCCACCGACTGTGCGGATACTCCGAATGCCTGACAACATATCACCAATATATAAAAAATACGATTCATTATTTCATTGTTTTATTAGAGTTCGGGTATAGGTTTCCTGCAAATATTTCAATTGTACGACATACGTTCCTTTTTTCAAACCGGAAAGGTCTACTTCCGCCGGAGCAAAAGGTCCGATCGGAGCATTCACCTTTTTGACCAATTGTCCGTCCAGCGTCGAAAAAGTCAGGTAAATAGTTCCTTCTACTTCCCGCCCCATCCGGACATTCAGTTTATCCATAACCGGATTGGGATAAAAGGTTACCTCTTGCCGATAGTCATGGGTCATCACCAAAAAATCAGTTTCCCCGGCAAGCCCTTCAGCATCCGTCGCAGTGATTTTCACTTGGGAAAGACCGAATTTCAAGGGTTTCAGTCTAAATTCTCCCTGCCCGGAAGTTAAAGTCAAATAGGCCGGATCATATTCATAAGCATAACTCAAGCCTCCGGGACCTTCATCAGTAAAATGAGCGGCCAGCGACACCGTACGCACTTCCTGCAAGGAACCGAACCATACATTTTCAAAAGGAGATTGCAAACGGGGACTCTCGTTCGGCTCCAGAACCACCGTAAATTCTTTGGAAGCCATTGCCCCTCCGCTATCCGTCACTTTCAGACACAAACGATATGTCCCGGCCTGAAATCCATAATTACGTATTTTCACCGTAATCCGGTCATTCAGTTGTGTCGCTGCCGCCAGATGGTTTTCATCTTCCAATTCATAATTAAATTCCTGGTTTTCAGGATCTGAAATCCAAAAAACTATTTCTCCGGTTTGGTTATACTTCAAAGTAAGCGCTTGTTCCTCATATTCAGAAGTAATCATCGGGGGTTCATTATGCGGCGACACAAAAGAAACCGTCGTAGTCCCGGAATAATGTCCCCAGGGATCAATAGCAACAATACCTACATAATACCGGGTTTCTCCCCGGATAGCTGTCAGCCGGCACGCCATCGTATCCCCGACCTGCCCGGCCCTGGGAACAGTAACCCGTACCGAAGCAACTCCTTCGGGTAACCGTCCGGGATCCAATTGCCCCAAAGGGTCTTCACTCCAACAAACCAAATACTGAAAAGGTTTGCCATCATCTTCATCGGCCGAGATCTGCCAGGTCACGTCAACCACTCCGGAAGTATTTCCGCAGTATAAGGTATCGACAGCCTGAGGAGCGATTCCCTGATCTTCAGCAAGAGCCAAATAGGCATCAGCGGCCCCTATCCCCAATCTACCCGCATACTCCGGATTATAAATATCGATGTCCCGGGTTCCCTGATACAGGTGAGCCAAAAGTTTTTCCGGAGTAAATCCGGGCCCTCCGAATTGGGATACGATTAAAGCAGCGATACCCGAAACATGAGGACAAGCCATAGATGTCCCCTGCATATAGCCGTACTGGTTATCCGGTAACGTACTGTATACAGGGCATTCACCGTTATACTTCCTCCCATAGCCGTATGTCCCGCCCGGAGCAGCGATATCGACCCAGTCGGCAAAATTGGAATACCAGCTTTTTTTGTAATCAGGAGCATAAGCCGCAACAGAAACGACTTTTTCATAAGCCGCCGGATAAGTCCGGTAATCTTTATTTTCATTACCTGCAGCAAATATGACTACTCCTCCTTTCATCGGCCCTGTCTGCTCCCCTCGTTCATCGACTCCGGCATACTGAATAAAATAATCGATCGCTTCCTGATCTGCCCGGGGTAAATAAGTGATATTTTCATACCCCCAGCTATTCTGAGCGATAACCGCACCGGCATCCGCAGCATATTTGATCATTTCCGGGAAAGAAGCAGAAACCTCCCGGCCATCTATCGTCCCGAACAGCTGACAACTCAACAACCATACTCCCGTATTTCCGCCATGTCCACCGGCAATACCGCAAACACCGACACCATTGTTATTCTCAGCCCCGATAGTACCGGCAACATGGGTCCCATGATCATCCGCTTCGATCTGATTCGTTCCATTGATAAAGTTCCATCCATATATATCATCGATATACCCATTCCCATCATCATCGACCCCCGGCTCTCCGAATAATTCTGCAGGATTTCCTACATTTCCGGTCAAATCCTCATGCCGGTAATCAATACCTCCGTCGATGACCGCCACAATAACTTCCCTCGACCCTTGATTTTTTTGCCAGGCCGCAAATAAATTGATATCCGCCCCTGCCACAGAATTCGGTAACTCTCCGGTATTGGAATAATGCCACTGTCTGGATAGTTCCGGATCATTGAAAGGTGCAGTTCCATCCGAATTCCGCTCTCCGGCAGAGCGGACAGGAACCGTTCCCTCTCCTCCGGTATTACGGATAATGTATACCGGTTCTGCGATCTCAATCTCCGTTGTATCTCCCAATAAGGCGAGAGCCCGGGTCACAGGTGTCTGTTCGTCGAACTCGACCTCATACCAAAGATGCAGACCCGCTTTCCGGGTCCTTTCTTCAAATTTCCCGGCAAAGGGAAATAACCGTTTCATAGATACGATCCGGATATCTCCGGTTCCGGCACGGGTATATACCGCCTGCTCAGCTTTCCCGGCAAACCGGGATTTAAATTTTAAACGAAGGCGTCCTTTTTGTGCCTGCATCCCGATCGGAGTGTCCTGTACAGAAGTTTCAGATACGATGATTTCCTCCCGGGCACAGGCCATCATGAACAGTCCGAATACAGACAGGAATAATGTTCTAAATTGTATCATACAAAATTTCAATTAAGCATGCGAAGTAAAGCTTTCTCTATCGATTTTGTAATCACAATTTTTAGGTATTTTAAACTACCTGACAAATCCGGATTTTCCGATTATTCTGGTAAATACATCCTGTCTTTACTCTAAAATCAAGTAATCATATCCCGTTATCCCAGTAAGAAAAAAAATAACAATAAATGGGGATTTTTTTTCTCTGACAGCTTTACAAACTTTGCGATCTCAAATTAAATTTTAATAAAAACATGAAAACACTATGGGCAATCATTCTGATTTTTGTTTTGACTGATAATCTGACCGGTCAAAACACAAGAAAGAATACATTCCCCATCCGGATTACAGTGTGCGATTCTATCAATCATGAACCCCTTTTTTTGGCGACAATCAGCTTAACACAGGATAATCATAAAATCATTGCAGGAAGTAGCGACGCACAAGGCGAATATTTATTCCCCTCCGTTCAGACAGGAGTCTATAAATTGAAAGTCAGTTTTATCGGTTATAAAACTTATACCGACACCATCCGGATTACAGGTGATTTTTCCCGGCATATTCTGCTGGCTCCCGATCAGGTTGTCATGCAGGAAGTTATCGTTACCGCCCGGGAGTCTCATGGTATGACTTCCTCCTCGATAATCGACCGCAAAGCCATGGA
The DNA here is from genome assembly GCF_000190535.1 of Odoribacter splanchnicus DSM 20712. GTDB lineage: Bacteria > Bacteroidota > Bacteroidia > Bacteroidales > Marinifilaceae > Odoribacter > Odoribacter splanchnicus. Next base: position 2,863,771 of record NC_015160.1, read on the forward strand.
ACATCTTCAACCTTCCAGTTTCAGCGATCTCCTGGAATTGTTACCGGGGGGACGTTCAGCGGATCCGGCCCTAAATCAGGTAAACCCGATTCGGTTGCGGGAAGCCGGCGAAGGTTCTTCGAGTTCCGACTACGATGTCGCTTCCCGCGGTGTCGCTTTTTTCATCAACGGTACACCGATCAATACCGGAGCCGATATGCTGTACGTCAGCGGTGAAGCAAGTACAGACGACCGGAAAAGAAGTACCGTAAACCGGGGAGTCGATATGCGCAGCATTTCTACCGATGGAATCGAACAAGTAGAAATCATCCGGGGTATTCCTTCGGTAGAATACGGAAATCTGACCAGCGGAATCGTAAAAATCAAACGTAAAATGGGAGGTAACCATTTCAATGCCAGATTCAAAGCAGATGAAAGCAGCAAATTGGTTTACCTGGGAAAAGGATTCGAATTTCCGAAACGGCAAATCAAAATCAACAGCGATATCGACTGGCTGGATGCCAAGGCAGACCCCCGGGACAATCTGGAAAATTACAAACGCCTGACCTTTTCCCTCCGGTTGGAAAAAACCTGGAAAACCGGTCCGTACAATGTCTTTTACAGTACTCACGCCGATTATAACGGTTCGTTCAATACCGAAAAAATCGACCCGGACATCAATCGTCATAAAGAAGACAGTTACAAATCCAGAATCAACCGGCTGTCCTGGATCAATAATATCGAATGGCAATCGGAAAACCAAACCGCATTTTTCAATTCCTTATCTTTTAATAGTTCAATCAGCTTTTCCAAAGACAAGGTCGATGAGGTACGCTATAATTCTCTCAGCCGGGCTATGGCAGCCCCGAACAGCAATGAAGCAGGGGAACATGACGGCGTCTTTCTGCCCTTTCAATTCGTAGGTACTCAAAAAGTAGACAACCGTCCTTTCGGAGCCTATGTCCGGTTAACGGGTAATTTCAGGTTATTTATAGCCAAAACAAGACAGGAACTGAAAATAGGTACAGACTGGCAGATGGATAAAAATTTCGGAGAAGGACAACTTTACGATCCCCTGCGGCCGGTCAACTACACCTCCATCTCTACACGTCCCCGCCCCTATAACGACATACCGGCAGGACACGACCTATCCTTTTTTGCCGAGGATTATTTTACATTACCGGTCAGTACCCATACCTTGGAAATACAGGCTGGAGTCCGGGCTTCTTCCCTTCTGAATCTACCGAAAGCATATAAACTCCACAACAAATTTTATTTCGATCCACGTGTCAACATGAAATGGCTGTTTCCCGCTTTCTTCATCGGAGACCAGAAACTAAGCTACGAAATAGGAGGAGGGATCGGATGGCATTCCATGATGCCTTCTTTGACTCAATTGTATCCCAATCTGTTATATGAAGACATCATACAACTGAACTATTATCACAACAATCCGGCCTACAGACGTCTGCAGATGATCACTTACATCATCGACCGGACGAACCCCGATTTGTCGGCTGCCCGGAATTTCAAATGGGAAATCCGGGGGAATATAACATACGCTGAAAACAATCTCAGTGTCACCTATTTTAAAGAAAATATGACCTCCGGTTTCCGGACGGGAACCCGGCTGCTACCGCTGGCTTACAAAACATACGATAACAATTCCATCGATGCAACGACTTTAGACGGTCCCCCCGATCTAAGCCAGATGACTTATACACAAGATACCCTGATGTGTATATACGGCATCACGACCAATGGGACAAAACTCCGGAAAACAGGCGTCGAGTTTCAGTTTTCAAGTAAACGGATTCCGGCTTTGGCCACCCGGATCACCATTTCAGGAGCCTACTTCCGGACCGTCTATTCCAATAGTCAGGGTTACTATGAAAGCAGTACCAAGATCATCAACAACCGGCGGTTACCTTATGTCGGCTGGTACACCGATCCCGACGGATACATCAGAAAAAGCTTCAATACAAATTTTATGTTCGACACCCATATTCCCAACCTGAAACTAGGCTTTTCCCTGTCGGCACAATGCCTGTGGTTCAGCAATCAGCAAACGGAATGGAAAAGCGGGATTCCCGAATATTATATAGACAGTCAGGGCAATAGTTATCCTTATACCGAAGAATCCAGCCAGGATATGTATTTGCAATGGCTGAAAAAATCATACAATGAAGCCCTATTCGACCGGAGAATCAGCGAGGCTTTCAATGTCAATTTCAATCTGAAAGTCACAAAACAACTATATAGAGACCGGATCAATCTGGCGCTTTTTGTCAACCGCCTGATCAGCTGTCATCCCGATTATACCTCCAATGGAGTAAAGGTCAGACAGATCGGTCAATCTCCTTATTTTGGTATGGAACTAAATTTTAACATTTAATATTATGAAATCTAAGTACAATCTATTTCAGGCCATTTTATTGGCATTTATCATTCCTTTCACATTCACAGCCTGCGATGATGATGATAAAGCAGTCCCCGAAAGTCAGGTAAGCTGGACGCTGTCACTACCGGAAGATATCGAAAACCCGACCCTATCGGATCTGAAGGTAACCGTCACCAACATCAACACCAACACCCAATACGATGGCAGTGTCAGTATGAACGAACAAACCGTCACCGTCACGGCAACCGTCCCGGAAGGTTTATACCGAGTTATTGCAGAGGGAAAAGTCAGCTACTCGATCAGTGGTATCCAGACTCCGACAGTTGCCAATATCCGTGCTTATCAGGAATCGGTAACCATCAGCGGAACGACAGTGACCCTGCCCGCACAGGTCATGTCTTTCTATACCCCCTCTACCAACGGTTTCGTCATTGAAGAGATCTATTTCGCCGGTAGTACGACTCCTTCCGGAGACCAATACAGCGCTGACCAATACATCAAAATTTACAACAACTCTTCAGAAGTACTGTATGCCGACGGTCTGGCAATTCTGGAATCGGAATTTATGACCGTAGACAAGCAAGATTATACCCCGGATATTATGGAACAAGGGTTCTCTGTAGACTTCATTTTCGTCATTCCGGGTTCCGGTCAGGATCATCCTGTACAGCCGGGCGAATCCCTGCTATTGGCCCTGGATGCCAGCAATCATACAGAAGCCAATCCCAACTCATTCGATCTGAGTGTTGCAGACTTCGAATTTTATGACGAATCTTCGAACCCCAACTTTCTGGATACAGATAATCCGAAAGTACCCAACCTGGACAAATGGTATTCTTACACAGCTACTTACACCGGCTTACACAACCGGGGATTCCATAGCTATGCCTTAGCCAAAATGGAAACAGACAAAGAAACTTTCCTGGCAAAATATGCCTATACAGCCAATTACACATTCGTTTTTAACGAATATTCATTTCCCATGAAAAAAGAAACCTATTACGTCCCCAATTCCTGGATCATCGATGCCGTCAATCTAAGTGTAGAATCCAAATTCCAGTGGATTGTCACCTCTTCTTCCCTGGATGCCGGCTGGACACACTGTGGTAGCATAGATCACGATCCCAATCGGTACAACAAATCCGTACGGCGGAAAGTCGAATCGACAGTTAACGGACGCAAAATATTACAAGACACCAACAATTCGACAGTAGACTTCGAAGCCGATGCGACCCCGTCTCTGAAAGAATAAACAAATATCCATGAAAAGGAACGGTTATCTATTCATCATATTGTTTTTGTATACGACACCGATCTTAGGAATAGGAAAAGACAACCCGGACAGCCTCCAAGCCGTCCGGGAATGTCTTTCCCCTCTGTTCGCCTTCGGAGAAAAGTCATATGCCAATCCGGCCTTACAACCCTATGCCCGGCAATTCAGTCTCTCTTCTCTCCGGTTAAGCGGAGAATACAAAAATGAAAAGGAAGCCGTTATCGTACAACAAGGGAGCGGATACCGGCAAGGAGTATTCCGGGCCGAAAGTTACCTCCACCTGAATACCCGAACCACTGTCTGGGGGCATGCCGGATACCGGTCCGGAAAAATCAAATCGGTTTGCTGGAACGAAACTTCCGATTTCGAACTGCTGTACCCATACATTATGGCCGACACAGCCGGAGGCGACCTGAATACCGAATCCTATACATTCTGCGGAGGCTACTCGCGGATCTATAAACACTTTTCCTGGGGACTCAGCGGAGACTACCGGGCAATGATCGAATACCGGAAAACCGATCCCCGGCCGCGCAATATTGTTTCCGATCTGAAATTGTCGGGAGGTGCTGCCTGGCAGGTCCATACCCGATACCTCATCGGAGCCGCGGTTTACGGAAGGATTTACCGTCAACGGAACAGTATCAAATTCTTTTCGGACCTGGGCGTATCCAAAGTGTATCAAATGCTGGGATTAGGTATGTATAGTACCCGGTTTTCAGACGGAAATACAGGAATACAATACGACGGAGGAAGCATCGGAGGAGGTATCGACCTCGTTCCGCACGACCGGCAAGGCTTTTACGGCAGTGTCCATTTTCACAAGCTGAACATCAAACGAACCATGCTGGCTCACAATTACCTGCCATTGACCCGATTGAACGAAAACAGCATCCAGGGCGCCTGGGGATGGAAACGGTCTGCCCCGGGACATCAGCAGGGCATCCAACTGGAAGGGCTGTACCATAAACGAAAAGGTACTGAATTTGTCTACGGAGAAGGCAGTAGTAGCAATTATCCGAAAATCAACGATTTGGAACAATACAGCAACAAAATATATGCCTTGTTGTTAAACGGAATATGGGGCTGGGGAAATGAACAGCAGGATATACTATGGGTAGAGCCCCGGATCGGTTTCCGCTCTGTCAGCACAGGGTATCTGTCCCCCTCTCTTTCCCTGAAAGATTCCAAATATCAGGGAGGTCTGTCCGTTTCATCCCTGCTCATGCTCAGAAAATCATTGTTCCGGATTTCCATAGCGGGAGACTATTTCGGAACGACAACCAGCCATTTGGATATCGACCGCTTAAGTTCCGAAGAACTGATCAAAAATGCCGTCCGGCAACAATATGAAAACCTGAAAAGCGATTTCAGCCGCTACGAACTGTCCATCGTATGGAACCGTCCGTTAAACCATACGTTCACTTTATCCACAGACATCGGCTGGCAACATTGCAGGTTCCGGAATCATAATTATTCTGACCGGATCACGGTCGGCTGCAGTCTTAAATTCTAATTCAATTCAATATGCAGGATAATATCATAGAATGCCAAAACCTGACTCACTACTATGGGAAACGGCTGATATACGAAAATTTAAGTTTTCAGGTTCCCCGGGGTCGTATCCTGGGTTTACTGGGTAAGAACGGAACCGGTAAAACCACAACGATCAATATTCTCAGCGGATATTTACAGCCCCATTCCGGAGAATGCCGGATATTCGGGGAAAATATCCGGAACATGAATCCGCAGACCCGGCAGCGGATGGCTTTGCTGATCGAAGGGCACGTACAATACACATTTATGACGATCAAAGAAATCGAACGGTTTTATTCCGCCTTCTTTCCGGCCTGGAATAAAGATGCCTACTACGAACTGATGCACAAACTGAAAGTCGCTCCCGGACAAAAAATCTCACGGATGTCCTGTGGCCAGCGTTCACAGGTAGCTTTAGGACTAATCCTCGCTCAAAATGCAGAATTACTCGTTCTGGACGACTTCTCGCTCGGTTTGGATCCCGGTTATCGCCGGCTGTTTATCGAATACCTGAAAGAATACGCTAAAGCCGAATCGAAAACCATTTTCCTGACTTCCCATATCATCCAGGATATGGAACGTCTGATCGACGATTGTATCATCATGGATTACGGAAAAATTCTGATTCAAAAACCGGTAAACGACTTACTGAACACCTTCACCCGTTACCGCTTTACAACCGGGAGCGGAGAAGTACAATTACCGGCGGATTCCCAACTCTACAATACCTCCGTAATCCGCGGACATGCCGAGACCTATTCTTTTCAGGATATGGAATATGTCAAACAGTGGCTGGAACAAAACGGAATCCCACACACTTCTTTATCCGCTGAAAAAATGAATCTGGAAGACGTTTTTATCGGGTTAACCGGAAAATATTGAATTTATGAAAAAAGCAATTTTTTACAAAGAATGGATCAAAACACGCCGTTACTTTCCTATCGCTTTAACCGTATCGGTCATATTCATCATTTACGCCCTGCTTGGAGTACAACGAGTGATCAATTTCAGGGGAGTAGCCCATTTATGGGAAATCCTGTTGAGCAGGGATGTCGTTTTTATCGAAACTTTGACCTATATCCCCCTATTGGCAGGACTCTTGCTTGCCATTGTCCAATTTGTACCCGAAATGCAGCAAAAACGGTTAAAGCTGACTCTGCATCTTCCATATCCTCAAAACCGGATGCTAATGCTGATGCTGATTGCCGGTCTGAGTGAACTGATCGTCATTTATCTTATCGACTACCTCATCCTGTATGTTTATCTTCAAAATATACTGGCTCCGGAACTAACCGACCGCATCCTGCTGACCTCGCTTCCCTGGTATATTGGCGGTATTACTGCCTATTCCCTGACAAGCTGGATTTGCCTCGAACCGACCTGGAAACGGAAGATTCTCAACTTTTTTATCAGTTGCGGTATTATACGGATTTTTTTCCTCTCGAATGTTCCTCAGGCATATGACGGATTTATATGGATCCTGCTTCTTTTTACCGGTTTCACATTCATATTGCCCTGGCTATCTGTCACACGCTTTAAAGCCGGAAAACAAGACTGATCATCATTAAAAAATAAAATCAATGGCACGCTATAGCAAAATATTTTTCGTTTTTATCATCCTTGTCTTATCCCTTTGGCTCATTCCCTGGTTTTACCATTTCATGACCGCCCAGCCAATACGCAATCCTTTCACTCTATACAGCTGCATCATCGATGATTTTGCCTGTCTCGACTACAGTGAAAACAAAGGGGTACAATACAAAGACCGGAACGGACATCTTTATTCCGATCGTCAGTTCGACAGCATATTGCCTTTCTTTTATTACCATCAGCTCGCTTCCGACGGCCGCCTGCCGGACAGCCTGAACGGAATAAAACTAACTCCGCAAAAAATAGGATTGACCAATTTCATTTTCAGACAATCCGCTTCGGACATAAATAAAACGGTTCCCCGCTTGTATCCGCTATTGGAAGCGATGTCCGGACGGGTAGACCTGCAAATGCCGGGAGACGTATTCCGGCTAAACGACCGGATCGAATTTATAGATATGGCAACCAACACCATACTGGAAAAGAAAAGTGAAATCTTTACCCAGGCAATGAAAAAGAAAGACTTTCGTTTTCCGGTCCGGTGTATCGGAGGCAATCCCACTGTGAAAAAGGAGTACGATGAAGGATATTTTCTAACCGATTCGGATCACCGGCTTTTTCATCTGAAACAATTGCGCGGACGTCCTTATTTTCGTCCGATCCCCTTACCCAAGGGAATCGAAATCACACATATTTTCGTAAAAGAATATCCGAACCGTAAATTTTATGCCCTACTGACAGATCAGGAAAATAATCTTTGGGCATTATCCAATCCGGATTATCAGCTATATCCCCTACCGATAGGAAAATACGATCCCCGGCAGGACGATATACAAATTATCGGAGATCTTTTCAACTGGACCGTCAGCATCGACAAAAAAGACGGAGAACATATTTTCGCTCTCGACGCAACGGATTATTCTTTGGTCGATACCCTGACTTATCCGCAACAAAGCAGCATGGCCTCAAAAATCGGACATTACTTTTTCCCGGCAGAGCTGTCTTTTGCCTCGTATGACGACCAATATGTCTATCCCCGGTTAGGAAACTATTCGGTCAAAGCCCTTTGGGTACCTATTCTGCTTATCCTGCTATTCTTAGGCAAGTACTATAAGAAAAAAACAGTTCATTGAAACCGTGACCGCTTTCTCCCGTCCCCTGCTTCTCAACGGGAGAAAGCCGGTTTTATCACTAAAATAGAAAAATAGGTAAACGAATGCCCCAATATTTCTTCCCGCACAGAAGAATAATATTCCTGTCCTGTTCCCACTTGTTCGAAATAATAATAGTGTAATTCAGGATGCCGGGCTATAAAAGGACGCAATACCGCCTCGCCCAAAGGAACTTTCATGATAACGAGTGTACGCTTGGCAACTATAGTTTCCAGCAGTTCTTCGACAATCACATCCCCGGGAATCACCAACAATCGTTCCTGCTGTTTTACCAAATGCAATCCGACAGATGCCCCGGCAGCAATAAAAGCAGGTACACCGGCGATCATCGCAACCGGAAAACCGGCCTGCGCAAGCTGCCCGTACATATAATGAGCAGAAGAATAAAAACAAGCGTCCCCTTCAGCTGTAATCCCTACCGATTTTCCTGATCTGACCAATTCCAATACCTCTCCGCAAACCCGGTCATAAGCACACAAAGCTTCCTGCCGATCCCGGGACATCGGCACCTGAAATAGACGAATTTTAGTTTCATCGACCTCCAATTGCCGAAGAATATCCAAAGCCCGGGATTTCATCCGCCCTTCGCCGGATTTCGTCCCCGGACAAAAAATAACATCCACGGCATTCAAAGCCTTCAACGCTTTTAAAGTAATCAATTCCGGATCTCCCGGTCCCAGCGATATTCCAAAAATCTTACCTGTATTTTCCATACTATCATATCTCTGCTTTATCCTCCGGCAAAAGTCATAAAAAAAAACAAAACAGTCAAAATAAAACTCAAATCTCTCATCATTTTACCCACTCCGGACACGTTTTTTCAGAAACAAATATTCTGAAAAATACGGATTATCGGATTTCTCTTCTACTAGTCAAAAATCTTCTATTTGCTGGCTGGAGGAAATAAGTACCCCCTTACTGCGACTTCTGACGATCTCTTTGACTTCAGGAGTCATTTCTTTGGCATGCCGCATAATAAAGGAATGAGCCACATCACCCGCAATCTGGGGACAAAGATGTAAAGCCGAAAGTTTATCGAACCATACATTGAAATACTGAGCCGGTTCCCCGGAAAAGTCTTTCAATTCCTGAGCGATTTTCTCATTCCAATAGGAAATTTCGTACGTTTTGTAACGATAGACCTTATTATAAATCATAGAGTCATTCTTGGGTAATATCTCATCGAAGATATTAAAGTCTTCGGGAATTTCACTCTGATCCTGGGGATTCAGCAAAGCATGATACACCGGATAATAGAAATAGGATACAGCCAAAGGTACTTTCACCTGCAGTTTGAACAAATCTGCAAAATCCCGGTCATAACCGGATGAATCAGCTTTCAAAAAATCTTCAATCAATCCATCATTATAGCCGACAATCGTATCCAGCAACTCTCTAAATTCAGCCGGAGTATAGATAAATAACTCTTCCGTAGAGGGGAACCATTGATTCTCGTAATAATGTATCATCATGCGAGTCTCTTTATTGATGCCTTCAGGAAATACAACCGACCCATATTCGCCATTTTTTATTTTGGCTGCATCCATTTCAACCCTGAGTTTCATGCCGGGTGCCAGATACAAAGGAAAAGCGGCTTTCCCATTCATCAGGCGCACATAAGTCCCTTCATCCAACTCCAAACATGCAGAAAATCTGCCGGCCGAATCAAGCTCCGCTTTAACTAAAGAATCCCGGCCGGAAATCTCAAAATATATTTTATTTCCCTTGTAATTTGTCAGCTTACCGTTTACCGTAACCTTTTGCTTTACATCCGGATTGCATGCCCCAAGACATGCAATCCATAAAATAATGACTATATATCTCATTCTTCCTCAACCAAACTGAAAATATACTGAATTTTTGCATCCCACATCAGGGCTTGGGGGTCGTCCTTGAAAAAATCATATATTTCCATAAAAAAGTCAACCGGTGCATAATCGAATACGGTTACTTCCAATGTTTTTTCATCTTCCAATATCCTGAAACCGACCTGAGCTTTCCTTTCGTTGACTGTACTGGCAGAAAAACTGACATTGACTTTGCTCATCTCGATCAAAGAATACACGACACGGGTTGACAAACCTGTACGTACAGTTGTATCACACACATAGACCAATTCACAATCCCTGAAATAATTTTTCATATCACCGGTAACATGAAGTTTCAATTTATTTTCATCCCCGGCAATAAACTCCAGGGTATCTGTCAGCAGATTATTCGTCGGCATATGGGTAAAATCACTGGCTGATACAAGACCTTCATAATCTTTTTTAAGTCCTTCAAAACTATCACAGCTCTTAAAAGCCCATTTACCGAATAACTTACCTACGGTTGTCGGACCATACACTTTTATGGTTGTCTTTCCATAATTTCCCAGCATAAATTTCTCTCCCGGATTGTCCAGTTCCAAGACCAATTCATCCTTTCCGTTTTCCTGTTTCAAAAAATTCAGTTTAACAGAAGCATTCTTCTTGCCGGCCGGAATAACAAATTCCGTCACATTACCTTCAACATCAAAATTTTCTCCTTTCACCGCCGTCGAAGCCGGACTTATTGTAAAAGGAAGATGAATATCTTCGGTAGCAATGTACGCCAAACCATCCGGAGTTTTCAATTCGGCCTCAATAGTTACTTCTCCGGCCAGCACATGGTAATCCGTTACAAAAGAATAGACAATCTTATCTTTTGTTTCTACCGTAATAGTCGTAATTTTCACTTTCCCCAATTCAAATCCCCCTACAGCATTTAATTCCAGCTGGATCTGCATATCCGGCGTATAATTGTCTTTCGGAGTAATCACGATCTGAGCTTTTGTTTCCCCTGCCTTCAGATTAAACTCCTTAGCCGAAATCGTGTAATCGATTCCTTCCCGTGCAGTCCCTGAGATAGTAAAACTTACGGATGTATTCTGTGTAGCAGCAGCCGATGCCTGCAATTCAACGACTAAAGATGCGTCTGCACTTAATGTATAAACAGATTGGGCAAACGACAAAGCAGGCGGATTCACATCGTCATTGTCATCACTACAAGACATCAGGGTTCCCAGTAACACAAACCATGATAATAAAAAAACGATTCTTTTCATAAGTTCAGATTTTTAGTAAAAATTATTGACCTTTAATTGCATTCTTATATTCTTCCCGTTTTGAATCAATCAATGCCCTCTCTTCGGGAGTCAAGGGAACAGGTTTGGGCATGACATAAGCCTTTGTCGACGTTTTCCGATAGGGAGGTACTTCATTCTCTTCAGCACATCCACAACAAAACAATACGATAAACAGTATCCAAAAACAAATCTTCGCTTTCATATTTTTCTGTATTAATTATTCATAACCCGGATTCTGTTGCATACCCGGAACCAACTCCAGGTCATTCCGATGTATGGGAGCTGTATACATAAACTTCTGACACACATATTTTTGTCCGTCTTTTGCAACCCAAAATTCAGGACGTCCATTCCGCTTTAACTCAAACCAACGATCACCTTCCATAAACAACTCTTTCTGTCTTTCATTCATAATAGCAGCCATCAGTCTGGTAAGAGGTTTTCCGGTCGCATCAACCCGGATCAAAGCGTCCGGATTCACTTCCGGCAGATTTTCCAGCGTATACGGGATATAGGGAGTGATGCGGTGAGATCGTAACAGATTCAAATATTTCAGGGCATTTTCTGTATCCGAAAGCTGAGCATAAGATTCCGCCAGCATCAACACCATTTCGGCACACCTTACCCGTCCGCGTAATACTTTTGTCTCTTCCCGCTTTTTATTAAATGAAAGGGCATAGCGAATATCAGCTTCTTTCTCGGTAAACAAATCGATAAAAGACTTATTTACAGGACGATAAGGGATTGCAGAACTTACCTGAGTCTCACTATTATCCGCTCCCTGAAAAACATAAGAACGAATGAAAACATTCGATTGGGTAGTCGCTTTATCTTGTATCATCTTCACATAATCGTCACCCTGAAGCAGTGGAAAATCCTTTAATAACTCTTCAGCCAAAGGAATCACATTTTCCCAATCCTGTGCCCAGAAATATAGTTTTGCCAGATAGGCTTTAGCCACTTCTGTCTTAAACCGGTAGATATCCTTTTTCATATTGAAACCAATGGCCCTCTTCAAGTCATCCCGGATAAATTCCACCGTCTTTTCCATAGAGGAACGGTCCGTCAGTGCTTCCATGTCAAAATTACTGACCAGAGGAATACCCAACTGGGTCTTTGCCATTGCTTTATCATAAGGTTCACAAAACCATCGTAAAAGATTATAATAACATACCCCTCTCAATGCATAAGAAGTTGCCAGAATATCCTTACCGAGTTCCGTATCCTGATCTTTCATATTTTCGATAATCAGATTACAATTCCGTATTTTCTCATAGAGTTCCCGATATACATTCTGGTAACCGTTCAAACGAGGAGCTACATACAAATCCAACTGGCCACCTTCAGGATAAATAGTCAAGCTGGCATCCAGATTATCGGCATAACTCTCATAATCCAGTACAGAACGGCTATTCCCAATGATAATCCGGTCTGTACCGTAGTCTATGTCATTCAAGATGCTATGCAACAAGGCCGAAAATTCCTCCGGAGTCTTCGGGATTGTCTCTCCGTACGGTTTAAGGTCCAGATAACTATTACAGGAGAAACATACCCCCAATAGCATCAGCATTATTCTCATTTTCAGATTTTTCATACACATATCATTAAAATCCAACATTCAAACCAATAGTCACAGACCGGGAAACCGGATAAGTAGCTCCCGGGACCTCCGGGTCTATTCCGGAATATTTCGTTATGGTGAAAAAATTATTCAATGTCAGGTTCAGTGCGGCAGAAGAGAAATTTATCCGTTCTAATACTCTTTGCGGCAAACTATAAGACAAGGCAATGGTATTGATCCGCAGATAGGAAATATCTTCCAGTAAAGCTCCCCTTGTAATCGTAGTTAAGGTGGGATTAGTCAGGTCTAATCCCAATTTTTTTCCATAAGCATCTATTAAACGGGGATATTTCACTCCCGTCCTATTTTCCGGAGTCCATCGGTTACGAACCTCACGTTTTACATTCAGATGATTTCTGTACAAGTCATTATGGGGAGTCGGGATAGATTCCAACTTACTTCCACTGAGCAATTCATATCCAGCCGGAGATTCTATATTATCCACCATCTTTGCCTTTACTGAATAACTTCCGCCTACACTCAGCCCGATATTTTTATAAGAAAAGTTCAAATTAAATCCACCGGTAAAAGGAGCTACCGAAGTCCCCAGATAATAATAGTAATTATTAGGCTCACGTAAATATCCGTCTTTATTCGTCACAGCATCCGGACGAAGCTTAAATTTATACATCCCGGTTTCAGGGTCTATTCCTTCATATTTCCCGGAAAAGACGGCTCCCATAGGATAACCTACATATTTATCCAAAGCCAGCGAAGTATTAGGTGAATTATATTTTTTCAGTTTGTTTTGATTCCAGGCAACATTGGCCGATACCGACAAATTATAATCCTTACTTTTAAGAACTGCTACCGATAATGAAAATTCAACTCCATTATTCTGCAATACAGAGGTATTATACGACTGGTTAAAAAATCCGGTAGTTACCGGAACATATTCACTGGTCACACAATCTTTACTTTTCCGCCAGTAAGCTTCAACAATACCGTTAATCCGGTCTTTCCACAATCCGAAATCCAAAGCCACTTTCACATCCCTGGTCTTTTCCCATCTCAATTTCGGATTCGGTGCATTGTTAATATACCCCATACGGTAATTCTCATCGTCGGATATCCGGAAATTTTTATAATACTTCATCATCAGGTTGGGTTTCACCGTCTTATTGATATTTCCGGTATAACCGGTAGCAACCCGCAATGACAGCCGGCTTAATACCGGACGAACAACCTCCATAAATGTTTCTTCACTCACATGCCAGACAGCACCTGCCGACCAGGTCGGATTAAACTGTTCATCACTACCGAAATTATTAGATCCGTCTGTTCGGAACGATACATTCAAAACATACCGGTCAAACAAAGAATAATCCAACGCTCCATAAAAAGAAGCAAAACGATTTTCTTCTATTTCCTGTCCTGACAATTGATCCATTGCATTGGCATAAGACACCAGATCCGAATATTTAAAACCTTCTCCATTACCAGGATCTTTAGGAACCGGCATAGCTGAATTACCGGTCACAGGGTCATATCCGTAACGTTTTTCAAAAATACCTTCGGCTTTCTCGCCACGAATCTCAGCACCTGCCAAAACAGAAAAACGGTGTATTTCCCTGTAGACATCGGAATAACTCAATTGACCGCGCAGACTGTAACTTGAATTGTTGGTATTGGATTGCGATATCGAAGAATACGTCCGCGAACTATTCCCCTGGGTATCGAAATACAAACGGTCAACAAACGCAGCGTAAGTATCTTTCCCTTTATAATTATCGCTTTTATTGTTCGTAAAAGAATAAGAAGCCAAACCCGAAAATTTGAGCTGCTTAAAAAAAGAATAATCGAGGTTAAAACGGGACGTTATTGAAAAATTATCAGTTTTACTTTCAGTTTCATTCATCTCCCTCAACATATTAAAACCATTGGGAGGGATAGTGGGATCATAACTCCCGTTCACTTTGGGTAATTTGTAATAAGTGTAATCTGCACGATATGAGCCATCTTCATTAAAAGGACGTTCGTACGGATTTGCAAAATAAGCATAACTGAATGGATCTGTTGATGGTCCTGTAGAATTTTGCATAGCCATATCGAATCCCAGTTGGAAATGCAAATGTTTGTTCGGATTAGCATCTATTTTACCACTTAAGTTATAGCGGTCGTAATCTGTTTTTTTTACGGCACCGTTATCTTTTGAATAACCGAAAGATACATAATATGTATTTTTCTCACTTCCTCCTGAAAATGATAAATAATGATTGGTAGACACCGCTGTCCGGAATAACAAATCAATCCAGTCGGTATTCACAGAAGCCAGCTCTTGAATATATGCCTCTTGTTCAGTGACACTCATATCCCTGAACTCTTCTTTTCCCGAACGGATCATACCGACAATCCCCACTACAGGATAACGATCTCCCCCGGCATATCCCTCTGCCGCAAATTCATCCCACAACTCCTGTTCCCATTCCAATTTCTCCCGGGAATTCATAAGCTCCGGGTCGCGTCCGGGTTTCATCACCATCGAAACATTCATAGAATAATTCACTGCCATCTTTCCCGATTTTCCGGTCTTGGTCGTAACAACAATCACTCCTCCGGCAGCCCTGGAACCATAAATAGCCGCTGCTGCCGCATCCTTCAGAATCGTTACATTCTCTATATCATTGGGATTGATACCGGCAACTCCATTGGTAAAAATATCGCTGAAATCTCCGGCCTTGATCTGTCCTGTAGAAATAAGAGGAATATTTTTTTGCAAGGGAACCCCATCCACGACCCATAAAGGCTCTGCATTCCCCGTGATGGTATTAGTTCCCCTGATCCGTATTTTGGCAGATTCTCCCGGACGTCCGGAGCGGGCTTGTACACTGACTCCGGCAATCTGTCCCTGCAACAGCTTATCCATCGTCGGCAAAGCTTTATTCTCAAACACTTTTTTATCCACAACAGCTACCGATCCGGTTGCCCTCCACTTGGCCGTCTGTGTATATCCGGTACTGACAATCACTTCCTCCAACTCGCTGATATGCGGACGCATCACAACATTCAACTCATTCATCTGCGGAGAAATCTTAATCTCCTGAGTCTCCATTCCGATAAAGGAAATTTGCAGGACTTCAGTTTCTCCGGGTAAATCCAGCGTAAAACTTCCGTCTATCGCCGTAGAAACCCCTATCAAAGTCCCTTTGATCAACACAGTAACCCCCGGTATAGGTTCTCCATTTTCATCTCTCACCGTCCCCCGGAGTGTCCGGAAACGAGGTTGTTCTACCCTATTTTCCTGAAGGATAATGATATTATCCTGAATCCTGAAATTCAATCCTGTTCCCTTCAACACCTTTTCCATCACTGTTTCCAGAGGTAAATTTTTTACTTCCAAAGTAATTCTACCCACATTTCTGGTAAACTTTTCGTTATACATAAAATTGTATCCCGACTGTTTTCTGATCTCTTCCAAAACCTTGACAAAAGGGACATCCGATACTTTCAGGGAAATCAGATCCTGTTGCTGTCCCAAAGCATATCCCGGGGACAAAACCACAAACATCAGCCATCCGCAGATAACCGCAACTCTATTTTTTTTACCCATTTTGAGAAAAATAAAATTATACACTTCTTTTCATTATATTTGTATTATAGGATGCGGTTCGGCAAAATCAATCAAACAAGTTTGTTGTTTTTGCTCTCACCTTTCACTATATTTGTGGGACATGTTTGTATAAAACATTTTGTGTTAAAGAGATTAGGAGAAAGGCCAAATTCACCCTAATCTCTTTTCTTTGTGATATACACAGTCCTGTTCACTATTTTAAATTGAATATCCGTTGTCTGTGCGCTAATAGCCCCGAGCAATACTTCCAAAGATACGTTCCGGGAGATATCACCGGTATAAGCTTCTCCTTCAGCATCTTCCAGATTCATAAAATGCACATCATAATACCTCGCCACCTGTTTCAAAATATCCGGCAAAGAAGTTTGTCTGAAACAGAACAAACCTTTTTTCCAGGCGACCAGTTGTTCTACCGATACCTCCGACATCCTGACACATGCTCCCGGGCGGCGTACATCCAGTTCGGCAACCTGTCCGGGAGCCAGAATCAAAGTATTCTCCCTGCCACAGTCCATCTCCACAACGCCACTTTCCAAAGCCGTATAAACTTTGCCATTATCACCGAAAGTATTGATACAAAAAGAAGTACCCAATACTTTTACATTAAAATTTTCTGTTTGTACAATAAAAGGCTGACCAGAATTCTTGGTAACTTCAAAATAAGCCTCTCCGGTAAGAATTACTTTCCGGGCATTACCTGAGAAAACAAGCGGATAAGTGATTTTTGAATCTGAATTCAACCACACTTTTGTACCATCTGAAAATATCAGATGATAAAAAGCTCCTTTGGGAATAATCAAAGTATTGGTCTCTTCAGAATTCCGCTTTACAGAATCACTACAATATTCCAACTGCCCGTTATGCAGAATGACTTTTCCTTCGATTTCGCGTACATCTACATTTTCACAGTCCGAAAGGTCCAGGATTCTCCCTGAAGAGAGCACCAACCGTACAGCTTCCGGAACCGTTGCTGCAATTTCCGGCTGAGGAAAAAGACGGGCTTGCCGGTAAAACAACCAACCCGTTCCCAACAATAAACATATTCCGGCAGCAACAACACCGACTCTCCACCAGATATAAGTACGCCAGGCCGTCCGTTTCTGAAAATTTTTCCATTGACGGTCTATGTCTATCTTTTCATAACGGTCAGCTAACCCCTCCGGGTCAATATGCTGTAGATTTTTAAATGCTGATTTATCACGTGGATTCTCCTTCAGCCATGCTTCTAACTGCTCTGCTTCTCTCCCGTTTAACCCCCAAAGCCGGCGCTTGCAAATCAGACGGGCCAGCTCAATGTATTTCTGAATAGTTTCCATTTATTCCTGTTTTATACCATAAAAACAATTCAGAAAAAAAAAGGTATGAGCTAAAATTGATTTTTTTTCACACTATTTACACAAACAAGCAAAATAAAAGAAACAGAATGTGCTAATATTTTTCTCAATTCCCTGTAAGCCATCATTTTATGAGATTTCACCGTAATAACACTAATCCCCATTTCTTCAGCTATTTCTTTATTTTTTTTCCCTCCAAGATGTAATTTTATGACAGTCTGACATTGCGGAGTCAAACACCGGATGGCCTCATAAAGGACATAATGTGCTTCTTCATCCAATACGGAGCTGAACATATACTCTTCTGATTCCAGCTCTTTCAAATATTTCTGTGAATATTGTTCTCTGATTTTATGGTGTTTTAAGTAATTGAGCGCTTTGTTACGGATAGTTTTATAGATAAAAGCATGCAGCATTATCGGAGAATCGTACTGATTACTACCCGACTCCCATACAGAAATAAATGTTTCCTGAACCAGATCTTCACAAATATAGCTGTCTTCAACAAAACGAACAGTAAAAGCATAAAACTTGGAGAAATTCTCCTTGAAAAACTTTTCAAAAGACAGAATTTCTCCGGTACCAAACCTTATCTGTTTATCTTTATTCAATGGCACCTCCCAAAAGATGTTCTGCAAAATAATGCCGTAATAAATTAAAATAATACGGGGAATCTATACTGTGGTCAGCTCCCGGAATAACCATCATATCAAACAATTTATCCGCCTTGATCAAAGCATTTGCCAGACGGAAGGTATTCGCAGGATGTACATTAATATCCATATCCCCTGTCACCAGCAATAATTTTCCCTTTAAATTCGCTGCCAATTCCATTATTGTAGGAATCTTCGATTCAAAAATATATTTTTTTATACCATCTGCATCTTTTTTGACCTTCATTTTTACTCCATGATACATCTCTCCCCACCATTTGGTATAAATATTATTGTCATAGTTACCGGAAGCAGCCACAGCCACCTTGAAAAAGTCGGGATAAGTCAGGATTGCTGCTGCTGCCATCATCCCACCTCCCGAATGTCCGTATATTCCCACCCGATCCCGGTCAATATAAGCATAACGGTCGGCCAGTTGCTCAATGGCAAATTTGCAATCGGCCAAAGGATAATCCCGCAAATTACCATAACCGAAATTATAGAAATTTTTCCCCCGGAACATAGAACCTCCCCGGTATCCGATATGGATCACAATAAGCCCCAATTGTGCCAGAGCCTGATTTCCATTATCATCCATAGAAAAAGCCTGGGGTACCTGATCCTCCTGAGGCCCAGGATAAACATAAACAACCAAGGGATATTTGCGGGTAGAATCCATGTCAAAGGGGGTATACATCACGCCATACAAATCAGTTATTCCGTCAGCTGATTTTACCGCTATTTTTTGCGGTTCCCGCCAACCGGTGCTATACAATAAACTCAGATCCGCTTTTTCAAGCGGTAAAATCTCCTTCCCTTTCATATCGCGGACAACCGATACCGGCGCCATATCCACTCTGGAATAAACATCCAGCAAATAATTTCCCTGTTTGGACAATTCGATAGAATGATATCCATTCCCCGGAGTCAGCAAAGTCAGGCCGGAACCATCGAAATTTACCCGATAGAAAAAACGATAGGCGGGGTCCATCCCTTTTTCACGTCCATACCCTTCAAAAATAAAACGACGTTTCAGTTTATCCAAATGGGAAATCCTGCAGGCGGTAAAAGTACCGGAAGTAATGGTATTTTTCAATTTTCCATATTTATCATACAGATAATATTGCCCCCAACCGGTACGTTCCGACCACCAGATAATATCTTCCCCACCGTTCAGAATCCGGCAATCAAACAATTGTTCGGTAAAATAAGGCATGGAAGTTTCGCTGATCACTTCAAAAACGTCTCCCGTACGGGTATCCACCCGGCATAAATCCATTTTATCACAAGTCCTGCTTTTACGGGTAAAATAAAGATCCTCCGGACAATTTTCCAAATCAGATGCAACAATCCGAACCTCCTGATCGGGGTATTTATCAATATTCACAACAATATGTTGGCAGGTTTCCGGATAAAACAAATGCAGATCGTAGGTAAAAACATATTTTTCACCCGGCATAGGGAATTTATAAGTACGCAATTTAGGACGTGGTTCGGCCAGATTATCAACTACCCAGCAATTTTCAACCTTACGCCTGTCCTGACGTAAGCAGTAAAACACCTTAGAATTTCCAGCCCACACAATATTGGGAGTTGTATTTTTATCCGAATCGCTGTCCTTCTGATTACTATAGGAATAATACTTCTCTCCATCTGTGGTCAACTGTACCGGAACCGTATCCTGCCTGTTCAGCAGATACAGATTGTGCCGGTAAGCATATATACTGTAACTACTGTCAGGGGAAAACTTTAACCAATAAGGGGATGCCGGAGGATAAAAACGGCAGGCTTGTTCAGGGTCCAGTTTTTTCAGCTCCCGGGTTCTGATATTGTAATGAAAATCCAGTCCTCCCTTGGAAAAAGAAAAACAATACGGATCCCCCTCATCAAATTTCAGCCCTCCCAATCGGAAATCTTTGATATTAAATGATATCCCCGTAGCTTGGGTTAATTTACCGATCATATCTTCCATGTCAAACATTTCCAGTTTTTTTTTACGGACCGGATCGACCAGATAGTATTTAGCACCTCCGGGCGTAATATAATTATACCAAAACATATCTGTCCCGGATATCCAGGAAGGAAATACACTCAAAGAGTGATAATACTTCTTCAGATTTTCTTCCGAATACTTGTAACAATTTTTTAAATCTGCTTTCTGTGCATAAGAAAAAAAAGCACAACAGAAAAAAGCGAAAAAAAGGATCTTTTTCATCATGTTTACATTTTGCGTTCTACTTATTATCATATACACATACTTTCATAAAGGCCAATAAATAAAAGTACATAGTGACCAAAAGTAGTAATCTTTATTTATTCTTTTTATAATTTGGACAAAATTAACAGGATAAAGTGCCTAAAATACTATCTTTGTAGCAGCATCGGTATCCCCGCATGGGAATTTGGGAATTCGGTGAAAACCCGAAGCTGTCCCCGCAGCTGTAAAGTCATTACTGTCATTTTGCAGGTCTTTTCAATGATCCACTGAAACCCGGGCGTTTTGGGAAGGAGAAAAAATGACAAGCCAGAAAACCTGCCGATCATAGCTAATAAACAAATTTCTTTCGGAGGAAAAGAGCATGAAAAAGATTTATTTTTTATCACTGGTATTTACCATCGGTTTTTGTCTGGCCTTAGGTTCCTGTCGTTCAGGTAACCGCAAAAAACAAAACCCTGTCGCTACACAAACAGATCGTTCGAATATTCGTTATGCACAAGGCTTCTGGCTGGAACAACACGAAAATTACCGACTCCTCCATATCAAAGATCCTCAAAGCGAAACCAGTTCGGAATATACCTTCGCCCTAAGACAGCGAGGCACACATCCTGAGCTTCCCCCGCATATACCTGTACTCGATCTGCCGATCCGGGGCGTCATCTGTATGACTTCTTTACAACTCTCTAATTTTATCAAGCTCGGAGCAACTTCCCAAGTCGTGGGAATCAGCAGTACCCGCTTTTTGAATAATGCAACGATCAAACAACAGTTAGCCGAAGGGAAAACTCAGAAAATCGGTATCGAGGGTAATTTCGATGCGGAAATCATTATGAACCTCGCTCCCGACCTGATCCTCATCTCTCCCTTCAAACAAGGGGGCTACGACGCTATGAAAGAAGTAGATATTCCACTAGTCCCTCATTTGGGTTATAAAGAAACGACTCCATTGGGACAAGCCGAGTGGATTAAATTTGTCGGTCTTTTAATCGGAGAGGAAGAAAAGGCGAATAAAATATTCAATGAGATAGAACAAAAATACAATGATCTGAAAAGATTGACAGCCCGGGTCGAACACCGGCCGGTCGTGCTCAGCGGTGAAATACACGGAGGAACATGGTATGCCGTAGGAGGACAAAGCTTTCTGGCACAAGTATTCGAAGATGCCGGAGCCGATTATTTCCTGAAAGACGATCCCCGTTCAGGCGGCGTATATCTCGATTTCGAAACGGTATACAATCAAGCCGACCAGGCAGATTACTGGCGCATCCTGAATAGCTACCCGGGACAATATACCTACGAAACACTTTTAGCCCAGGACGAACGTTACGGAGACTTTAAGGCTTTCAAACAAAAAGGAGTGATTTATTGTAATATGCGTGAAAAACCCTATTACGAAAATATGCCCATGGAACCGGAATTATTACTTGCCGACTTCATTAAAGTGTTTCACCCGGAATTATTACCGGATTACGTACCGGTATACTATCATCAGTTAAACGACTAATCACTATGGCTTCAACCGGACGAAATACAACTTTTATCCTGCTTATCATATTGAGTATTGTTGTATTCTTATTCCTCAACATGGTATTGGGTTCGGTTCGTATACCGATGAGTGCGGTATGGCACATCTTCACCGGTACAGGAGATGAGCCTCAAACCTGGCAGAATATCATTTGGAAATCGCGTTTTCCGCAGGCATTGACCGCCTTGGTCGCCGGAGCAGGTCTGTCGATCAGTGGTTTGCAGATGCAAACGGTATTTCGCAATCCCCTGGCAGGACCTTCTGTATTAGGAATCAGCTCAGGAGCCAGTATGGGAGTTGCTTTCGTCGTACTTTTTTCAGGTAGCATAGGCGGAGTAGCCCTCAGCCACCTCGGTCTTTTCGGAGAAGTGGCGCTTTCGATCGCTGCCGTCGCCGGTTCGTTATCCGTTATGGCACTGATTGTTTTCGCTTCACATAAAGTAAAAGGAAACGTTACCCTGCTTATTATCGGAGTGATGATCGGTTACCTGGCGAATGCCATCATCGGTATTTTAAAATTTTTTAGTGTAGAAGAAGATATTAAAACCTATGTTATCTGGGGGCTGGGAAGTTTCTCACGGGTATCCGGTAATCAAATGATGCTTTTTGTTACGATCATGGCCATCTTGATCCCCTTGTCTTTTTTGTTGGTGAAAACATTAAACTTATTGATGCTGGGAGATGGTTATGCCCGGAATCTGGGATTGAATATCAAACGGGCCAGAGTTCTGGTGATCACCTGTTCGGGCGTATTGACGGCTATTGTTACGGCCTATTGCGGTCCGATCATCTTTTTAGGCTTGGCAGTCCCTCACCTGTGCCGGGCTGTTTTCCAAACTTCGGATCACCGGCTTTTGATGCCGGCCTGTCTGGTTATGGGCGCCTCCCTGGCTTTGGCCTGTAATCTGATCGCACGCATGCCGGGTTTCGAAGGAGCCCTGCCGGTTAATTCGGTCACGGCACTCATCGGAGCTCCGGTTGTTGCTTCGGTATTATTCCGTAAACGTAAAAACGAACTGAATGAATAAGACCGCTACCATACAACTCCGTAACCTGACGATCGGCTATAAAGGGAAAGTACGCCCTAAAATTGTAGCCGAAAATATTTGCAGTGATATTTATGCCGGTGAACTGACCTGTCTTTTAGGAACGAACGGTATTGGAAAATCCACCCTACTGCGCACCCTTTCGGCCTTCCAGCCCAAATTAAGCGGAGATATTTACCTGGCTGGAAAAAAATTGGAAAAATATACGGACAAAGCCTTATCCACGGTGATCAGTGTCGTTTTGACCGAAAAATGTGATATCCGCAATATGACGGTCCGGGAATTAATCGGTATGGGCCGTAGTCCTTATACAGGTTTTTGGGGTAAATTAAGCCGGGCTGACGATGAGATCGTGGATAAAGCGATCGGGCTGGTCAATATTCATCCTCTGGCTTCCCGAATGCTTCATACCCTAAGTGACGGTGAACGTCAGAAAGCAATGATCGCCAAAGCTTTGGCTCAGGAGACACCGGTCATTTATCTGGATGAGCCGACCGCTTTCCTCGATTTCCCAAGCAAAGTCGAAATCATGCAACTGCTTCATCACCTGACCCGCGAAACCGATAAAACGATTTTTCTTTCGACTCATGATCTGGAACTAGCCCTCCAGATCGCCGATAAGATTTGGCTGATGGATAAGGTGAACGGTATCACCTCCGGTACGCCGGAAGACCTTGCCCTGGAAGGATACCTCAGTCGTTTTTTCGCCCGCAAAGGGATTACTTTCGACATGGAATCAGGACTTTTCCGCATCACCAACAATTATCGGTACGAAATCCGTCTGACCGGACACGGCTATCGCTATGCCATGGTACGTAAAGCCCTTCAACGAAATGAGATCCTGGCCAATCGCGATATTGACTCAGCTGTTTACATTGAAACCAACAGGCAGCCTGATCAATTCATATTGCATTTTCCTCACCAGGAAGATATTATAGTCCATACAATAGAAGAATTATTAGAAAAACTAACACTGTAACATACAGAGACAGGGGTTTTGTGCTAATTCGATCGACGCATTGTTGGAATAAATACTGTCCTGTCTCAAATAATCCGGTCGAAATATCTATATACAACTCCCTATTTTTAGGGTATTTCTCTGATCAATTTCACTAAAAGAGGGGATTTTCCAACCCGATAGAATCGCGTATTTTCGTTCCGATCTTATTAATTAAAACATGAAATATGAAAAAGATTGGAATATTTTACGGTTCAACAACCGGAACAACCGAATCAGTAGCGGAGCAGATCGCTTCTCATCTGGGGGTCGGTAGCAGTGAGGTGTACAATGTAGGAAATACCGATGCTAAAGTAGCTGAAGAGTATGAACTGCTCATCTTAGGAAGTTCGACCTGGGGATCGGGAGAATTGCAGGATGATTGGTATGATTTTCTGGAACAATTAGCCGGAAAAAATCTAAGTGGTAAAAAAATAGCCCTATTCGGTTGTGGGGATGCCATGTCGTTCGGATCTACTTTCTGTGATGCCGTCGGGATCATCTATGAAAAATTACAGGGTACAGGAGCTACGTTTATCGGAACTGTCGATCCTTCGGATTATACCTATGATGCCTCCACTGCCGAAATCGACGGACAGCTGGTCGGATTATTGATCGACGAAAACAACGAAGCGGATAAAACGGAACTCCGTATACAAAACTGGACCGATGCGTTGAAAAAAGAAATTTAATGCCCTGATCATGGATAGTTGCATTTTATCCGGAGACATGAAAATATTCGTACACCATATCTACGAATTACAAAAAGGTATACGGTACATGGCATTGTGTACGATAGACAAAACCGATGAATCTTTTGCCATACAAAGATTAGAAAAATCAGGTCTTGAATATGAAATCTGTCCCATCAATGCCCACCGACTGAACTTGTTTTTCGGAAAAAAAGAATGTATCGATATTGTCCGGTTAATCTGCAACCGTCCATTAAACCTGTTAACCCCCGAAGAAGATTTTATCCTGGGTACCATGCTGGGATATGATGTGTGTCAGCAATGCGAACGTTATAACCATCGTAAAACTTTAATCCAAAGTGCCTGATAATTAATCATAAGGACTCTTCAGAAATCAGCATCAGTTCAATTATACACTTTTTTTCTCCCTTTATATAGGAATAACAAACTTCCTCGCATTTTTTCAAAAGGAAGGAGAAAAACGGATGATCGGCCGGTAACATATTCCATAATTCCCGGGCTAAAGTCATTTCAGAAATGCGGGCACAAATCCCGTCATCACAACCGGCTTCCTTCGCCAAACCGATGATAAAATCGCGGTTCATAACTACATTCCGGCTATGCGTATCCCCATGCCCCTCGGCCAATTTCACCGCTTTGCCGATCATAATCCCCATCGTTACCCGCCCGATACCTTCCTCCTCTATGATTTTCAAAGTCTCTTCGATATAATTACCATAATGGACAAAAGCCTGAGGTATTATTTCAGGGAAACGTTCCCGGAGGATCCGCTCACTTTTAGCTCCCGAATTAATGACGATATGCCGGCATCCCAATGCTTTAGCTACCTGTATTTCTTTACGGATGGTCGCAACGAAAGCTTCGGACGAAAAAGGACGGACCACTCCGGAAGTACCGATAATGGAAATTCCCCCGACAATACCTAATTTCGGATTGAAAGTTTTGAGAGCCAGTTCTTCTCCATCGGGTACCGAAATCTCGATGACTACTCCTTGTTTCGGTATACGATGAGCTTCCAGAATTTTTTCTGTCTCGGCGGCCATCATCTTTCGGGGAGTCGGATTTATAGCCGGTTCTCCTATCTCCAAACCCAATCCGGGCAAAGTTACGATACCTACTCCTTTCCCTGCGGCAAAACGAATACCGGTTTCTTTAGAAAGCATTACTTTTGCACAGATTTCCCGTTTATTAGTCACGTCAGGATCATCTCCCGCGTCTTTGACCACCGTGCAGATTATACTCTGTCCGTCCTTCTCTGTACGGCTCACAGGCAATTCGACTTCTTCGCCGTCAGGTAGAGTGATCGTCACCTGATTCAACACTTCTCCCGTCAGCAGAGTCGATAAAGCCGCTTTTGCAGCAGCACAGGCACAGCTACCGGTCGTGAAACCACTATGCAATGGATAAAATCCGGGCAACAGACGTTCTATGCGGTGCCGCAAACCATTGTTCCCGGTTACGACATAGAATCCCTCGGGCAATACCGGACGTTTGATCACGACAACCGGAATACCTGATTTCCGGGCAGCTTCGACCTTTTCACGGAAATAACCGGACCGGCCGCTCTCCTTGGTCAGGATAGCATCGGGGCGTAATTGCAATAACACCCCCCTTTCCTCTTTTCCCTCTTCCCAAAAAATCAGCTTCCCTGCCGGAAATCCATATTTTAAAGCCAATTGCCGGGACTCCGGCCGATCGAGTACCCGGAACCAACAAGGATTTTCCAACCAATAAGCCTTCAATTTAGGTATGGTCTGCACACCGGACAAGGCCAGTAAATTCCGTATTCCCTGATTTTTCAACCATACACAAGCTTCTGCATACGAATCACACCAGATCAGGTCCGGATCACGGGGAGGATAAATCCGTTCGTAACGAACAACCGGAATATTCAATTCTTCAGCAGCTTGTCCTATATTCTTGTGCAGTTGTTCGGCAAACGGATGAGCAGCATCTACCAACAATTGAATCCCATGTTCCCGGCAGAAATCGATCATCTCTTTCACTTCCATAGCTCCCGCCAGCCGAATGCCGTGTATACACTCCACTTGCTGTCCGTTTCCCCGGGTTGAATAATAATAAGTTTGCCCGGCTTCATCCAAAGTCTCTACTGCAGCCCTACCTTCTGTAGTTCCACCAAATACCAATATCATTTTTACCTTTTTAAAACAAAGGGACGGGGGTAATGTTTCATTTACAAACGATGGATTATACCTAAACTGATCCCTGTAATACGGGCAAGTTGCCGTAATCCAATGTTCGGATTCTGTTTCAATACTTTCAGCACCTGTCTCTGTTCAACTTTAGTTAAAATCTCAAAACTTTCCCCTTCCAACATTTCTTCTAACAATTTCCGGACCTCATGATCTTTAAATTGATATCCCGCTTCCATGAATTCCCCGTCTTCATCTTCTAACATATAGGCCTGAAAATCTGCTTTACTATCGAAAAACAAAGTTAAAAATTCAGTGGAAACAAAAGAATCCACCGGATTAAAATATACCGAATAACTGTTCCACCGGTATTCCGAAATTTTATGACACAAACCTGCTTTCAAGGGATTTTGCAGCACATACCGAAAACAACGCAACAAGTAACCCTGATCTTCAATGACCTCACTTTTAAAACGATCTTGAAAAAGATAACCCTCCCGTTCATATTTATGATTAAACCATATCGCATACGCCGTCAAAATCCGATGAATATAAAAACTCAAGCGACTGGTTTTTACGATAAGATGAATGTGATTATCCATCAAACAAAAACAGTACACTTTGAAAAATTCACCAGCCTGTGATTTCAAAAGATCGAGAAACATCCGTCGATCAGCATCTTCATGGAATATCAACATACGATTAACACCACGTTGGATGACGTGGTATACACCTGTATTGGACTGTTGACGAGCCTGCCGGGACATTTTTTTGCCAATTTAACTACAAGTTAAATTTACAAAAAAAATTCCAGAAAACAAAATGAAACATTATCCCCGTCCCTTTGTTCCACGAAACAGGTGGGTGAAATGGCTGGAGTAGAGTTTTGACAAACCTTCCCGGTTACCGATTGCTTCGCCGACTACAATCATGGTGGTCAAGGTCAAATTGTTCTCTTTCATTATTGCCGCCAAATTACGGAGTTCGCCCCGGAAAATCTTTTCGTCTTTCCAGGTCAGGTGATAACAGGCTGCCACAGGAGTCTCGGGAGGATAACATTCCAGTAATTCACGCTGTACTTCTTCGGCAATCGAAGCACTCAGGAAAATGCACATCGTGCTTTGTGACCGGGCCAACAGATGGAGTTTTTCCTTTTCCGGCATCGGTGTACGCCCCTCTCCACGGGTGAGAATAATACTCTGAACCTTTTCAGGTATGGTAAACTGTGAACGCAATGCAGCAGCAGCAGCCAGGAAAGAAGAGATTCCCGGTGTAATCCGGTAACGCATACCGTACCGGTCGAAAAAGGCCATTTGCTCCTGGATAGCCCCATAAATACAAGGATCCCCGGTATGTAACCGGACAATAAATAATCCCCGGTCATAAAACTCTTTCATCAATGCAAATTGCTCTTCCAGGGTCATGGAAGCCGAGCTACGCACAGTCGCCCCCGGCTTTGCATAATAAGTAAGCTCGATTGGCACCAGACTTCCTGCATAAAGAATTAAATCGGCTTTTTCCAATAACCTTTTCCCCCGGACAGAAACCAGTTCCGGATCACCGGGACCTGCCCCGACGATCTCGATAAAACCGCTTCGTTCCGCCTCTCTATCCAGAGCAACGGCAAAAGTAAAATCATTCCCCGGAGTAACCTGTCCCTTCTGTTTTTCCAGCAATAATTTCGTATTCCCGGCACTTTTCAAAGCAGTTGCTTCGGAAACACTACAGGCGCCTGTCACCTCGAATACCTTCCCGGAGGGATTCGGTACTTCTATATCCTTCAGTTCCTCAGGCCTGTAAATCTGCATTTTAGCAGACAGATTCCGAACCAGATCGGCGACCATAGGTTCATCTTTTTTCAACTCAATAGTTGTCACTACCTTAACAGCTAAAGGAGAAAGTCCATGCCGTTTCAATTCATCACCAATATAAGCCCAAATACCGGTCGGGTTACACTGCTTACGGCATCCTACCCCCAAATGAAGTACAGCCGGATGATAATATAAAATCGGTGTTTCACATTCATACAAACAGGGAGTAACGGCAATAATCAGCTCATAACGTCCTGCCGGAATATCCTCGAAATGATAATAGATATCCACATGGGCTGGTCGTGAATGTTCGAGCCGGTCGGTTCCCTCATCGCGTATATCCAACAACAGGGCCGTCGGCCGCTGGTTGACGAAAATGGAAATCAGCTCATTCAAGGAACGCCGGTATTCCATTTTCCAGCCATTCTCTTTACCTAACAAATCCAAAGCCCATAATCCGGTATTATCACTTTGGGTCGTAACCACAGGCTGAGCCCCTAATATACGGGCTAACCGTTCGGTCAGGGCATTTGCGCCACCGACATGGCCGGCCAGAACCGACACAACAAAATGTCCGGTAGCGTCCACATTGACTACGGCAGGATCTGCATATTTCGAAGTCACACAAGGAGCGATCGCCCGTACACAAATTCCCATCGCCCCGATAAAAACAAAAGCTTCGTAATCCCCGAAATGCCTTAAGGTAAAATCAGTGATCGAATCGATCCGGACACACCCGCTCCGTTCCGATACAGAGAACAGGTCCACTTCCTTACCTAGTTCTTCCCGGATAATTCCGGCAGTTCGTGCCCCGGCATCCGAAGCGATTATCATAGCTGTTTTCATTGTATTTATTATCATATTTAATTAGCTACAATTATAATTCAATTATATTCTCATCCAATAAAGTCATTTTTTCCACACCGGAATCTGTCACTAAAAATGTATTTTCAATTCCCACGGCTCCGATTCCTGCCAATACGAACTTCGGTTCAAAAGCAAAAGTCATTCCCGGTTGTAGTATATCCTTCGAGCGGGTGGTCAATACAGGCAATTCATTTATTTCCAATCCAACGCCATGTCCGACGAATTTTGCCTGAAAACGGGTACCCATAAAACAATCCTCCAACCCTTCTTGTCCGGCCATTGCCAAAGCATCCCGATACAATTCGGCACAGGGCACCCCGGGTTTTGCCGTTCGTTCCATGCGAGCCTGTATTTCCAAAGCGACACGATGCACCCGGTAGGCCCGGTCCGGTAATTTCCCGATTGAAAACACCCGGGTCATATCCGTTTGATAGGCGGTATAGTTTCCCGACATATCCGCCATTACCGTAGTTCCTTCCTCCAACAAAGTCCCGTTCGCTCCCAAAGGCCCCGAAGCATGCATTCCCGTTCCCCCCAAGGCAAAGTCAAAAGGGGAAGGTTCTCCGGCATTTTCTCCTGCCAACAGACTTCCCATAAAGATATCCATATTCGAACCAAAAGCCCGGAAATAACCCAGGGAACCATGCATCCGCATCCGCTTTTCAATCTCGATCTGCAATTCAACATCCCTCATCCCAGGCCGGTAACAGGCCGGAATCTCACGATAAACCGCCTCATGCCTCCTGGCAGAGATACGCATTTGCTCTATTTCCCAAGGCGTTTTGATCATTCGGATGTGCCGTATCAGGGCAGAAGCGTTACCCGTTGCTTCAGCCCGGAATACATGTTGCAAACGGATACATTCATTATAAGAAAGCTCGTCCTCCTCAAGAAGTAGCTTGCGGGGCATTGCCAGATTCAGGTCCCGAAAAAGTTCCGGCATTTGTTCCGGTTTCCGGATAACATGTACCTGATTTGTTTCGGGTACAGTCAGTCGTTTGACAAACCAATAAGGCCGTCCCTCCGCCGGAAGATAAAAATAACCGTTAAACACCTGCCCTGACACATAGTACAAATTCATATTCATCGTCAGCAAACATCCATCAGCTTCTTCCTGCCGCATAGCCTGCTGAATCCGTCGCCATTTCAACTCCAACTCGTTCTCCATTTGCTTTCTTTCCATCTATCTTCAAAACATACTGATAAATAACATCACATTCAATACGGTCACAATCCCTCCCAAAATATATAAGATCCATTTTGTAGAAGTCCGGTTTTTATATTTACCCATGACTTTCCCGGAAGAAGTCAGATATACCTGCAGGAAAATCGTAACGGGCAACTGAATACTCAGGATCATTTGGGAATAGATGAGTCCCATAAACGGATTAGAAACCAGCATGATAATAATCAATGCCATCACCAGTGAAAGCAATACCCCCCAACGGGAATGACTGTCTTTGATGTCGTAAGGCTCCCGGTAAATGCCGGCAAAGATCGAACCGGCAGCCATTCCCGAAGTAATGGTCGAAGCGATGCCGGCAAACAACAAAGCCACGGCAAAAATCACAGCGGCATTATTTCCTAAAAGCGGTTGCAATAAAGCACTGGCATCCTGTAACTCATTGACCGTACTACCGCTTTTGAAAAAAGTGGCTGCCGCCAATAGGATCATGGCACTATTGATTGCCCAACCGATCATCATGGATAAGAAAGTATCCCAAAACTCATAACGCAACTGCCTGCGAATCACTTTATCGTCTTCCAGATTCCATTGCCGGCTCTGGATTACCTCCGAATGGAGAAAAAGATTATGCGGCATCACCACAGCTCCCAAAACACTCATGATCACGACCATCGAACCTTTAGGAAAAGAAGGAGTCACCCACGCGAGAACCGCTTCTCCCCAATCGATATGTACCAGGGACAGTTCGTAAATAAAAGATAATCCGATAATAGACACAAAAGCGATGATCCAACGCTCGATCACCCGATAGGAATTGGTAAAAAGCATAATACATACGAAAACGGTAGTCAATATAGCTCCGATCCGCACCGGAATACCGAACAACATTTCCAAAGCGATCGCTCCTCCCAAAATTTCGGCCAGGGAGGTGGACACCGAAGCTCCCATAGCCGTCCACAATATCATTTTAGCATATTTCGGCCGGATATAGGTCATGGTGGCTTCGGAAAGACACAGCCCGGTAGCAATCCCCAAGTGAGCCACATTGTGCTGCAAAATGATCAACATGACCGTAGACAACGATACCATCCACAAAAGGGTATAACCATAATCGGCACCGGCAGCCAGATTCGAAGCCCAATTCCCCGGATCGATAAATCCCACAGTAACCAATAAACCGGGACCGATATATTTTAAAATCTCCAGTCCTCCTAACCGGGGATGGTGTTTTGCCGTTTTCAACGACTTACGGATAAAGTGAAACATAAACATTCATTTAAATTCAATTTTACGCCTCTGCACAAGCTTTCAATACCGTTATCGGATTGTGATCGTCCACAGCGATCCGGCATTCGTCCGTCAGACGGAAACCGGACCGGACCGCTTCCTGACGAAATAAATTCAGACTCTCTTCGGAAACCGAATTAAAAACGACAATACCTCCTACAGGCATAATACCGGCTAATATCGTCAGGATACGGGCAAGTTTTCCACCGTGTCCACCGATAAAAACAGCATCAGGAACCGGATAAACCGATAAATCGGCTTCTGTAAAATCACCGATAACTCCCGTTATTCCCGGAGTACCGAATTTCCGGCTATTCTTTTCAAGCAATTCACGCCCTTCCTCCCGAACTTCAAAAGCCGTGATATGCAAATGAGGAAATTGCAATTTGGCCTCGACAGACACGGAACCTGTACAAAAACCGATATCCCAGAAGCTATGCCGGTTATGTAAATCCAGCATACTGAGTGTAAGTAAACGGACAGGCATCTTGGTAATCATTTTAGCACGCCCGTCCAATAGACAAAATCGATTTTCAGGAATACCGAAAGGGCGGCTCCGCAGCCCGGTCCTTTCAAGCATCAGACAATTCGGAAACGCAAAATCCGAACGCAACACCTCAGGCAATTCCATCGTCCGTACCCGTTCGGTCACATTTCCCAGCATTTCACCGATATGCATCCGGTAGCCGGCATACCCGTATTCCAACATACGCCCGGCAATCGCTACCGGAGTATGCTGACGGTCGGTCAACACCCCGATCTTTTCCTTTCCTGCAATCAAAGCCCGGTCGAACTCATGCCACGGACGCCCCGTAAGGGAAACGACCTCCATATCCTGATAAGGAATGACCAAACGATGAGCCAGCATTTGTAAAGAATTGAACCAGGGGAAGACTTGTATCTCCGCTTCCGGTAAACGGCTCTTTACCGTATTGGCAAATCCGAAAAAAAGCGGATCACCCGAGGCAAAAACCACCACTTCGCAATAAGCGGCATATTTCTCAAAAACCTCCTCCAGAGGTACGGTGATATCGATCCAAACATACTGTTCCGGCAGACGGTCGCGCATTAACTCATAATGACGCTTCCCCCCGGAAAATACCCGATGAGTTGTAATGATCTCCCGAACTTCAGCCTGAAATTCCCTTTGGCCATTATCGTCGATGCCTATGATATAGAATTTTTTCATTTATCTCTATTTTCATTCCGGATTCATCAGAAAACTATCGGTCCAACAATCGCTGGAACTCCTTCAAATACAATCCGATCTGATAGCCGCTGACAAAACCGTGGTTAACCGATAAAGCCACCGGCATGATCCGCTTACCTTCCCGTTCTTCTATCTTACCGAAAGTAAAAATCGGAATATTCTGGTGAGGTTCTCCGGGAATAGCAAGTTGTACATTTGTAAAACGATACCAGGGATTCACACTGATCAACAAAATATCCCTACCTTGTCCGGCCTCATTATGTACCTCTCCTTCTCCACGCTTTGCAGCCTCGATAAGAGGCCGGGCAGCAGCCAGGAAATCTTCGAATGTTTCTATCGCAGGCAAACGGACAGAACGATAACTGCCGTCGGCATTTTGTACAGGCGTAAATAAATCGATTCGTTCATAAAGTATGACCTCTTCTCCTACTTGCCGGTAATGAAATTCCTCGATGCGATTAGCCGCCGTTACAGCTGCATGCATATAATACAATGAAAAGGGCTGTTGTCGTTCTTTTGCCTTCCGGTAAGCCGTCGTACAATCCACCTCAACCGTAACAGAAATCATCGGATTAAGAAAAGTCCTGAAAAACAGGTATTCTTCTTTCCGTGTCCAATTTTGTATATCGATTACCTTATCCATCCTACACCATCTTTAAAGGTCTCTCCCCGGCAATAACTGCCCTGCATCGTCGAAACAAAGAATGGCATTCACAATCGTTGCAGCCAGATTGCTCCCTCCTTTCCGGCCTTCGATAATAATTTTAGGAACAGCCGTAAAAGATTTCAGCATATGCTTGGATTCACGTACATTTACAAAACCGACCGGAGCACCGACCACGCCGACAGGACAAGCCTTTCCTCTCCGCATCAGAGAACACAATTCCATCAATGCTGTCGGCGCATTACCGAAAACATAAAGTGCATCGGGATGCTCTTCCGTAGCCAGCCGGATACCTGCTTGGGTACGGGTAATATTCATCCGGGAAGCCATCTCTGCAACCCGCGGATCGGCCAAATAACACTTCACTTCCAAACCTAAACGTTCGAGTGCCCCTTTCCGGATCCCCGAAGCAGCCATCGTGACATCCGTGACGATAGTCTTTACTTTCCCCCCGCTTAAAGCCCGGTAGATCGAGTCCACCGCCCCCTCGTCGGCATAGAATCTATTTTCCATATCGAAATCGGCAGTGGTATGTATCGTATGCAATAAAACCCATTTGCGATCCAGCGGGATATCGGGATGCTTCAACTCCGAAGCGATCGTCCGGAAACTACGGATCATGATCTCCTGACCTGGTTTTGAAACAAAACCCCCGTCCCCGTGTTTCATTTTTTGGTAATATCCGCGGGGGGTGATCATTTTTCCTTGCCAGTTATAGGACTGGGAGTTTCCCAAAAGTACTACGGTGAACATATCTATCTGTT
This sequence comes from Odoribacter splanchnicus DSM 20712, assembly GCF_000190535.1. Classification (GTDB taxonomy): domain Bacteria; phylum Bacteroidota; class Bacteroidia; order Bacteroidales; family Marinifilaceae; genus Odoribacter; species Odoribacter splanchnicus. The sequence goes on from NC_015160.1 coordinate 2,898,448, forward strand.
CCGGATCGAAATCGGCCAGGGTGGTCACGGTTACCTCCTGCTCCGGCCGTCCGGCCTGACGGACATAACCCACCGGGGTATTCCCTGCCCGTTGTTGCAGAAAGATTTCTTTCAGACGGTATAATTGCCAATAACGTCCTTCACTTTTGGGGTTGTATACAGCAGTGATAAAATCGGCAGCGGCAGCAGCCTCAATCCGTTTTTCTATTTTTTCCCAGGGAGTCATCAAATCAGACAGCGAAATCACACAGAAATCATGTCCGACAGGTGCTCCAAGCAAAGAAGCCGCTTTCTGAAAAGCACTGATACCGGGTAATACTTCGATTTCGATTTCAGAACCTCTTTCCCGTTTCATCTCCCAGACTAAAGGCGCCATTCCATAGATTCCGGCGTCACCGGAACTGATGACACAAACGGTTTTACCCTGTTCGGCATACCCGAACGCCATCTGAGCCCGGTCCCATTCTTTTCTCATCCCGGAATCGACACACTCTGCCCCTTCCATGACAAAGGGCTGTATAAAAGAAAAATAATAGTTATATCCGACCACGACATCCGATACCGACACCGCTTTTTTCACTGCAGGAGTAATATCATCCTCACAACCGGGCCCGATCCCGGCTACATATATTTTACCGTTTTTCATTTGAATTCATTTTAAAGACAAAGATAAAAATAATGTGATAATCCATTTCATCTATTATTATAAATAAAGAGACAAGGATTCTGTGGCTATCTACCACAAAACCCTTGTCTCTTTATGCATTTTTAATCAAAAACGGTAAGATATCGTTCCGGTAAAATTTCTCGGTTTACCATATACCGTCGTACTTTTAAAATATTCTTTGTCAAAAAGATTATCCACATTTAAAGCCAAAGTGACTTTTTGCTTTATCGTATAGAATAATCCTCCGTCTACAAGAAACAGAGCAGGATTATAAACCCGGTTGGCTACATCGGTAAATATTTTATCCTGGAAAGTTCCGCTCAAATGGAAGGACAAATTTTTCAATAATCCTTTAGGTATGGTATAATCGGCATACACATAAAAAGTAGTGCGGGGAATTCTTGTAGCCCGTACATTTTTACCAGGATCGGTATATTCCGGATAGTCTTTACTCTGATTGATTTTCCTGATCCGGTAGTCCTGCCAGCCCAAGCCACCCGTAACAGCCAAGGTAGAAACGGGATGTACCGTCAACTCCAGATCGAATCCCCGCGAATCGGCAGTACCCACCTGAGCTTGTATCGTTTTTTGAACCATTTCACCGGTTGTTTCATCTTTCTCTTCCTGGGTGCCTAAATTTTTCACCACATTATTTTTCCGGATATAGTATACACTTCCTGAAAAATCGATCCGGTCAGCCCACATATACCGTACTCCGATTTCAGCCTGGTATCCCTTTTCAGGCTTAAAGACTTCACCTCCGTCTTTAGAAGGATTAAACCGCTTTCCATTGCGGTCGAGATAAATTACCCGGCTACTGTACATCGTATTATAAGGTTTGAAATGAGAACCAAAAGAAGCATAGAGAGAAATCTCCTCCACCGGAATATACACTAAACCTGCCCTACCGGTAAAGGCAGAAGTCTTTACTTTCTTCCATTCACTCCGGTCTGCCTCATCGTATTCCTGCCGTCCGTCTTTTACTTTAGCAGTAGCAGTACGGTAATTATAAAAATCCATACGGGCAGATCCCATCGCTTTCCATTTGTTATTTATATCGATCACGTCATGTATATATAATCCTGAAGTTCTCCAATCCCGAATGGATGCTTTGGAATATTTATAATCCCACCAATTTCTTACCAGCTGCGGATTATGCAGCGATACCAGCTGATTCAAGCCAGGTCCCCATACATCTCCTTCATTCCAGCCATTATACTGTGTATAATTAAAATAGGAATAGGTAAAACCCAATATATATTTATGTCCCACTATTCCGGTTTTAAAATCTCCCGTTAATTCCAGCATATTGGTCCATCCCCGGCTGTCAGGACTGAAACAAAGCGGAGAACCTGTTTTCAGGGAGTCGGTAAGATCAATATAATATCTTTTACTGCCGTTTTCATAATAATATCCTCCACTGAAGCGGTTCACCGTATCTGTCCGGTAACTCATTCCTTCAACCGCAGCATAATCCAAATCACTATGATTCCAGCTGAACCGGTCCCGTATTTTCATAAAAGAGGCGAGTTGCTGCGTATAGGATAAAGAAATATCAGTCACCCGGCGTTTCATCATATTATTATTGAAATCATTATATATGGTATGATAATCGGCAAAGGGATTCCGGGAACCTTTCGCCATAACCACCTTCCCGTCGGGACCGAAGATATCTGCACGATTATAGGTTGGAGCAGATCCTATTTCCGTATCGTATTTGTCATCACTATAACCTAACGTTCCCTCGAAATAACCGGTTTTACCAATATTTGCCGCCAGTGATCCCGTTGCTGAAAAACGGTCAGCACGTACATGCCGGTATCCATCTCCTGTCGAATAATGTGCTGTTGCCCGATAAGTCAAAGGACCTGCCAATTTCCCACCGAAATCCAGACTTGTCGACTTCACCCCCCAATTCCCATAACTCAACCGGGCTCCGGCAGTAAAATCAGGAACGGCTTTTTTACGCACAATATTAATCACTCCACCCATGACAGAATGCCCGCTCAACACGGCTGCCGCTCCTTTCAACACTTCGATAGATTCTATGGAGGACAAATCACCGAAAGGTACATTGTTTAATAACGAACGCTCATCTCTAAAACCATCTACAGCCACTACCGTCTCATTCGATCCCCGAACCGAAAAGCGGTAAAAAGCTCCCAACTGATCTTTCACCGTAACTCCCGGTAAAAAACGGACAGCATCCTCAAGATTCAGAATATTCTTCCGTTCCAAAACATCCGACGACAAAGTAGTCACCGTCATCGGTAATGTTTTTAAAGGAACATCCAGATTCAAAAGGTTTACTTTCTTCTTGATTGTTTCTTTCACAATGGCTTGATCTAACTGGAAAACCGTATCCGTTATACTTTTCCGCTGATTTTGTCCAAACACAGACACCATCATCGGCCACATTACAAAAACTAAAATTAATTTTTTCATTTTTAGCACTATTAATAACAATTCAATTCTATTACTTTATCTATAAGATTATCGGAATAATTTCCGGATTTTTCTTCCCAACCACTTGAAAGTCAACACAACCCCGGATAGAGAAAGGAAAGTTCCTCCGAGCATCAACACATACATCACAACGTTCCATAACAACGGACGTTCGGCCAGAAATTTAAAATTCAGACTGTGCAATCCACTATACAAAACTCCTCTCAAACGTCCATTATCATCGATTTGCCGATGGTATAAAGTTTCGGGATTGAAATAATGGCGGGTATGCAATTCATCGTCTATCACCACTTTATACACCGGAAGTGTCAGCATATTCCGGCGGGAGAAATAATCATCATCCCAATCCGTCATCCATTCCAGAGTATAAGGGGTATCCTGACCGTGAATTTCACGAACCGTTTCACGCACCATCTCTTCGGTCAGGGTAAAAGGCGACAAACGGCTCGTATCCGCAGCATCGATAAACTGTTTTTTACTGCCCGAATTCACGACATAATAAGGATATTTTCCAAAGGATGCCCACTCGATACTTTTCACATCAGACAGACTATCCACGATTTTCCGGTAATCCAAGGCATACAGATCGGCGGCCAACATTCCCCCCTCACGTCCCCGAAAACGTACTTCACGGTTCCTGGTTTTACCTTTCTGCATCCAGGAAGGAATATCCACCAGCGACATCATTCCGCTAAATACAAATGTCAGAGCAAAAACACCGAAAACCACACCGGTGATATGATGCCAACGTAACCACCATTTTTTATAAGGCGAACGCAACCCTTTCTTCCGGTTTTTCCAAAATACCCAAATCCCGATCCACAAACCGGAGAAGCACATGATAGCTCCCAATCCGGACGCCCAGATCATAAAATTAATCCAAAGCGCTTGATTTTGCCGTAGAGAAGTAAAATACACCCAATGAGGAATAGCCCCCAGCCAAGCCCAAAAGCGGGAATTCCGGTCAGTCCATTGCAACACTTTACCGCTTTTCGAAGATATATACATCTCTTGCCGGGCATCATCTTCGAACGAAAACTTATAAATCGGAAATTCTTTGGTCAAATAACCGAAAGGAATCCACTGATCCAACCGGTTTAAGGAATCTACCCGATAAGCAACCGATCCACCCAATTGTCCGGCAATCCGGCAAATCTCGTTAAAATCAGGTTTACCGACAACCTGCAATGAATCGGCATACAAACCGGCAGGTAATTGCCGCCCTTTCAGATGAAATACCGGCCGGTCGAGATACATATCTACAGACAAACCTCCTAAACGACTACTGTCGGGCAGTACCTGCAATAAAGAATCTACAGCCGGAAGCGGACCTGTCAGAGACTCCTGACGGGCTAATTTCAATTTCTGATTTACCCGTGGGAAACTATGATAAATCATTACAATCCCAGAGATAAACCACATCAGAAACAAGATACTGAGTAATAAACCGAGTATCCGATGAATTTTTCGGAAAATTTTTGTCAACATGTTTTTATCTATAATCTTATTCCTGTCCACGGGAATAGCATTATTATTATTTTCGGCAGGTTTCCTGACTCAGTCCGGAAAAGTAACCTTCCAGTCGCGTCGACCGTGGTTGTAAGAAAACTTTTCACCTTATACGAACCTCACAGTAGCGGGCACTGTTCCGGAATTGCACCGGATTCCCTCTCATTTTATGCAGAAAACATAAAATTCACCGAAAACTTAAGAGATATCAAATAAAACGTTCGTTTAATTTAGTTGAAAGTCTATAAATTTCATAATATTTATAAAGTCATGGGACCCTGCGGGCACCTGGTTAATTGACAATGAAACAGTATACCCGAAGAATAGGATATATTGTGTTGATTGTCAATGATTTTATTCTCATTTTCTTTTCTCATTTTTCTTCCCTTCTTTATCTTTTGATGGAAGCAAAGCTTCCAATAATTGTCCATCGTCCATTGACATCTGTCCATTATTCTTTTTGCGGGTTTCCGCAAAAAGAATCGACCTTTTATTTTCCCTGCATATACCCCTTTTTCCTGGTAGCCATATCCACCGCTTTATGTCCGGCAGCAAACCGGGCATGTTGGATGAAGAGTTGCTGAACAGTTGGATTTTCTCCCAACCCTTTCAGGTAAAGATTCACTTTATAACCCTGTTTTTCAAGATTTTCCTTCCATTCGCCTGCTATATCATTTTTAGCATGATCTCCGGCAACAAACATCAGGGGGGCCAAAGTCAATGTTTTGGATTTTCCGTTTTTCAATAGCCGCAAAGCGTCTTCGTATTCCGGATACCCTTCTACAGTTCCGACATGATATTCCGGATGTCCTTCCGCTTTCAGCATATAATCGAACATAGCATACGAAGCTGTTGCAGGATCGGGTGTTCCATGGCCCACCAATAATTTTTGTCCACCTCTATCAGCCTGATTCATGGCCTCTGTAATTGCCTTCACAACCACTGTATAATCCTCAGGAGCATACAACAAAGGATTTCCGACACGAATATCTTTAAAATTCAGCGAAAGCCCTTCCACTTCGCGACGCAATTCTTTCATCTCGGTACCTTCGATTATATTCGTAGATTGTATTAAAATATGCGTATAACCTTGTTCATGCAGCTGAATGAGTGCCTGGGCCGGATTCAGGCGTTCTACTCCCCTTTCCTTCAATTTCTTCAGGATAATCCGGGAGGTCCAGGCTTCCCGGACTTCGATACCTGGAAAAGCTTCTTTCATCTTTGCATTGATTGCATCGATTGTCAAAACCCGGGTATCGTCATGAGTGGTACCGAAATGGATGATCAGGATGGCAGCCTTATCCCGCTCTCCTAAATTTCCGAAAAGATCCGATTCTATAAAATTTTCATCGGAATGGGCCATACACACCGACCCGATAAACAACGCTATTACTAAAAACAAATATTTCATATGATTATCATTTTATTTTCAACGATCCAATATACCTCTTATCCTGCAATTAGTTCGGATTGATCCTGTTATTTGTACCGACACATAACCGATGGCAAATAACCATAGCATTACCAGCATACACCATTTTTTCATGAAATGATTAAATTAAGACATTAATAATAACTTTTCTGACCCCGGAAAAGCTTTATTACCTATACAATCATGGCAGGTCTCCTGACTTACCCCAGAAAAGCAACCTTCCCATCCTTACATCCGGACAGTGGTGTAAGACGCTTTTCTACACACAGGGTTCACAGTAGCGGGCACTGTTCCGGATTCCAACCGGATTCCCTTTTAAACAGCAAAGAAAAATACTGCATTACCACAACCGGCCGCAAAGGTATAAAAAATCTCCGGAATAAATGAGAAAAACGGGAGAAATAAAGCGAAACGGAGGAATCGGCTGCCGAAACGTCGTTTGCGCACATCGAAAAAACGAACGGGAGGAAGCCCGACACTCAGGATTTCCTCTCGTATGAATAAAATCTCGCATCTATATACTTTAATGTTTAGGGTGTTTGCAATTCGGCTCTTAGATAATTTTGTCATCTGATCCAATTAAATTTTTACTGTCATAATAGATATTTCTGACTGATTGAGTTAATGACTGAATGGTTGGCTGGATTACTGACCTACTGGTTATATCCGACCAACAATCCAATATCAAATTGCTTTTGGTCATACTTAAATTACAGACAAATTTACCTGCTTTTTTATCTTGATTTTTATGTTCAAACGAACATCAAGTTGTGTTTTGGGGCACCGGAAATATTTCGGGAGCCCCAACTACTTGCTAAAGCCTTTCCTTCCAAGGTCGGTAAATATGTGCAAAACAAAAAGTGAATTACTCCTATTACCGAACAAAATTAATTCATTACCTTTACGTAAAATTCAATTTAATGATTGGCATGGAAGATATAAATAGACTTAAGTTGGTTTTGGTAGAAAAAAAAGAAAACAGGAAAGTGGCTGGCAGAACAGTTGGGGAGGGATCCATCAACAATATCAAAATGGTGTACCAATGTTTCACAGCCTGATTTGGTTACTCTTTCAAGAATAGCAGAACTATTAAATATTGAACGGAGAGAACTTATCAATAAAAGTAAGTAAATATTATCTGCCACAAGAAATTATTTGATAACATTAGAAAAAGTAATATAATAATGACAAGCATACAGCAAAGAGAACAGCTGCAATCTCAGATTTGGAAAATAGCCAATGAGGTGCGTGGGGCTGTTGACGGATGGGACTTTAAACAATTTGTTTTAGGCACATTGTTCTACCGTTTCATCAGTGAAAATTTTACTGACTATATAGAGGGTGGAGACGATAGTATCGACTATGCTTCTTTGCCTGATAGTGTTATCACTCCTGAGATTAAAGATGATGCTGTAAAGACAAAAGGATATTTCATATATCCGAGCCAGCTTTTTGGTAATGTGGTAAAGACTGCCAACACCAATCCCAATCTTAATACGGATTTGAAAGCCATCTTCGATTCTATCGAAAGTTCGGCCAATGGTTATGCTTCCGAAAAGAATATCAAAGGACTGTTTGCCGATTTTGATACAACCAGTACAAGGCTTGGTAATACCGTTGAAAACAAAAACAGTCGATTAGCGGCTGTTTTAAAAGGTGTAGAAGGATTGAATTTTGGAAATTTTGAGGAACATGAGATAGACCTTTTTGGTGATGCTTACGAATTTCTCATAAACAATTACGCAGCCAATGCAGGAAAGTCAGGAGGCGAATTTTTCACGCCGCAAAATGTTTCAAAACTCATATCACAGCTTGCTATGCACAAACAGGCTACTGTCAACAAGATATACGACCCGGCCGCAGGTTCAGGTTCATTGCTCTTGCAAGCCAAGAAACAATTTGAAGATCGCATCATTGAAGACGGTTTCTTTGGTCAGGAAATAAATCATACCACCTACAACTTGGCTCGTATGAATATGTTCCTGCACAACATCAATTACGATAAGTTTAACATTGCACTCGGAAATACGCTTACCGACCCTCAATTTGGAGATGACAAGCCTTTTGATGCCATTGTTTCCAATCCTCCCTATTCGGTAAATTGGATTGGTTCGGATGATCCCACGCTTATCAATGACGACCGCTTTGCTCCTGCCGGAGTACTTGCCCCGAAATCAAAAGCCGATTTTGCTTTCGTACTTCATTCGTTGAGTTATCTGTCAAGCAGGGGAAGGGCTGCTATTGTATGTTTCCCCGGAATCTTTTATCGCGGAGGAGCAGAACAAAAAATCAGAAAGTATTTGGTTGACAGCAATTTTATTGAAACTATCATCTCTTTGCCTTCCAATTTATTTTATGGAACTTCCATAGCCGTTAATATCTTAGTTCTCTCAAAACATAAGCCGGATACCAAAATCCAGTTTATTGATGCAAGCGGAGAAAGTTTCTTCACCAAAGAAACAAACAACAATGTCCTTGAAAACAAACATATAGACAGGATTATAGATTTTTTCGACAAAAAAGAAGATGTTGATTATATAGCCAAGTCTGTTGACTATAAATCTATTACTGAGAATGATTATAACTTGTCGGTAAGCAGTTATATAGAAGTGAAAGACACTCGTCCGAAGACCGACATCAAGGAACTGAACGAACGGATTCGCCGCATTGTGGAAAGAGAGAACGAGTTGCGTATAGAGATAGATAAAATAGTTGCGGAATTAGAGGAGGACGAATTATGAACAATGAATTACTTACAGCCGGCAATTTATATGGTTCGTTGATAAACGATATAGGCAATATCCTTGTCGAGGCACGTGGCAAAATATGTCGGGAAATCAATTCTGTAATGGTAGATGCCTATTGGAATATAGGCAAATACATTGTAGAATACGAACAAAAAGGAGAAGAACGAGCTGAATATGGGAGTAACCTCTTGAACCGTCTTTCCAAAGATTTGACGAGATTGTACGGGAAGGGATTCGGGAAAAGCAATTTGTTGTATATTAGAAAGTTGTATCTGTATTTCCCAAAAGGTGGGACAGTGTCCCACCTTTTGAACTGGAGCCATTACTATGAGATACTTAAGTTGGATAATGAATTAGAACGTTCTTTTTATGTAAAAGAATGTGAGAAGCAGCATTGGAGTGTGCGCGAACTCAAGCGTCAGATGAACAGTATGCTGTTTCACCGCATAGCATTAAGCAAAGACAAGGAAGGGGTGTTGAAACTTGCGGAATGTGGGAATGAGGTGCAAAAGCCGGAAGACATCATCCGCGACCCCTTTGTGTTGGAATTTGCCGGATTGCCAGACATTAATCATTATGATGAAAACGATCTTGAAAAATCGCTTGTAAGTAATTTGGGACAGTTTCTGCTCGGTCGGGGATTTGCTTTCATTGGACAACAATACCGTTTCAGTATAGCCGGCAGACATTATTATGTAGATTTGGTATTTTATCATGTGATATTGAAAACTTATGTGCTGATTGATTTGAAACGCAATGAGGTACAGCACGAAGACATCGGGCAGATGAATTTCTATCTGAATTATTTTTGTAATGAAGTATGTACAGACGGAGATAATGCTCCGATAGGCATCGTTTTGGGAGCTACAGCCGACAAAATGACTATGGAATATGCCATGGGAAGCATTTCAAACCAACTTTTTGTCAGCCGATACCAGCTGTATCTCCCGGACAGGAAGTTGTTTGAAGATGAATTGTGGCGGATAATGAAGAAGCAGGAACTTGAAAAAGAAGAAAGGGAGGACGAACGATATGAGTAAATCGCAAAAAGATTTGAATATTGTGACACATACAACCGAATTAAATCCCAAACTTCTGACTGATGTTCGGAAGAGTATAGTTGTAATCAGGGATATTCCTGTAATAGCCGATGCCGATGTGGCAAGTCTTTATGGCGTCGAGACAAAGAGGGTCAATGAAGCTGTGCGTAACAATCCGGATAAATTTCCGGAGGATTATATGTTTGTTTTGTCTTCTGAAGAATCAGATGTTTTGCGGTCGAAATTTTCGACCACAAAAGTTTCTTCCAAAAGCAGGGTACTTCCCAAGGTCTTTACAGAGAAAGGGTTGTATATGCTTGCCACAATCTTGAAGAGCAAGAACGCACTAAATGTCACATTTGCTATTATTGAAACATTTACGCAAGTAAGATGCTTGAAGCGTGAATTGGTCGATTTACATAAGGAAACCGATTCCGGAAAACAGACAGCGAAAATGCGGCACTTTGGTAAAGTGCTGTCGGATATTGTGATGCCTGATTTGGAAACTTCTTATTGAAGAATGTATTATTAGTTGATTATCAGTATTATACGCTCTAAACGGTAGAAAAGTGACCGTATGGATTCTGATTAGATACGAAAAGGTGAAGATTTAACGTATTTAACTTTCAATCACATCAGGAATCACGAAATAAGGGTTGGGAGGGGCGTTTTAAACTGACCCTATAATGTGGTGAATAGAAGTTATATGACGAAATTCATAAAGGGGTACGGTTGAAACGACTCCCTTGAAGGGTGTGATTACATGTCATACCCTTTTGTTCTATAAAGCATTTTTGTGTAGTTTACGAAGCTACGTTTTGCAGTTTTTTTACTTGATAAACGCAGTTTTTTCATTGATTGTGCTGGCTTTTGGGATAAAACTATTATCTTTGCGGTGTAAAATGTGATACCAGTATCAAAAACAATACTCTAATATGATATTTGAACGTAAGAAATACTTGGATGAACTTATTGCAGGACGTGGAAACGGTCTTGTGAAGATTATAACAGGTGTCAGACGATGTGGAAAGTCTTTCCTGTTGTTTGATATCTGGCATAACTGGTTGTTGGAACATGGGGTGACTGATAGTCACATCATTGAGATACAACTTGATGATTTCCGAAACAGGCGGTTGAGGAAGCCTGATACCTTGCTCGACTATATAGATTCAAAGGTTATGGATGATGGCAAACCTTATTATATAGTCTTGGACGAGGTACAGTTGGTAGAAGAATTTGTGGAGGTTATTCTTAGCTTGACACACATGAGGAATGTAGATGTGTATGTGTCGGGCTCAAACTCTCGTTTCCTGTCAAGTGATGTTGTGACAGAGTTTCGAGGCAGAGGTGACGAGATACGCATCTGGCCTCTCACCTTTGACGAATACTTTAGTGGTATTGGTGGAGATATACGCAAAGCTTGGTTGGATTACTATACTTTTGGAGGACTGCCACAGGTGGCTTTGCTTGAAACGGAAGAAAAGAAAACAGACTATTTGCGTGGTCTGTATGAAACGACCTATCTGCGTGACGTAATTGAGCGCAACCATCTGCGTAATCCTGAAGGAATGAAGGAATTGGTGCGTGTGCTTGCCTCGGGCATTGGTTCGTCAACCAATCCAACGAGAATAGCCAATACCTTTCAATCTTCACAAGGGGTAACCATAAAAAGAGACACTATAAAACAATACATTGACTATCTGAAAGACTCATTCTTGATAGAGGAAGCCTTGCGCTATGATGTGAAAGGCAGAAAATATATTGGTACCGAGACGAAATACTACTTCGCTGATGTCGGCATACGTGCAGCCATTCTCAACTATCGACAGCAGGAAGAAACGCACATTATGGAAAACATTATCTATAATGAACTTCGCAGTCGAGGATATAATGTGGACGTAGGATTGGTTGAACTTGGTGGCAAGGATAAGAACGGTAAGTTTGTCAGAAAACAGTTGGAGGTAGACTTTGTGGTGAACCGCCCTCCATACAGAGTGTATATCCAGTCGGCTTTCCACATGCCTACGCCAGAAAAGGAACAGCAAGAACGTCGCCCATTATTGTCAATCAATGACCACTTTCGTAAGATTGTCATTGTTGGTGATGACATTCATCGCAAGGAGGACGAACTCGGTGTGTTGACTGTCGGACTCTTGGATTTCTTGACAGATAAGAACTTGTTGGAGCAAGGATAATCATTTTATTATATAATTATGCATAGATCCAAGAACTCTTTCCTTGAGTGGCTTGTCTACTCGCTTATCTTCTTCTTCCTGTACGACATCATTTGGATATTGGTAGACCTGCCCGACTTCCTACAGTCTGTAAGCGGACTGTATCCTGAGTTGCTTGTTGACTTTGCACTCTGCGGTTTGTTCTCGCTTTCGAGTTTGTATCTCAACCGATGGCTGTTCAAACAGCAGCGCTTTTGGCGCGAATGGCAGGGCCACCGTGTGTTCGTGCAGAACGGACTGGTGTTGTTGGGCTTCAACCTGCTTATTGCTGGTGGCTGCGAACTGCTGCTGAGCCTTGTAGCACCTAAGCTTATGATGCAGGATATATGGGGAACGTCTTTCCTATTCGGACTGATAGCGAGTCTTGTAGCACTCATCCACCTTTCGATGCACTTTTCAGACATGATTGTTCTGAAAGGCAAGGAGAACCTCGCCTTACAGAAGCGATACCTTATGCTGCAGTTGGACCCACATTTCGTGTTCAACAGTCTTAGTTCACTTGCCGGAATGATAGGGGAGGACCCGAAGATGGCTGAGGACTATGTCGTGAAACTCTCACATATCTACCGCTACATACTTCAGCATATCGACAAGAAGTATATAACCCTTGCCGACGGCACCGACTTCATCAAGTCGTACATCGGGCTGTTCAACATGCGATACGACAACGCCATCGTCCTGCACGCCGACGATTTGCACGGCGACCGCAACGAATGTATTCTCTCGCTGAGTCTACAGCTTATCATCGAGAATGCCGTGAAGCACAACTGTCCGCAGAGCGGCACCGAACTTCATGTGTCTCTTGGTCGCCAGGGCGACATGCTCGTCATAAAGAACAACCGCATATATACCAACCAGACCAACGACCAGAGCATAGAGTCGTACGGAATAGGTATCAGCAACCTGAAGCAACGCTACCGACTGGAGGGCGAGGCAGAGCCAGAGTTCGTAGCCAGTCAGGATGCCTTTGAGGTGCGACTGCCAATCATAAAACGAAAACAATAGAAGAACGATGCAAAAGGTATTGATTATAGAAGACGACCATTTCAGCGCTAGACGTCTGAAAAGGCTCATTATGGATATTGACGACACGATAGACGTGCATGGACCGCTGAAAAGTGTGGTGGAGGTGACAGAGGAGCTTGCCGCCAACAACGACTATGACCTTATCTTTTCCGACATCCGACTTGCCGACAGTGACGTGTTTGAAGCGTTCCGCAAGGTGATGCCGCAGTCGTTCGTGATCTTCACCACGGCTTACGACGAATATGCAATGGAGGCGATAAAGAACAACGGACTCGACTATCTGATGAAGCCGATTGACGCAGGTGAGCTGCGTGCCGCAATCGGCAAACTGCGGTTTAACCGCTATGCGCAGCAGTCTGCCGTGGTGAGTCCGCTGCACGACGTGCTTAACGACACGCGCCAATACCGCGAGCGTTTCCTAATCACGAAAGGTGACGAGCTTTGCATGCTCTGCGCTGACGACATATGCTACATCAATATGCATGACAACCGCATCACGGCGTTTGCCGTCGACGGCACATCCTATCCGCTGCCCATGAGCATGAACGACCTGGAGCAGGCTTTAGACCCTGCCCGTTTCTTCCGTCTCAATCGACAGTATATCGCCAACATTAATGGCATCAGAAAAATCAGTTTTTACTTCAGTTCCAAACTCATAGTAAGATTGAAAGGATGTAAGGATGAGAATATTGTGATAAGCAAAGAGAAAGCGACATTGTTTAAGAAATGGTTGGAGAAATAATTTGAAACGTAAATTTGCAAGTGAAAACGGGACAGACTTTAATAACATATTGCCTAAAATGAGTCCTCTTAATCCGCAATATTTAACGAAGAAGCAGACGGTTTTTCAAAAAATTGTTACCTTTATCGAGAAGTTCAAAGGTGTAGGGGAACAATTATAAGTTATTGATTAGTATATATATAATATATATTATGGATACATTATTTAAAATAACTGCGGTTCTTGGTGCATTAGCCTGGATGCCACAAATTATTAAATGGATTGTGAGTTGGCTTAGGAAACCCAAACTTAATATTATTTGCGATAATGAAGCCCAAGTTGGTTATATCGCATTTGGCTCCGTTCTAAATGTGAATTTATCATTCATTTCAAAGCATAAATCTTCCTTGGTAGAGAATATGGAGTTAATAATCAAGGATAATAATAATTCTACGTATAATCTTAATTGGGCTTGGTATGGAGAAACCTATTATGAGCTAAAAGCACCATTTGCATCTGCAACGATGGGTAAACAGCAGAAAGCTATAGCTTTTGTTTCATATAGGGATGCGTTGGTTGAAAAACTTGTAGGATTCCACTCGGTATATTTTAGAGAGAAGAAAAAAGAGTTGATCAATAAAATTAATCAGCTGATTGAAAATCAAAAATATACAGGAAATATAAATGTGGATACTATAAAACAATCAAGTGAATACATCGATTTAATGCGATTGTGTGATGACTCTATAATATGGAAGAAAGGAAGTTATACGGCATCATGCAAAGTTTATATAGCAGGCAATAAGTCTCCATTTATCTATAATTTTAAGTTTTCACTAACTGAAACAGATATTAGTAACTTAAAGAGTAACATTAAATTAGCGAAACTTATTATTGAGAAGTCTTATTTCCCTGATGAGAATAAAATTGAGGACAATTGGTTATGGGCAAGTCCTACAATAGAAAAGTTATAAGTATATATACTGAATTTACCGCATTTATGAGACGAATTAAAATATTCATAAGCAGTGTACAGAGTGAGTTCTCGAAAGAGCGAGCTATGCTTTGTCATTATATCCGAACAGATGTATTGTTGGGGAAATTTTTTGAACCTTTCATTTTTGAGGAGGTTCCAGCGAATGAGTATCCGATAAGTCATGTATATTTGAATGAGGTGAAACTATGTGATATATACTTGGGCTTGTATGGTAATTTGTACGGATATGAAGATGCAGAGGGTGTTTCACCGACAGAACGAGAATACGATTTAGCTGCGGAATTACATAAGAGCCGTTTAATCTATATCAAGAGCATTAATGAAGACGATAGGCATCCAAAAGAGACTGCTCTGATAAAGAAAGTGGAGCGTGATATTGTTCGCAAGACATTCGTGGATTTAGAAGGATTACGTACATCTGTATATGCATCATTGATTCGTTATCTTGAGGAAAAAGAATATATAAGATGGCGACCGTTCGATGCCTCATACGACAATGGAGCTACACTTGATGATTTGGATGAGGATAAAATACGTAGTTTTCTTCAAGTTGCCCGTTCAAAACGAAATTTTCCACTTTCGGTAGATACTCCCATAAAAGAGTTGCTTACTCATTTGGATTTGATTGATGAAAACGATAGGATTGCCAATGCTGCAATTCTGCTTTTCGGCAAGAAACCTCAGAAATATTTCATACCTTCAGAAGTTAAATGCGTTCAGTTTTATGGTAATGTGGTGAGAAAGCCTATGCCAGCATATCAGATTTATCGTGGAGATGTATTTGAATTGGTGGATCAATCAACGAGTTTTGTAATGAGTCGTGTGAATAATTGGGTGGGTACTCGTGATGAAGGAGAAACAGCATCTGTTCCAACTCATCCTGAATTGCCTATTGATGCAGTTAAAGAAGCGATTGTCAATGCCATTTGTCATAGAGATTATACGAGTAATGCAAGTGTTCAGGTGATGCTATTCCGGAATAGGCTGGAGATTTGGAATCCAGGACAACTACCGTATGGACTCACGGTGCAGAAACTTCAAGGACCTCATAAGTCTCTGCCGACTAATCCATTGATAGCCGATCCGATGTATTGGAAGGGGTATATCGAGAAGGTTGGTACTGGTACAGAAGATATTATTGAGAAATGTCGCGATTATGGGTTGAAGACACCGGAGTTTTACCAGGAGGAAGATTTCAGAGTAGTCATTTGGAGGACAGAAGAGCAAAGCGATCCAAAGCGATCCAAAGATGATCCAAAGATGATCCAAAGTGATCCAAAAGAAGTCGAAGACCTTATTGGACTGATAAAGAATAATCCTTCTATATCAAGGGCAGAACTTGCAAGAAGGCTTGATTTAAGTGAACGGCAAGTTCGTAAGATAATGGGGCAATTACGAGCAGATGAAAGGCTGACTAGAAAGGGAGGTAAAATAGGAGAATGGATAATAACTGATAAATAAGATAAAATAGCCAATCTCTTTGCCCTTTATATCAAAATACAATTTAAGGGACATTGTCTCGGATATGTGAATGGAACTACCGTACTTCACCTTAATAAAAAAGCATTGCCCGAATTTGAAATCAGAATACCCTCCGAATATGAGGCAAGAACGATGAACGCCACCTTTGCCATTTTGAGCAAATGGCAAAGGTGTTACAAGAAAATGACAGGCTTATTTGCCTTCGTGACACACTTCTTCCGAAACTAATGTAGGGCAAGCTGAAAATCAAAGAGATAGAAGCTAAACTAGGTGGTCAAACCAACTGCTAAATTCTCATTTATCTTTTTTTCCGCCTCCAGATTACCACTAAAACCAATAGTATCCCAACGATCAGCATCCCGGTAAATACAGGTTTCAGACCGATTAAGGTATTCCGGTTTTCTTGCGCCGGCTGATAAGAAACCTCTTTTTTCAACACCACCGCATTCTGCCTATGTTCGGTTTGCACTTCCCGGGTCCTGTCCAATTGTTTCTGATATACTTCACGGCCATTTTCAGATATATGAGAAATTACAAATTTCTGCAATTTCTGATTATCGCATACAAATCCGGAACAGGCCGGTCCATGCTCACTGATAAACCGGACATGCAAGCCGGATATTTCCCTCAATTGCTCCTCCGTTGCTTTCCAGTATCCTTTCCGTGCTGTTTCTAACATCACTGCTGTAATCTCCTGCAACGCTGCCGGATTTTCCGCTTCAAAAAAACGGTGTATCCCCAGATTGAACTCATCTTTTACATACACTTGATAGATACGATCCCAAATATCGTTTCCTATCACCGAAGGCTTCATCACATTCCATCCGAAAGTATTCCGGATCGTTTCACCAAAAAGAGCGGCCGACGAAGCACCTCCTTTCATTTTTTCACGAATATACTCAGGATTAAAAAGAGTAGTACGTCCTTCTACCCCTATCGCCTCTTTCAGGTCCTGCACGCGCATGTGGTTCCTGTTCCGGTAGTCACTCAAATAAGTTTCCGGATCCTTACCCGTAATCTGCCTTATCGTAAGATTCAGACCACCCATAAACTCATAAACATGATCCAAACTCAAAGCTCCCCATGTATTACTCTGACGGGGTTGAACAACCACATCCGCATCATGTAGAGCCGCTTCAAAAACTTCTTTACCATACTTACCCCAGGCTTTACCGTCACTGTACATCATCCCCATATTCACTAGATAACGGGCAGCAATCTCGGATTCCTTTTCCCAGGCATCTCCTTTTTCCACCAATCCTGTGATTCCCGTTCCATAACCGGCTCCACCGAAAACACGTACTGTCGACAGTTCACGGGCTTCTTTCGGAGAGAAACCTTTTTCCAACAAAATTCTTTCTGATTCTACCGTTCCTTCCGACACATAATTCCCGCAAGTGTCATTTTCCGACTGAGCCACCATTTTCACAGCCTTAGTCAATAATTCCAAACGGGAAGCAGCCACATCACGTAATTGTCCGGAGGTCTGAACCACAACGTCTATCCTCGGCCGACCCAGTTCAGCCGATGGAATCAAACGCAGATCTGTCACACGATTCATTCCGTCACGAACAGGGGCAACCCCCAACATATACAAAGCCTGAGCCAAAGTCGCTCCCTCAGTTTCGATAAACTCCCCCGCCCAAAAAGTGTAACTGACTTTACGCGGATATTCACCATGCTTACGATAATACCGGTCGAGCGTGGACTTGGCCAACGCCTTCCCTTCGTCCCAGGCCCTCACACCAGGTGTTGCTTCGGCATTAATACCGAAGAGATTACGCCCGGTCGGCAGTGTATTCGGATTACGCACAGCATCCCCTCCCGGCGACGGAGCTATAAATCCACCGTTCAACGCATTCAACAACGAACGCATTTCCCGTTCCGGAGACTCACGCAATTCCTGTACATACTGTTGTATATTTTCAGCTGTCCGCTCAATCTCCCCAACCGCCTGTGCAAATTCTTTTTCTTCCGCCGGAACTTCCGGCATCTCCGCTTTTTTCCCTTCCGCTTCCGCCTTTTTCCGGGCTTCAATCCTTTTTTTCACCCAATCCGGCATCTTACCGACTTTCGGAATTCCGGCCGGCATTTTCATTCCTCCCTCACTTTTTTTCACGCCTTCGGAAATATTATTACCTGCTTCCGAAGCCATCGCCATCATCTCACTCATCGACAATTGCCGCGGACTTACAGCCATTTCCGTCGCTTTCGCCCGCATCACATCTTCCATATTCACCCCCAACTCCCCGAGCGACAAATTGCTGCCAGTCCGTAGTGCCTTTCTCACCAACTGACGGGAATCTGACAAATAGTATCTGGATATAAACACATTATCATTATATTGTTCCGGTGTAATTTTCCCTTTCTGCCGGTCAAGCCGGGCCAGACTATAGGCCAGTGGCTCGGCACTCATGGCAACGACAGTCTCCTCCATTTCTTTCCCGGCATACACTTGCCCCATTGTATAAAGCTTGCCCGTCATCTTTTCATTGGCAATTTCTTCGGCAAAACTCTCTACCTGCCGAATCTCCTGCTCTGTACTCGGTATAGTAATCACACTATCCAGCTGCAAATCATGATGTAATCCCAATGCAACCACCTTCCGCTTAATCTGCAATGCCACCTCCTGTCGTTGTACTTCCGAAGTCCGGTCGTAACGAGCAATCAAGTCGAAAAGTTCTTCATACTGTCCGCGTGTACGGCTCTCCATAAACGGAGGTGTCAGATAAGACACCAGTGAAGCATACGTCCTTCGCCTGGCTACGATCCCTTCACCCACATTTGCAATGGTATAATAATAAAAATGCGGTAAAGTTCCTACCATCCGGTCTGACCAGTCCTCCCGCGACAGAGCGGCCTGCTTACCCGGCGTAAATTCCAGGCTACCATGCGTTCCGAAATGGATTAAGGCATCCGCTTTAAATCCGTTCTGAATCCAAAGGTAAGGAGCCATATAAGCATGAGGTGGTGCCACCTTTGCACCATGTACAATCTTAAACTCATCATCCCCGGATGCCGCAGGTGGTTGTGGCATTAAAACCACATTTCCAAAATGCAGACAAGCAAACGCCAAAGCCGGTTCACCATCTTGTTCCCCAACCATATAACTACCGGGAGCCTCTCCATAACGCTCCACCACCTCCGCATATTTTTCCGGAGTCAACACCTTTTGCACCCACGCTTCATAATCCGATTTTTTTATCCACTCAGGATGTCCCGTCGCCATAAACTCCGCAATCCGTCCCTTCGCATAACTACCGAAAACACTACCTTCCCGTTGGAGCATCGCCTCGAATTCCTTTTCCGTTTCCGGAATACCCTCTACTGTATAACCTTCCGCTTTCAACCGTTTCAGCAATTCATACAACGAAGGTGCCACTTCCAACCCTGCTGCTGTCAGAGCACTCTGTCCCGGTCCCTTCAGATAAACAACAGCAATACGTTTATCCCGGTTTGGCATCCGCTGTAATTTCACCTGCCGGCAAATTGCTTCTACCAAATCATCTACCCGGTCATCCACCGGCACAAACTGATAATATCCGTTTTCATCGGCATCCTGAACCGACAATACCTCCGGACGCCCTCCTCCGTCAATTTCCGGCAGCACGACACTAGCCGAAAGATAACTACCTGTCAACCCACGCGGATCAGCTTCCCACTCCTGCCGTTTTTGCAGCAAAGTCAATGGACAAAACAAAGGGATATTCCGCTCCTCAAGCCACTTCACTGCCCGATCGCCTCCCAAACGTCCCATCGGCAAATAAATCACGGCATCCGGTGATACTTCTTTCAACATTTCCAACCGTTTCCGCGCCGCATGAATCGGATAAACGTTCATTCCGGCACGCTCCAAACGGCGAATCAAGGTATCTACATTTGCCCGGTTACCGCTCAAAGGTGAAGTCATCCCGGAAACAAGAGCTACGGAAGGCGCTCCTTCCTTGTAAAAACCATGCTCGCGACAATAGCTCTTGTACCCGTTCAAGTCCGTGAAAAAATTTTCCTCACCCAAATGCCAGTAATAATCAGAAGGCAAATGCACCGGTCTGTCTACTGCCGGCGCAAACCACTTCCGCCGGTCCAATGCCGTCCGGCAGAAACCCAGTAAATTCTTATAATTCGTTTTATTTCCATTCCCGTAATAATCACCGATCAACTCCTGCTGTAAACTATCTACATGATGGTTTGCAATAACTCCCGATGGAAAAATCAGTGTATAAACCGCCGTTCCCTTAGCTCCCGCCGCCTCAATATCCGCCGCCTGATCACCATTCAGCCGCAACCCCGGTCCGAAAAACAAAGCTACATCATAGCGGCCTATTTTTGCGGCCTCCTCTACTGTCAGCACATCCACCCGTACCCACCGGCTTTCGTTCGCCAACGCAATACTCGATGCCTGATAAGCGGGGAAATTAACCAGAGCCACCCGTGTCGGCGAAACATAGCGGATATAAACCGCCCACAAACAACACAATACGACAACCCCGGCAACCACCCGCCGCACCGTTCTACGATGCTTATATATCCCTGACTTTAAACTCATAACACACTACATTTATAAATTAAGAGTATCCCCGATAAATCATCTCTACCGGGGACTAATCATACTACTATCTAATAACCACTTTAACGTGCAGGATAAACAAATTCAAAAATAATCTGACTACTTCCGTAAGAACGCATAATCAGTTTTGCTTTCGTTGTTCCGTCGGCACACAGGATACCGAATACATTGTTATTGTACTCATATCCCCCTCCCATACCTGCTACATAAAACCACGTTCCTTCCACCTCATGGCATACAAAAGCCGGATTGATGGCTGTTTCTATCTCTTTCTGCGAAGACATCGGACTATTCTGTATGGTAGCTGTTTTATCCTTCTCATACCCGCTGGTCGGCAGATTGGGCACATCGTCGAACTCCGTCTTATTCATGTCCAAGGCTCCGCCATTACCTTTGCAACCTTCCCCGCTGTTCGTCCGGATATAATTCCGGTCAAAAGCGATATCCCACTCCAAACTTTCAGCAGCTTCCTCGTCTGTCATATCAACAAGCTCTCCCTTAGCAAAAGAATAATAATGCCACCGGTGGCCGCCCATATAATTGCTTACCACCGTATCTTTCGTCACGCCTGCCGGAGCGGGCTCTTCCGGTTGTTCCGGCTCTTTCGGCTGTTCGATATCGGCATCCTGCTCTCCGTCATAAATATAACGGAAAGTTATATGTCCGCTGTTTCCCATTTGATCTTTGTAGGTATCGAAAATCACCTTAGCACAATTTTGTCCGTCTGCCGACCGGAAAATGAAAACATGATGGTTATAATACCAGACGCCTTCCATATATTTATACCATGCCCAACTATTAGATCCCTCACACTCTATCTCCGGATTATAAGAATCCTTACCATTCTTTCCCATCGTAGTCATAATACTCAAAGAATCGTCTACTGTAAAAGCTGCATTTTTGTCAACAGTAACAGCATCAAAACCGGTTTCTTCGGAATCGATACATCCTCCTTTACCTTTACCTGAAGTCCCGCTGTTCGTTTTCACATAATAACGGTTGAAAGCGACATCCCAATCCAAACTTTCATTAGGTTTTGCCGGAGTTTCTATAAAATTTCCTTTCTTAAAAGAGAAATATTTCCATCCACTTGCATAATCATTGGAAAAAAAAGTACGGGTTCTTTCCCCCTCAGTCGTTTCGCCGCCCGGTAATGTTTTTTTCTTATCATCATCGCAAGCGACAGCAGCCAACGCCAATACAACGCAGGCCCACTTCATCAAATTCAGTCTTAAATTCATGCTCTTCATTTTATTGATTAATTAGAAAACTATTTATCAAAAACGTAATATCAACGAACCGAAAAACCGCCGTCCCGGGTCGTAAATAATACTCGTATCGACGAAATCGAACAGATTATCGACACCACCGGTCACCGACAGACGCATATATTTCCATGTCCAGGGTGTATATTGCGCCGTCAGTTTCCACATCGTATAACCCGGTTTGGTCCGGGTGGTAATCACCTCCACTTCCTGCCCGGAATCATCTGTTTCTGTCCGTCTGCTCTTGGAGATTCGCTTCGAATCCCAGCGTCCGGACAAGGTTACAGCCCCTTCGTGTTTTAACAATTTACCATGCAGCGAAGCACTCCAATTCATCGCATGTTTCGAGTTACCGGACAATTGCAATCCAGTCTCCTTATTCAAAGCATCACAGAAAGCATAGGATGTCCGTAAAAGCAATGCCGATACCGGATAATACGTTGCTGTAGCCTCCGCCCCCCGGATACGTACCCCCTTGACATTTTCATAACGAAGCTCTGTCCCCAATTCTCCCGGCTTCGGATCCTCTATATCCACATTATAACTATTGATCTTATTGTCCACCGTATTTTGATACAACTCAGCCGTCAACATCAACCGTCCCTGCCAGGTATATTCACCGGAAACCGAAAAATAATCGGAATGTTCCGCTTTCAGATCGGGATTCCCGATATTATGCGACACGCTTCCCATATTAAAATCCGAATACAACTCTGTCAGGCCCGGAGTCTTGAATCCCCGGCTGTATCCTGCCCGGATCTTGAAATTACCCGGAGAATACATCAGATTTATTTTCGGTGTAAAGGCACTCCCGAATTCGGAATTGTGTGTATAACGGAATCCGCCAATCACCTCCAGCCGATCGGTAATCATCCAGTCGGCTTGCGCAAACAGATTGGCATCGTCCATATCCCGGATCGTTTTTTCTTTACCATACTGCATTTTATTATAGTTTTTCGTCCCGTTCCATTCGAACCCCTTAACGATCACCAAATTGTCCCAGGGCTTAAATTCATCCACCAAACGGACGGTCTGCTCGTGTGACCAGGCGTTCGTGCTATCCGGAAGGTAGAGAAAATCATATACTGTCTTACGTGTATAAAAATCTCCTGCATAAGTACCGTACAATTTATAGCGGTCATTAAAAGCATGTTCGGCGTTCACCTGTAGTGTTTTGGTCAGACTACGGTAATGTGTCGGCGCAGTACTTTCCCAGGGATTTTCCACTTCACCCCAATACAACGAACCTTTCACCGTGATGCGGGAATACTGGTTATTCCAACCCAATTTCTCTTCGATGGTCATATGGTGAGAAGGATTTTCTGTAAAAGATTCCGGAGTTTCCGGTGTCAGGTCATATCCATCCGAAGAAGTACGATTGAAAAGTGTCTGAGCGTAAAATCCTTTGTATTTCATCCCCACTCCGGCATCTAATTGCAAATCGTTGTACTTTCCATAACGCACCTTCGCCCAGCCTTCCAGCGGACGTTTCGGTATATCCGTGATGATATTGATAACCATCCCCATCGCGCTCGATCCATACAAGGCCGAAGCAGCTCCCTTCAATACCTCGATTTTTTTGATATTGGCAGTCGTCAACCGGTCGAAATCGATCGGTCCGCCCGGTGTCGTCGACAAACGTTCTCCGTCTACCAGGATCAAAATATAACTGTTTTCCAACCCCTGTACCTGAATATTATTTCCACGAGGATCGGTATTAAAACGCAAACCGGGAATATTATACTCCAACACATCGATCATACTCTCGAAATCGTTCCGTTGCAATACTTCCGATGGCACAATCCGTGTCATTACCGGCGTTTCAGCCACTGTTTTTTCCGTTCGCGTACCCGTTACCGTCACCTCATCCAGGTTCAGCAGGCTTTTCTTCAGCCGAACGACCAGATTCCCGGTGACATCCGATTCCAATACCAGTGTCTTCGTCTCGTATCCCACAGAACGCACTGTTAATTCAGCAGGCTGATTCACAGGCACTTCTACCTTGAAATAACCCTTCATGTCACACACCGTTCCCCAGCCCAAACCAGTTACACTAATCGTCGCCAGCGGAATCCCATCACCGGTATTTTCATCAACCACCTGTCCGGACACCTTTGTCATCCGAACCGCACTCTCCGGGATCTCCGGTGCTACGGACTGCTGTCCGGATAGCGGAATCCCCCACAGCATAAGCACACCGCCTATGACCCACAAAAACTTTTTCATGTCTATATTTTGTTGAATAAACACGACACCCATCAAGCAACGGGCATTTACTCTACCTCTTGATTTGTATCCGTCATTGTTAATAAAAACAATAGCTGTTTATGTTCTTCATTCATTGTTCTTGATCCACGAAAACAATAAAGATTGTCCGATTCCGGCAGGTTTTCTGACTTTCTCCGTCTACCTCGCCTTCCCGGACAATCTCCAGTGGCATAAGGTGAGTAGATATTTCCAACAATATGGAAAGAGATTACAGCAACGGGCATTGTTCCGGATTTTCACCGGATTCCCTCACATTTCATACAGAAAATATGAAATTCACCAAAATCGATGTGAAGATATAATATTTTACAATGAATTTCTTGAAAAATAAGTTAAAATTTTTATTCCGGTATATAGATAATTTCTCCATTTTCTAATTCGTAAGCAATCCCTATTTTCTTTCCCTTCTTTCCAACTTCTCCCTCACTGTCAGATGGTTTATACCGATTTATTTTTTCCCCTTCTTTGGTAATGATCTCCATATTTTCTTTTCCCGGATTTTTTACAATTGTAAAATCATCCTTCGAAAAGATCTCTGTCATATTAAACTTGGTGACCAAAGCCACCATCAGCGCTACAGCAAATACCATAGCGACATCGAACAGATTAGACAGCATCCCTACAGGATCATGTTCCTCCCGATGATTAAAATGCCGGCGACTCATCGGATCTCCTCCTTTCCTGCCTGTTCCTCAAGCCTTCCGGCCAATCCCGCCAAAAAATCCAGATTCAACAGATCCCGGTCGATCCACCGTTGTTTCACTTGTAACAAAATATAACCTATCCCACCCGAAAATAATCCGATAACAGTGGTTGCAAAAGCAACCTGCATATTATAAGCCATCGATGCCACATCCCCGATGGAAAGCCCCACCAAGGCCGGTCCCATAGGGATTAAAGTACCCATCAATCCCAGAATCGGACCAAATTTCGTCAGATTTTTTGCAATATTCAAACGGGCACTTTCCTGTATTTCATATCCGCCGATCAGACGATCCCGGTGAATGGAAGTCATCCCGTCAGCCAACAACTTCCGGGCGGTAAAGACAAAAGGAGTCGGTTGCATTTTCCCCAAATCCGTCCGAAATCCATACACCTCCTCTTCAGCCATATTTTCCAACTTTTCATTCAAATCCCGTTCTGTTTTTTTACGTTCGAGATATTCCCCGTAAACTCCCCCTAAAAGAAACAAAGCCCGGATAAAAAAATATAACAAACCTACAATGACAGGTACCAACAAACCGTTAGAGATCCAAAACAATACATTCGAAATATTTTCCATGATTTAAAGATTTATATTCTGAATTTCATTTTTTACACTTCCGCCATTTCCACAGGATAAAACCTCCGAAAATCAAAAATAACATTACTCCGGCAACTTCAAGCGTCTGCCTCCAATCCGCCGTCCGGATGGCAGGAACCACTTGTATCGAAGGATGCAAGACCGTACACACCACAATCCCTGCCAAAAGAAATAAAGCCAAAAGAACGGTCAATTCCAAACGCAGCTCCACCTCAGGCAACAACTTCTTTACTCCCCAGGTTCCCCCGCTCACTATACCCAAAATACAAACACCGAACAGACCTGTCCCTTGTCCGAAACTCAGGCCAGGAAACCAATAAAAAAAAGAGAAATGAAGATAAAATAAGACAGGGAAAATAATTACCGGTGGACAATACAATAGCATTTTTTCCCAAAACTTCAGAGAACCGCCGAACCGGTATTGCATAGCAACCCGGCATTGGAAAGCAGTCAGTAAAAGATCCGCCATAGCCCACAGGGAAAGATCCAGTAAAGAATCATAATCAGAAATCCACCGGTCAAAGACAGGCTTTCCCAGTTCTATGACACAATCATGGACTGAAACGATAAAAACCACACATATGCAACCAAATACTAAAACACACCGTTTCCCGGGCCACAAACTCATCACCCACACCGACTTTACCAGTGCCAATATTGCTAAAAGCAAGAGGATATGTTCCATATAAAATTCAAAAACAATATAGTCGCATCAATTAAATCTTACAGACAAACTGACATAAAACGAACGACCGGGATTCAAAGTCGAGTAATTACTATTCCAGGGGCGGTCGTCGACTTTGTCGAAAAGATTTTCCACCCCGAACCCCGGTTCCAATACCACCGATTTCAAGTTAAAAGAATGCCGGGTATTCAGATCCCATTGTGAAAAACCGGGAGCAGGATCGTAATAATAGGTCTTAGAGTAGCGCCCTTCCTGGATGCGACCGTTAAGGTTGACATTCAGATGATATAATCCCCAGCGGTGTCCCCAGCGGGCATTGGCCGTCCAGACATTTTTCACACTTTTATCGATCGGTTCCTGAGTTGTCTTATCTTCGGTATCCATAAAATGATAACTTCCCCCCACCGAAAAACCGGCTCCGGCATATACATTCAATACTGCTTTTACCCCTTTTACCTCAGCCCGGCTTATATTATCCCGCTGTTGGGCCTCATTGTGTTTACCATACCCCAACTGTTCGGCTATAGCCGGATCGATTCCCCGGTAGTTGATCATATCCCGGATTTTATTGATATATCCGGATACAGAAAACGAAATTCTATTGTGTACGTATTCTGCATTCAGCATAAAATAATCACTTTTCTCGGATTTCAGGTTAAAATTAGGAATCGTCACCATATCCGTCGTTTTCGCCACATCCGTGGCATACAACTGGGATAAGGTAGGAGTCCGGAAACCGGAAGCATAAGATGCCCGGAAATTCAGGTCGCCCCACTTATAACTCAAGACAACATTGGGAGTAGCATAGTTTTTAAAAAATTCGTTATAGATATACCGCAACCCGACCACAGCCTGAAAATTCTTCCACAACCGGATTTCATCCTGCAGGAAAAGAGCCATCGTATACATATTTTCCCCATCCAGATCATCGGTAGCACTCATCAATGTCTCTTTCACATACTCCATACCCACAGAAAACTTTTGTGCCTGTCCGAGTTTAAAAATACCTTTTAACGAACCATTGTAATAATGTACTTTTTTCCGGGTATCTTTCCCCCGGGAAGCTTCTCCGGGCTTACTGACCGAGTCGTAACGCGAAGTGAAATTATCGGAATAAAAATCGGCATCGATATAAGCAGATTTATTGATCATATATTTAGCTCCTGCGCCATAAGTATACGTTTCATGCTCCATATTGTATTTATACACCGATGCCGGCCGATCGTTCTCCCAATTATAATACGTACCCCTTATCCCCAGGGTGAGACGATCGTTCACCGCATAGGTAAAACGTTGATTCACTGTATTGGAATAAAAGGCTGTCGAAGCTTCCTTATCCGTTGCCTTGTCTTTTTCCGGATTACGATATTTCCGTTTTGTCTCTTTATCCGTCGCATAAGCAGCCTCCAAAGCATTCAATTGCCATCCGTCGGCCTGCAAGCGTTGATAGGAGGTATACGAACCGAATTTACCCCGGTTAAAATCTGCATTCACAGCCTCCGAGAAACGCCCCTTACTCCCATAACGGGTATCACTGGAAACCTGCATCACATTCTTCGCATCGTCGGTAATAATATTGATCACCCCTCCTATCGCATCGCTTCCATAAAGCGCCGAGGCAGCACCGTTCAAAATCTCGACCCGCTTGATGTTAGCGACATTGATACGGGAAATCCGGTCATCCCCGGCCAGCCGGCGCCCATTTTCCAACACCAGTATATAATCGTCATTCAGGCCGTTCAAACTCATGGTTGTCCCCATACCGCTCGTCACAAAAGCAAACGAAGCATTCATCTTAGTCAATACTTCTTCCATGGTCGAGAGGTTGGCTTCCCGGATATCCTGAGCCGTAATAACCGATACCGGCACCGGGCTGTCTTTCATCCGCCGGTGTGTTCCCGTTCCGGTGACTACAACCTGACCGATATTGATGTAGCTGTTTTCCAATTGCACAACGACCTGGCTTTCCCCGCTCTTTACCGTAACCGATCTGGGAGCATAACTGACATGAGTCACCCGCAACTCATGGGTTCCTTCGGGCAGATTCCGAAGGACAAACTCTCCTTTAGCATTGGTCGAACAACCCGCAAGACTATGGTCTACCCGGATATTGGCACCATCTACCGGATTCCCGGATTCAACACTCACCACTTTACCGCTGATAGTCGTTTGCGACCATACCTGACCAATGACAAACAACAAAACGCTTGTCAGCGCACACCACTTTTTCATTAATCGATAGAAAATTAGACATTTAACGATCACATTTCTGACCCCGGGAATGCTTATTTTCTGTATAATTCCGGCAGGTTTCCTGACTTATCCCTGAAAAGCGACCTTCCCATCCTCCATTGGACAGTGGCATAAGAAACTTATCAATTACGGGATTCACAGTAGCGGGCACTATTCCGGATTCTCACCGGATTCCCTTTTATGTAACGGATGAAATCTATTACATCACCAAAATTGCAGTAAAGGTAGAAAAAATTAAAAAAATCTCCTGCAACAAACCGGGAAATTATTCAATGAACTGGAAACGCCCAGGAAGCCTACGACTCAGGAACGACAGTCGAACCGAATCCGGTCTTGTTAAAAGCGAAACACCGGTAAAAAAAGAGATGGCGTTTTATATTATTCTCCTATTACTTCGGGCACGTGTTTGTTATTTTATTTGCATGTGTTATTTTTGTAGTTATGAAATGGTTATTATGAAAAATTTATTTAGAACAGTCAGCGTGATTGCTTTAGCCGGCTGGTTTTTAGCGTGTTCAGAGAAAAAGAGTGAGTCGTGTTACGAAATTATTCCTGCCCCGCTGGAAATCCGGGAGAATTTTTCAGGCGGGGAATTCGTGTTGGATGATGGCGTGTGTATTGTTTACCCGGGAGAGAACGTGGCAATGCGCCACAACGCTTTGTTTCTGGCGGATTACCTGAAAGCGGCTACCGGACGGGATTACCGGGTGGAAACCGGTTCGCGCAGGAAGAAAAATGTAACGTTACAATTAGATTCGAGTATTAAAAATCCGGAAGGGTACCGTGTGAATGTGTCTGCCAGCGGAGTAGTGATTGCCGGGGCAAGTGAGGCAGGCGTATTCTATGGCATACAAACGTTGCGCAAGGCTATCCCTGTAAAGGCGAACAGTGTTCCCGTATTAACCGCTGTCGGGATAGAAGACGAGCCGCGTTTCGGTTACCGGGGGGTACATCTCGATGTGTGCCGCCATTTTTTCACGGTAGACGAGGTGAAGAAGTTTATCGATATGATGGTTTTGCATAACATGAACCGATTACATTGGCATATTACCGACGACCAGGGATGGCGCATCGAGATAAAGAAATATCCTGAGTTGACAACAGTAAGTTCCCGTCGCACGGAAACGGTGATCGGGCATAATAGCGGTAAATATGACGGTAAGCCGTATGGCGGTTTTTACACGCAGGAGCAAGCACGGGAAATAGTGGACTATGCCGCCGAACGCTATATTACCGTGATCCCCGAGGTCGATTTGCCGGGACATATGCAGGCGGCATTGGCCGCGTATCCGTATTTGGGGTGTACCGGAGGTCCGTACGAAGTGTGGAGAATGTGGGGAGTGTCCGAAGAAGTGCTTTGTGCAGGGAACGACAGCGTGTTGACTTTTATCGATGACGTATTGACAGAAATTATGGAGATTTTTCCTTCCGAGTACATTCACGTAGGAGGAGACGAGTGCCCCAAGGTGAGATGGGAAAAATGCCCGAAATGTCAGGCCCGTATCAAAGCATTGGGTATCAAAGGTGACGACAGGCACACGAAGGAGGAATATTTGCAGAGTTTTATTATTTGCCACGCGGAGAAATTTTTAAATGAACACGGGCGCCGGATGATCGGCTGGGACGAAACACTGGAGGGCGGTTTGGCCCCGAATGCCACGGTGATGTCCTGGCGCGGGGAAGGTGGAGGTATCGAGGCCGCACGCCAACATCATGATGTGATCATGACTCCGGACACTTACTTGTATTTCAATCATTACCAGAGCAAGGATACCGAGGAAGAACCGGAAGCGAATGGAGGTTACTCCCCGCTAGCACACGTGTATGGTTACGAACCCATACCTTCAATGCTCACTTCTGACGAGCAGAAGTTTATCAAAGGCGTGCAGGCGAACCATTGGACGGAATATATCACCACTTTCCCGCAATTACAATACATGGCTTTACCGCGCTGGGCGGCTCTTTGCGAAATTCAGTGGAGCCAACCGGAGAAGAAAGATTACGCTGATTTTCTAGAACGATTGTTGCGGCTGACTCGTTTGTACGATGCCCTGGGATATAATTACGCGAAGCATATATTCGATGTGACGGCAGATTATCGCGTTAACACGAAAAACGGGACGGTGGATATTTTCACGGGCACGATTGACGACGCACCGATTCATTATACGCTGGACGGGACGGAACCCACGGTTCAGTCGCCGGTGACGGCGGGGGTGTTGTCTGTCAGTCAAAGCGGAACGTTTCGGGCGATGGCGGTGCGTCCCTCAGGAAACAGCCGCGTAGTGACGGAAAAGATCACTTTCGGCAAATCGACTTGCAAGCCGATAGTCGCTAACCAGCCCATAAACGAGCAGTACAAGTTCAACGGAATCACGACTCTTGTCGATGGTTTGCAGGGGAATGGCAATTATAAAACGGGGCGTTGGATCGCTTTCCGGGGTAATGATATGGATGTGACGATCGATTTATGCCGGGTTGAGGAAATCTCTTCCGTGACATTTCACAATTGCGTAGAAAAAGGGGATTGGATATTCGACGTGCGTTCCGTGGCCATAGAGGTTTCGGAGGACGGGAAAAATTTTGAGCGCGTGTTTTTCGGGGAATACCCGGAGATGCAGGAATCCGACCGTAACGGATTGTACGTGCATAAGCAGACATTTGCCCCGGTGAAAGCCCGTTACATGCGGATTATGGCTTCTCCCGAGAATGTAATGCCCGATTGGCATCCCGGGAAAGGTTACCCGGCGTTTTTGTTTGTGGATGAAATAGTAGTGAATTAAAGAAAGATTCGGAAGATATGTCGTTTGTACGGAATTTGTTTTTCAGCGTGTTCCTGGGTGTCTGGGGAACATTGTCGGCACAGGAGGAAAGGGTGATTCCTGTCCCGAGGGAAGTACTCCCGGGAACGGGAGAGTTCCGTATGTCGGAAGTTACGGCATGGCACACCAATCTGAGTGGAGCGGAGAAGGAAAGTTTAGTCAATTACGCGGCAGCGGAGTTATCTACGGGGAGACAAGAATGGCACGGAAAAGATCATACGGGCAAGGATGTCGTATTTTTTCAAAAAATATCCGATGCGGGCATTCATCCCGAAGGGTATGTTTTGGAAGTTAAACCGGAAATAGTGACGGTATCGGCCTCTACCGCAACCGGTTTGTTTTACGGTTTGCAGTCATTGCTGCAATTGATGAAGCCGGATGAACGGGGAGGCTGGACAGTTCCGGCCGTGACGGTTAAAGACTCCCCGCGGTTCGGGTACCGCGGATTCATGATAGATGTTTCGCGTCATTTCCGCCCGAAGGAGTTTGTCAAGAAGCAGATAGACGCTATGGCCCGTTATAAGTTGAACCGCTTGCATTTGCATTTGACGGATGCCGCCGGTTGGCGTATCGAGATCAAAAAATACCCGAGGCTCACAAGTTTTGCAGCGTGGCGCCCGGAAGCGGAATGGAAGAAATGGTGGAATACTGCCGGTGGACGCAAGTATTGCGAGCGGGAGGATCCTGCCGCTCAAGGCGGGTATTACACGCAGGAGGATATCCGGGAGCTGGTGCGTTACGCGGCGGAACGCCATATCACGATAATTCCTGAGATAGAGATGCCTGCCCATTCGGAAGAGGTATTGGCGGCTTATCCCGGTTTATCGTGTGCGGGTGAACCTTATAAGGGGTCTGATTTTTGCGTGGGTAACGAGGAAACGTTTACTTTTCTGGAAAATGTACTTACCGAGGTGATGGCGCTTTTCCCGTCGGAATATATTCACATCGGGGGCGATGAGGCTGGCAAACAGGCATGGAAGAGTTGTCCGAAATGCCGGCGGCGGATGGCGGACGAGGAGTTGAAGAACGAGGATGAATTACAGAGTTATCTGATTTGCCGTGTGGAGAAGTTTTTGAACGGCCACGGGCGTAAGTTGTTGGGATGGGACGAGATCATGGAAGGCGGGTTGGCTCCGAATGCCACGGTGATGGTGTGGCGGGGCGAGGAAGGCGGAGTAAGGGCCGTGAAAGCCGGGCATCGTGTCGTGATGACTCCCGGAAAATTTTGTTATCTGGATAGTTACCAGGATGCACCGCAGTTTCAGCCGGAAGCAAGCGGGGGGTATTTGCCACTGGCTAACGTGTATTCGTATGACCCGGTATCTCCCGCGTTCACAGAGGAAGAGGCGAAATTGATTTATGGCGTGCAGGGCAATTTGTGGGCGGAGTATATCCCTACCGATGAACATTACGAATATATGGCTTATCCCCGTTTGTTGGCTATCGCTGAAGTGGCGTGGAGTGAACCTGCCAACAAGTCATATCCTGATTTTCGCGGGCGGGTATGCCGGGAGATCGGATGGTTGCGTGACCGGGGGTACCATCCTTTTCCCCTGGAGCAAGAGTTAGGGGAACGTCCCGAAGCAAAGGAAAGGGTCGTTCATTTGGCATTGGGGAAGCCGGTGGTGTACAATGCTCCTTATAACGAACATTACAAAGCGCAGGGGGATAAGACCCTGACGGATGGCATCCGCGGGGGATGGACGTATTCCGATGGTGCGTGGCAGGGATTTATATCGCGGGACCGCCTCGATGTAACTATCGACCTGGGGAAAGCCATTTGCATAACTTCCGTGGAGGCAACTTTTATTCAAGTGGTGAATCCCGAGGTGTTTTTGCCGTGCGAAGTGATCGTTTCTTTCTCGACAGACGGGAAGAATTTCGTGGAAGCGAAGCGAGAGGAATACAAGGTATCGAAAGAAAAACCGGTCTGCTTTGGAAACTTCGGTTGGACAGGATGTGCCTCGACCCGTTACGTGCGTTACCAGGCCCGTTCGGACAAGGATTTACGCGGTTGGTTGTTCACGGACGAAATCATCGTGAAGTAAAAATGAATCACTATCTATTGCGGAAAATATGCATACATCTCAATTTCTCATCGGTGCAGCTTCGTCGGGCAGCGGAAAAACCACTTTCACGCTGGGATTATTGCGTGCGCTGAAAAACCGCGGTCTGAAAGTACAACCGTTCAAATGCGGCCCCGACTACCTGGACACCAAACATCATGCAGCTGCGGCCGGGCAAACGTCATATAATTTAGATACCTTCATGGCTTCAGCGACACATGTACAGGAGGTATATGCCCGGCATAGCCGAACGGCAGACATCTGCATCACCGAGGGGGTTATGGGACTTTTCGACGGATACGATAACATGGCAGGTAGCAGCGCCGAACTTGCCGGCCTGTTGCATCTTCCCGTTATCCTCGTGGTCAATGCCCGGTCGACCGCTTACACCGTCGCAGCAATCCTCTATGGTTTCAAACATTTCCGTCCCGATATCCAAATCGCAGGAGCTGTATTCAACTTCGTCGGTTCCGAATCGCATTACACCTACCTGCAACAAGCCTGCCGGGATGCCGGCGTCGAAGCACTGGGATATTTGCCCAAATGCAAAGGCATCGAAATACCCTCCCGCCACCTGGGCCTGAACATCGATAGTGAGTTTTGCTTCGATGAATTTGCCGACCGGATCGCCTGTCAGGTGGAACAGACGGTGGATATCGACCGTTTGCTGGATATTTGTTCCTGTGCAACTGCCCCGTCGTCCTGTCTTCCGGGAAAAACAAACAGCCATGCCAGTGACATGTGTATTGCCATCGCCTGTGACGAAGCTTTCAATTTCATCTATCCGGAAAATTTACGTGTACTGGAACAAAAAGGCAAACTCACTTTTTTCAGTCCGCTGTATGACAGTGAACTTCCCGTCTCCGACCTGGTGTATTTACCCGGAGGCTACCCGGAATTTTACCTTTCCCGTTTGAGTGAAAACCGGACGATGCGGCAGTCGATACTGAATTATTGCCAAAACGGAGGACACCTGTTTGCCGAATGCGGGGGAATGATGTACCTCGGAGAATATATTACCGATACAGACGGACATTCCTATCCGATGTGCGGTTTTTTACCGCAAGGAGCAACGATGGAAAATATGAAATTAAAACTCGGATATCGCAAAATTTTTCTGAACGGGCAGGAATACCGGGGCCACGAATTCCATTACTCCCGCATAATCCCGGGCCAAAGCCCCCTGCCATCCATTGCCCGGGTAACGAATGCCAAAGGAATGGAAGTCGATACGCCGGTTTATCGTTCCGGGCATGTCACTGCCAGCTATATTCACTTTTATTGGGGAGATCTTCCCCCGTTCTTTATTTGATAAACACACATAGGTAAACCGCAACGATCGATACTACCGTAAGGAGAGTTACCATGTGATTCACCCGGACTGCGATCCGGAAATCGGCATAGCTTATTTCTCTGTCGTTATCCCCGATATAAGGCTTCTCGACCAACAAACCGTGATAAACGTGTGCACCGCCGAACCGGCAATCTAAAATTCCCGCCATAGCCGATTCCGGGAAACCGGAATTCGGGCTGGCATGCTGGTGGCAATAACGGTAAATAAACCGGAACAGACCGGGACGATAGGCTACCAGGGCCATAAACAAAGCAGTCAACCGGGCCGGGATATAATTCAATACATCGTCCAAACGGGCTGCCATACAACCGAACTGCCGGTAACGCTCATCTTTATAACCGATCATCGAATCCAGGGTGTTTACCATCTTATAAGCCATCATAGCCGGAAATCCGCCCAAAGCATAATAAAATAAAGGAGCCACAACCCCGTCACTCAGATTCTCTGCCATCGTTTCGAGTACAGCTGTATATATTCCCTTAGGCGATAATTCCGACGTATCTCTGCCTACAATCCAGGACAGGCGCCGGCGTCCCGCCTCCACGCCCTGTTTTTTCAATATATCGACGACTTCTCTCCCTTCCCGGATCAGGCTATGGTTAGCCAATCCATAAAAAACAAAGACAGACGCAACAATGCAGAAACACCAATCCCCAACGGCCAGTGTCCCGACGGTTATCCCCCAACCGGCCATACCGGCAAACAAAGGAAACGACAGTGCCACGACAGCCCCTTTCCATTTCCGGAATCGGCCGCAATTGAAATGCCGTTCCGCCCAAGAGATCATATTTCCAAACCCCACGACAGGATGCGGGATTGTCCGGGGATCCCCAAAGGCCAGATCCAGCAGATAACCCGCAATCAAGGGAAGAATAACCAGCCACACCTCATTCATAAGGCTCTAATTTGACTTTATCTACACTTTCCAATGCTTCCAACAGGAGCCGGTTTTTTGCCTCAGTCAGGGTATTCACCCTAAAATAGTGCGTATCCAATCCTCTGAAATTGGAAGCATCCCGAATCAATAGTCCATGTTCCTCCAACAGATATTTCTTTAAAGCCGAACTGTTGTAATCCGTTTCTACGAGAAAAAAAGACGTTCCCGAAGGCAAGGGACGGAATCCGGGAATTCGGGCCATCTGTGCAGCGAATTCCTGCTGCCGGATCCTTAACAAAGAAGCATCCGGCAAACCTTCGCCGCCATGCCGGAGCAAGAATTTCCCGGCTTCTATCGCCAGCGCATTCACAGACCAAGGCTGCCCGAAGCAAGCCACAAATTCGACGATAGCCGGATTTCCCAGCATATATCCCAAACGCAAGCCCGGAATAGCATAACACTTGGTCATCGATTTTATAACCAACAAATTCGAATATTCTTTCAGCAGTGATAAAGCCGACTCCGTCCCGGGAGCAAAATGAATAAACGATTCGTCGACAACCAGCACCATATCCGGATAATTTTTCACCAAAGCCGTAATTTCTTCCAGACTCCAGATTCGTCCGTCCGGATTATTGGGGTTACAAATAAACATCAGATTGGTATGTTCGGGAATATGCTCCACATCCACCTGCCCGACGAATTGGATATGATGGTCATACAAGGTACATGCATCTTCGTACTCCGTAAACGACGGGACAGGTATCAACGTACGATTACCGGAAAAAGCATGAGCCACCATATAGAACAATTCCGTAGCCCCGTTTCCGACCAAAACCTGTTCGGGAGTAAGCCCGTGGCAGGCAGCAGCCACCTTACGGAAAGAACCGGCATCCGGTTCCGGATAATGAAAAATACCTTCGAGATGCGTACTCAAAAAATCACACAAGGGACGGGTATCCGCTTCATACCAGACATTTGTCGAAAAGTTCGCTTTTATTTGCACCTGCGATTTATAAAGGTCATCCCCATGTCCGTGAATCATAGTTATAAAAATAAAGTTGAATAAATATAGTCCAAATCGACAGCTTTCCGTACCTGACCGGCCAGAAGGTCGTATTGCCGTTCTTTAAAAGCCCTGTAATCAAAACCACTGCCGGCAGCCACTCCGAAACCTGCGGCCAGATCGTCTAAAACAACCGGATTGTCGAGGATACCGTGCATATAACTTCCCCAGCAGTCTGCGTTCAACCGATAACCGTCGGTTGTACCGTCCGCAAGGGTATTGAGCGTTGTTTGCCGCCCTCCCGCGTGTAAAGGTGTCGTCGTCCCCATGTGAATCTGATAACCGGCACAATCCGATTCATAATTCTTAAAACGGAAATGACTCTGACAAACCACCTTCGCATCCTGCATCACCGTGACCAGAGGCAGTAAACCCAATCCGTCGGTCGCGGTTTGCATACCTTCGACCTGCCCGGGATCCTCGATCCGCACTCCCATCATCTGATACCCGCCACAAATGCCGATGACTTTTTTCTTCTTCCGAAACGCCTTCACCACAGCTTCGGCCACCCCGTTGGCATAAATAGCCTGCAAATCGGCTATGGTACTTTTTGTTCCCGGCAGAATGATAACATCCGCTTTACCGATCTCCTCCGCTTTATCCGTATAATATAAATGGAAACGCCCGTCTCTCTCCAATGCATTGAAATCGGTGAAATTAGACATTCTCGGCAGACGAATCACCGCCACATTGATCTTCCCTGCCACAGCAGCAGAAGCTTTTGCCTCCAAAGCGACAGAATCTTCTTCTTCGATATGAATATCTTTATAATAAGGGATTACACCGACCACCGGCACTCCGGTAAGCTCCCGGATGATCTGCCGTCCTTCCTCGAAAAGTGACACATCGCCGCGAAATTTATTGATAATGACACCTTTGATCAGGCATCTCTCCTCTTCAGGCAGCAACATCACGGAACCATAAACAGAAGCAAACACTCCTCCCCGATCGATATCCGCCACCAGGTAAGTCGCAGCATCCACCTCTTTTGCCATCCGCATATTCGTGATATCCCTGTCCCGTAAATTAAGCTCGGAGATACTACCGGCCCCCTCCAATACGATAGGATTATGGTTTTCCTCCAGACGATGAAATGCCTTCACGGCCTCGGTAAATAATTGCGTTTTGTTCCCCGAACGAAAATATTCCCGGGCGGACATATTCCCCACAGCCTTGCCGTTCAATATCACCTGGGAAGTCTGATCGGTGGACGGCTTCAACAAAACCGGATTCATATCCGTATGCGGCAAGATCCCACATGCCTCCGCCTGCACGGCCTGAGCTCTTCCGATTTCTCCTCCCTCCGGCGTAGAACAGGAATTCAACGACATATTCTGCGCTTTAAAAGGCGCCGGCCGATAGCCGTCTTGTCTGAAAATACGGCAAAAAGCCGTATTCAGGATACTTTTTCCCGCATCCGAACAAGTCCCGACAAACATAATCGGACGTAGTTTTTTTTTCTCTATCTTTTCCATATTTATCACAGATTGCTGCAAGGATTATTCAAGGGAGACCCGCTATTTTTTCTTATATAAGAAATCACGCCAACGCTCTTCTTCAGCCCCTTCTTTATCCATTTCGTACCGGGCCAGGATAAAAAGCAAATCCGACAAGCGATTTACAAAACGCAGGATAACCGGTTCGACGGGATCCGTCCGGTTCAAAGTCCACAAACGACGCTCCGCCCGCCGGGCCACAGTCCGGGCCACATGACACTGGGCCGATACCAGGTTCCCTCCGGGTAAAATAAAATGAGTGGACGGATACTGTATTTTTGCATTAAAAAAATCGATTTGCCGCTCACAATACACATCCGGTTCTTCCGGAAGCCGATTCGGATTTTGTCCCCTCAAGGCAGCCGGAGTGGCCACATGCGACATCACCACCATCAAAGAACGTTGCAGGTAAAACAACATCTCCTGCCACTCATGCCCCTCTCCTATCAACACACGAATCAATCCCAGGACAGAATTCAACTCATCCAACGTCCCATTGGCTTCTATCCGGATATCGTCTTTATCTACACGCTGTCCGCCATGAATATTCGTTTTCCCCTTATCTCCTCCGCGAGTGTATATTTTCATATGATTATCATTTATTTTAGTATCCCGAATTTATCTATTATATACTTAACCGGATAACAGAAGTATTTTCCATGATAGGCAGATCGACCATATCGGCCGGTTTTCCTCCGTTCAGATAAGTCAGAATCGCCCGGTTAAAAGCACCGTGCCCGACTGCAAGTATACATTTACCGGCATATTTCACCCGAAGGTAATTCACAAATTCTCCTGCCCGATGATACAACTCATCCACCGACTCGACACTAGGAGGCAAATGCTCCCAATCCACATCCGCCAGCGTTTCGCCGGTATATATCCCCCAGTCCATCTCCCGCAATAAAGGAGTCGGCTGAGGCTGTTTTCCATGGTAACCGGCAACGACCTTTGCTGTATCGTAACTACGTGCCAAATCACTACATACGATTACATCCAAAGGTTCTTGCTTCAATTGTTCTGCCAAAACAACTGCCTGCTCTTTTCCTAAAGGGGAAAGTGTTCCCGGCAATTGCCCCTGGAGAACATACCGTTGATTTTCGATGGTCTCCCCATGCCGTGTCAACAATAAATCAATTTTCTTCATTTGCCTAAATTTGTACAAAGGTAAAAGTTTTTGAAATCATTTATCTAAATTCAGACCGGATTTGATCCGGGGCACGGCTGGAATATCTTTGGCTTTGGGAATCGTAATTGTGCTTTTGGAGAAATCCACACGCCAATGCTGCGGACAGAGGAAGCTCTGCCTGTCCTTACGTGACTTGAAACGGGGGAAGCCAACCGCATGAGTATTACGGAAAAAGTCGGTGTAGGCTGTGTCAGGATTGCGTAACGCACTCTGCAAGGACTGGGAACTGATTTCTGAAAGCCATTCGTGTTCCGCTTTCGGTTCGCTCTTCATCAGATTCGTCAAATATACATTGCCAAGCGTTTCCTTACGCTCCTTGTATGCCGTGATTTTAAGGTTCAATGCCCAATTA
This sequence comes from Odoribacter splanchnicus DSM 20712, assembly GCF_000190535.1. Taxonomy (GTDB): domain Bacteria; phylum Bacteroidota; class Bacteroidia; order Bacteroidales; family Marinifilaceae; genus Odoribacter; species Odoribacter splanchnicus. The sequence goes on from NC_015160.1 coordinate 2,938,332, forward strand.
TAGACAAAACGACAACAGCCGAAGGTCTCGGCGAACAAAACCCTTTGCTCATCAGCCGGATAAACAGACAAAGACCATATACACATGATGATACGTAGCGAACCCAAACTGTCTCCGCTGCAAATTGCACGAAGGCTCAAACAAATGTCAGCGGCTGCCATCTGGAAAAGATATGAAAACTACCTTCAGTACATCAAAGATTCCATAATCCATTTTTTAAGATTCTGAATTTTGCGGCTGTAAAAATAGGAAACTCCTTTCTGTTACGAAAATGTTACAAGATAATTCATTGAGTTTTTTTACTGAAAGATTACATGCTATCTTTGATCCGGTGAATAAAACTCGTTTCCAGGGATTCAAATAGGTATACCGGCAAGATTCGCCGGATCTTTACTCCGTCAGGAAGGAAAGAGGCAGGAGTGGCTGAACCGGCACGCCTGGGGGGGCGTGTGGCCGCAAGTTCGAATCTTGTCATCCCGACTACTGAGCATCAACAGATAGAAGTGGGCGAGATAAGGCTTTTTGGGTATTCATAGCCATAATATTAACCCCTATCATTGCGGCTTTTTTGTTATTCTTGTATGGTGAATCAAAAGAGCACCGAAAAGAAAGAATTATTAAGGAAGAACTTTGGAGGCGTTCTTGCAATGAAGAGGTCATGAAAATTAAAGAAGTCGTGGAAAATAAAGTGTCTAAGGAGAAGGATATGAGCGACCCTCTAAACTGGTAATATCTATAAAAGTTGATTAAAGGGTGAATAAGGCTTCTAACGAAGCATTTAAAACAAGGGTAGGGCAATAGTTGTCCTGCCTCATTTGTTATAACTGGGTTGTTCTAATAGAGGAGTAGAAGAGTGTCTTTAATGGTTGTTGTCGAAAATAATTCGCTAATATTGCGAATTGTGCAAATTGTTTCGTATCTTTGTGTCATCAAAGAGTAGCTATATGAATGTAGAGTTTGAAAAGGAATATTTGGCAGAACTTTATGAAAAAGGAAAGACCGATGATAAGAAGCATCGTTTTCAACCTCAAATAGTCAATGGTTATTTGAAGTGTGTCAAGGCTTTACTAAATGCCTCTCGAATGGAAGATTTATATCAGTATAGGTCTTTGAACTATGAAAAGTTGAAAGGTGATAAAAAAGGACTTTCTTCTTTACGTATCAATGACCAATATAGGCTTGAATTTCGGGAAATAACTAATGCGGGTAATCAAGCAGTCATAGAAATATGTTCTTTGGTGGATATTACAAATCATTATAAATAGGAGGAACTATGGGTATAGCAGCAAATAATTTACAGTCATTCCGTCCCTATCATCCAGGCGAATTGGTAAAGGAAGAATTGGAATGTAGAGGCATAAAGCAAAAGGAATTTGCGAAGAAATTTGGTTTGTCTTATTCAGCCTTAAATGAGGCGTTAAATGCAAAACGTCCGATAACAACAGAATTTGCCTTGCTTTTAGAGGCAGCTTTGGGTATCAATGCTGATTTGCTTGTAAGAATGCAAACGGATTACAATATACAGGTAGCACGAAAGAATAACTCCTTGCGTGAAAAGCTAAACAATATAAAGAAAATAGCTGCTGTGTTTTGAAAAACAGTCCTTGGTATGATATTATAAAAACAAGAATAAGGCTTCTAACGGAGCATTTAAAACAAGAGAGGGTGTCCAAAAAGGCAAAATACCCCTTTGTAGAATCGGATATTTGATTTCAGTCTCCAATAGGGATACGAATAAATCGAGGGTGCCAAATACTTTTTGGACACCCTCTTTGGAAAGTCAGACGGCTCTGTCTATTTTTTACCGATCAGGCAAATGGCCACTCGGTTTTGTTCCATCACAGGAAAAGGTTGTTCTGTATCCCCTTTGGCAAACACAGTTATCCGTTCCCGGGAGATACCATTAACCGTCAACAATACAGCCACCTGTTCTGCCCGCCGTTGCGACAGAACTTTGTTGTAACGCGGATTTCCGGTCTGCACGTCAGCATAACCCGTAATCACCACCTGTGTCTCTGTATGTGTTTTCATAAAAGCTACCAAGGAATCGATTTTGGCTGTTTCGCTCGCCAGAATCACCGAAGAGTTCAAGGCAAAGAAAATATCCTGACGGGCAGTAAGCGCAGCAGAGTCTATGAGGTCTTGCTTCGTTTCCTGCAGCACGGGCTGAGAAACCGGTTCTTCCTTTGTTACGACCGGCACAGTCTCCTCAAAAATGATTTCCCGGGGAGCTTCCACCTTGCGGTGTTTTTTATTCAAACGGCAACTAAACCCTGCCAGAACATTGAACTGCCAGTCGGCATTACCCGCCTTTTTGGAGTTAAAATGGTCGGAAAGTACATTTACATTTCCCTCTATATTAAAGGAAATGCTATTACTGATCCGGAAATCAAATCCGACACCACCACGTCCTGCAACGAAATTACGGTTATCGCGCCAAAGGTAACGCATCGTATATCCTTCGTCATGTATGGCAACTGCTTCATCGTTGTCAAAAGCATGATTGCCTGCTATACCCAGCAAAAAATAAGTATTCACCCAACGCCGGGGGTTAAATTCGCCGATACAGTTGCTCAGATTAAACACAACATCTGCATTCAACTGAAGGAAGTTGAATTTATAATCCCGGGTGGATTCCGACCAGGCACCCTTACCCTGCCAACCGCCAAAGCCTCCGCGAAGTCCCCAGACAGGCGAGAACTGATACCCCACAGACAAAGCTCCGGCCGGTGATATCAGGTCCTTAAAGCCGGTTTCCCCCACGGTATACCCCATTCCTCCCTGCAACTGCAAATACCAGTGTGGATTGAAAATAATCCCGGCTTCCTCTTTTCCCTTTTGTGCAAATAAGATTTCTGCACAAAATAAAACGATAGCCAGTAATAAACTTCTTTTCATATTTTTAGCTTTTAGCACATCAGACATTTTATAGAAGAAAGATCGGGAGGCAAATACCTCCCAATCCTGGAATCACAACCATACCCGGTATTAAACCGGCTTTACAGTTATTGTCAAAGTACCGCTAAGAATACCCCAACCATAGCTTATTGTTGCAGGAATCATAATCATGTATTCGTCCTTAATCGGAGAACCTACATTCACATATTTAACCGTGTTACCTATTTGTTCCAAAGTAACGGATACCGGTAACTGATAGTTATTATACTGCAGGTTGGTTTTTACATTACCGAGATCCAGCTCAACATTCCCGAACGGACCGTAGAAATTCCAGTACTGACCCGTCTGAACCATGTCAAATGCCTTAATTTCCTTCCAGGTCCAGCAACCGTCCTTATCTCCTACCTGATGCACCACAGAAGGATCATATACCGGTTTCTCATTACATAAAGTCGGTTTCCATTCTGCCTCCACCGTTTCGTATGTTGCCGGAGTATAAGTAATGCCAGTTACAGTTGTAAAAGTAACTTCACTTGGAGCGGTCATCTCTTGGGTATCAGTGTATCTATAAGCTTTAGTGCCGTCCCATCCGTCATAAAAATCTTCATCATGCTCTTTAGCTTTAGCCAACGCCATTGCATTTTGCTGCGCTTCAGCTGCTGAACGTCCTTTAGCCGTAAAGGATTTATACACAGACCAATTGTTACTGAATACATTAGGTCTGGTAAACAGTGTAATAGTAGCTGAATACAGCAATTGTCCAGTCTGAATAGTCACCTCTTCAGTTTCAAACTCCCACTTGGCCGGTGTCACCACTTTCTGATAGGCAGGAATCCATTCACCATGTATTTCACCACAGTCTTTCACCCAGTCGTACTGTGAATAAGGAATATTTGCTGTTCCTTCTTTAATGATCATTTCATTTCTCCAGTCTGTCAGCAACCCGTTATACTGGAAGTTCACGACATCCCCGTCATCCTGAGCATCTTTTACAGACAAACCTGCAGGCAGATTAAAGTTTACCGGACGAATGAAATTCACCAGGAAGTTCTTCAATGAGTAAACGTCTCCGTTATAGGCTTCTGTATACATTTCTATTTCAGCCTGTAACCCGTTCAGGCTATTCAGTGCTGTTTTTACACGATTATCCGACTTGTCCAGGATAATACGGGCATTTTCACGGGCACCTGTCAGCTGGACACCTGTAAACGAAGTAGTTCTTTCACCATTATAAATAACAGCGGTTATTCGGTAATTCCACTTATCTGATTTGAAGATACAATCATCCCAACCTTCTAAAACCGGGGCATTCACCCAGATCTGCCGTCCCATAGCATTGTCGAAAATGCAGTTTTCAGCCACATCATGTGCGTTCTGCGGAATTGCAACATTAACATTATAAGCACTCTTCTGGGTATTCCAATACTGTTCATTTTCTGTGACTGTCAGAGTAAGTGCAGGACGTTTAACGCTGATCTCGAATGTGAAGATCACCTTTTCCGGACAAGAAGAAGTAGACACTTTATTCTTCAATACTAATTGTGCCGTCAGTGTTTTAGAACTGTTTACCGGTAAGTTTCCGATTTCACGGTGGGTAAACTTCCAGCATACTTTCTTGGTCAACTGGCCGTCAGTGCTGTTACCAGATTCCAGAGTCGGCACAGTAATACCCATCGGAGTTGTTGTTGCAGACAAGAATTCATAAGTATTCCAGAATTCTTCATGGCTCATACCACCTTCCTGGATAATCCGATAGACACCATTACGGATTTCCTCTTCTGAGAATTCCATGTTCACTACATCGTCCGGACAACTTAAAGTAATTGTCTCTGCTTTTTTATTCAATACGATATCCGTTTCTTTTTCAGCAACAATTTCCAGTTTTATAAAAGCACGGACAACTGTTTTTCCATTGTGAACCAGATCAACCCTTACTATCGGGGTACGGCCGATGGATTCTCTGTTGTTTCCTACAATGCTGAAAATACCCTTTTCTGCATCTGTACATTCGATCACGGTTTGTTGATCGGTTTGCGTTGCTCCGCCGTTGCTTACCATATAAGGTGTTGATGCTTTAGCAAAAGCATATCGCAAATCATAAGCTGCCAGATCCAGCTGTTCATGTCCTTGTTGATTTAACAAACAGGTAGCAATTTTCTCACGCAGATTAAAAGGCTTATCAAAAGGCACCTGATACCTTGGTGCTTCCATTGTTGCTTTATCGAAAGTACGGGCATAATGATGCATCTGGTTGTTCTTTAACAGCATCATAGAATCAGAGATAAACACCTCTGCTGGGGTAAAGCAAGTTTCATTCACATGAGCATATTCAGAATATACTTCAGGTTTAGCTCCGGAAGTCATTTCCTCTTCTGTCAGTCCTTTTTTCAATACCGCTTTCAGGGCAACGATATCCAGATCCTTATTTGGATCGACTTCCTGTCCCGGGTTGAGTTTCTTGTTTTTCTTCACTGTAAATACAGCTACCCCATTTTTATCAACCGGTTTGCCTACGATAGAAATGGGAGCATCAGCTCCTCCGCCTCTGGTAAAGATGTAATCAGCTTTGTCACCTACAAATGAGAAATCGGCACAGTCCATACCCACACTCTGCGGATTCAGACGATATTTTGCTGTAGCAAGTGCAGAGGTGAAAAAATCATACCGGTTAATATTAAGATTAATATCATAACCCCCTACTGCGTCGACTTCTTCTATTTCGACTTCGGCATTTTCATCTTCCCCTAGTTCATGGTATGCCAAAGTTCTGAACATAATAGCAGGAACTCCGTCGTAGTAATACTGCGGAACAAACGCAATGCTGGTGAGCCGTTGAGAGAAAATGCTCTGGGTCGGGATAATCACCTGACGATATTCATCAGTATCTTTACCCGGCAGATTGATAACAACGTAACCTTCTTTTTCCTGTATATATATGTTCTGATTCATACGGATGGCCGGTTCAACCTTGGTTTCTCCGATATACAGATAATCATTCTGTACATTCAGATTGACATCTTTGAAAGAAACTTTACCGATTTCTGTCTTACCTTTGCTGGTAGTATAATAGAATACTCCATTTTCCAGGCTAATAGAACCCACAACCTGACCTAAATTGGTTGTTGTCATTCCGTCAGAAACAGTCAGATCGCCGCTTGCAGGATCAATTGAAAACCGGAAATCAGGAAGTTCAGGAGTTGCTCCGGGTTCCCCTTTGATCTTACCCAGATCCGTTTCCTTACCATCGACCGTCACAAACAGATGGTCTTCTCTTCGCTCAAAAGAAACGTTTGGAGAATGACCTTGTTCGCCTTGTTCGCCTTTGATGGACCCCAGATCTTTTCCGTTATAGATCAGGTGACCGTCAGCGTTTATAGTAAACTCCACTTCGGGTAATTCAGGAGTCACTTTCCCTAAATCATTGCTCGTGCCATCCGACCAGCTTGCCACCAGATGCCCTTCTTCATTGATTGTAAAAGTAGGAGCATCTCCTTTCGGACCCATCGGGCCTTGTGGGCCCTCGGGTCCTTGTATCCCCTGAGCTCCGTCTTCTCCCTTGGCCCCTTTTTCAATATGATAGGTCTGACCATTGGACAAAGTCACTTTCACTCCGCCTGCACCGTCCGACTCTACTTTGGTCAGGATGGCGCCTGCCTTGATTTGGGCTTCAATACCCTCAATTGCTTTTTTGTTAGCATCAATTTGTTGCTGCAAATGACTGATATCATCATCATAGTCCTTACAGCCTACGAGAAAAGTCCCTGTAGACCCAAGCAACAATGCACTTGCAAGCACAAAACCTGTAAATTTCCATTTTCTGTTCATAACTAAAGAATTATAATTAATTAAAATTCAAGCCATTACTGACTATTACTATCTCACACATTCAGGGGATTATAAATCATGTTTTTTACTGATCAGCCCCCCCTTATTAAAAACATTTTTCCCATACTTTTATTTTTTAATCGCTACTTCGTTTATTTAAATCCATTTTATCGAAACCATTATTATATTTTTATCGATTCCTTTAAAACAAGTACTGACACACCAACGATATAAAATATCAAGACCCACTCTTTTACTTTTTTATTACTGAATACCTCAGCCAGTTTTATATCTCCGACGTTGTCGGTAAATGACACGCCAAGGATACAAAATATCAAGACCCACTTTTTTACTTCCCTATCATCGATCAAATCAATCAGCTTCATACCTCTTTTGCATTATTAGTTAACAATATCATACTACCTCCCCGAAAAGTATGTATAAAATGTGTATACATATATTATCATCCGACAGGATATCAGGTAAAAGTTCCGGGGTCAGCACCATATTTGTCTTATCACAATAATATTTTTATACAAAAATGACATGTTCTGAAAATAAAATTCCACCAAAAAAACGGACGTTTTTTTGGTGGTCGTTTGGGAAAAATTTTGGAACTTTTATGAATCTCTTAATAAGAGTTGATAGTCAGATGATTATAAAGTATAAAACAAAAAAAACACCCCTGAAAAGAGGTGGTATAATATAATGAATTTAAACGTCCGTTTTTATATACTCAAAACTACTTCATACTCTATGAGTTTAATTCTGATTCATGCCCCAAATATAAACACTTTTTTCGAGATTACAACAATATTCGGTAGTTTGATACAATAATTTTTCTATTTTATTTGCCAGCAGGCCCTCCAAGGTCTTTTTTTGTCAAATATTCCTTAATTAATTTGTGGTATATAACGGTATATTGCAAAGATGAGACTTGTCATTAAACCAGGCGGTCGTTTCACATACCTCTATACCATCAAGGGGTAGCGCGCAGATGATGGAACGACCTTAACAGTATCCTGTCCATGCCGGTGTACACCCGGATATTGTATCCCGGGTCAAAGCGCTCACCGCTGGAGGACACCAGGAAGTTCTTCGGGCGGCCGGAATGCACGCTGGAGCAGGTGTACAGGGCATTGTCACTACCAGCCACGGAGTTCAGCGAGATACAGGCAGATATGTATAAGCGCAGCCAGAAGCTTTGGAAGCGTAATACGCAGGTTGTGTACTATAACCCGACGAACTACTTCTTTGAGCGGGAGGAGGAATGCGGACTGGTGCGGTTTGGCCACTGCAAAGAGGGCCGTCCGCTGCCCCTTGTACAGCCGGGGCTGTTCATGGACCATGACGGCTTCCCGCCGGCGATGTGCATCGAGCCGGGGAACACGGCGGAGACCAGCACACTCAAGCCGATGGAACAGATACTGAAAGACAAGTTCGGTCTGTCGGACATACGATGTGATACTTTACAGCAGCACCACAGTCAGAACACTTCAGCCTCTACCTTGCTCGCCTTCGGGCGAGCAAGGTAGAGGACTGAAGATTCTACACGAATTGCACTTCTATTGTGAATCTTCAAAAAATTATATCTATCACTCCACGATGATCGTCATGGCATCTCGCAAAACGTGAGAGTATCCGGGATTCGTCAATCGAACCGACACCTTATAGACGCCCGGTTTCGCATCATTCTCTAACGGGTACAGCAAAACTCCGCCTCCACGGATTGTCAAGTCTTTCTTGAAAATCGCCGCAGCCTCCTCTCCCTGATTCGAAGTCACCGACTCCACGCTGAATAAAATCTGCTGAGTCCCCTCGTATCCTTGTAACGCCAAACTCACCCAAGGAGCCTTATTCTCAATCCGGACAGCATCCAATTCCGGATCTAACGTCTTGCGAATATACATCGTGTCCGGGTCGTAAGATGCGTTCTCTGTCAACAGGTAGCCGACCGTTGTCTGATGGCAGGCTCCGACCGACAGGCCCACTGCCAATATCATCCATATCATTATTTGTTTCATCTTCATGTACTTTTTTGAATTATTGTTCATACCCCAATGCGAAATTATATTCCAATGCGTGCACTATACAATTGTCCGGCTCGATATCTCCCGAGGCAATGGCAAAAATAGGCTGACTGTTCATAAAACTGATGTGTATCGGCTTAGGCGCATTCTCTACCACTCCATTCTTCGACTGCTTCATGATAAACACCCATATTTGCGTACCTGCCAAGGTAGTCAAGTAGCTGCCTCCCGTTCCCGGGCTTCCGTAAGTTGTCGGTTCTCCGTAAGGAATGTCCTTCCGATAGAGTTTCCCGTCGATCACATGCCTCAGCAACATTTCACGACACCACCCCGGGTCGAGATCAGCCACCCGTTTGTGACCGAATTCCAACAAATGCCGACGAATCGAATGATTCGTGATACCGAAAAACGTAATCTCCTTGTGTGCCGGGTCTTTCCCCTCGAAAAGTCGCACCATCTCCTCTCCCGCATGGCGAACCAACAGAATCGTAGAATCCCAATCGTAGGAGTTTGATGCCATATACTGCATCAAATTCCCATGATAACGTCCGTTACTAATCCCTGTGTCGATATAATTGTCTTTTGTACACCCCACATGTAATAACGAGCCCAAAAACCATATTGTATATAACATTTTTCTCATAATATTCTTCTTTTAATTCGAACGACGATTCCAATACCTGTTTTGGCGAATCAAATCATTATTGGAGAAACAGTCCGCTCCCAACATCAGATACAAAGCGCCATCTTGAATATCTCTATCCGTGAGCTTATCGTAAGCCTCGGAAATCTCCTTCCTGATATAATCATGCGTATCATCCCCTCTCAGGAAACACCAACCGTTACGCATAATGTCAAAATAACGGTGATATTCAGCCACCAGCTCCTTCTCCCGCTCTCTGAAAATAGCCAGCTGGATATTCCCGCTCAGCCCTTTCTCCACATCATCGGAGTTCGGGAAAGCGTGCATATCATCCCCATAAGCCCGGCGACGGATCTCGTTCAAATCGTCTACGGCATTTGTCTTCCCCTGACGGGCCCGACATTCTGCACGGAGCAAATAAATCTCGCCTAATCTCCAAATCACCTTATACTGGTTGATTCCGGCAAACTGAAGTTCCGGGGTGTACGCAAGCTTAATGTAATGTGCATACCGGAACTTATACAAAAATGCCCGTTTCAGCTTTTGGTTGTCCTCCGCTGCTACGATGGAATCTCCCGGTTTATGCTCCGTTGCAGCATAAACCTCCGCATTGCTCTTATAAATCAAGAACAATGAATCCGCATCAATATTCCAAAAATAGGCATCCCTACGCAAATCTTCGGGAGCATACATCATTCTCACCGTACTCTTGTAATATCCGTCTGAATACTGATTGTTAATCGGATGCGCACTTCCCAGAGCTATCGGGAAGGTGATCGGCAAATCAGTGCGCAAACCCTCTTGTGAGTCATAGTAAATCTCCCAGATCGACTCGGCGCTTCCTCCTTTCATCACGCTTGTACAAACGGTCTCAGGATCCGCAGCCAACGAGTAACTGCCTACCTTCCCCTCTATGAGCATAGTGCAATACTCCTCGGCCTTCGCCCAACACTCTTTCTTGCCTTCCACGCCGGCCCTCCACGCGTAGAGATGAGCCAACAAAGCAGCCGCGGCACCCTTGCTGCCATACTGTTTCATACGGGATTCTTTTGAAGTAGCCACCAAATCCTCGTATGTCGGCAAATCCATCGCCTTCAGTCCCCATTTTTCCGCCTCATCCAACACACTGCTTATCGGGCTCTGAGGAAACTTAGAGAACTCTATTGTAGAGCCTGTAATCGGCACCTGCCCGTAATTCATCGCCAAGTAGAAATAAGCCACCGCCTTGGCGAAATATGCCTGCTGAATATAGGGTTTCAGCTTCTCCGGGTCTCCTTTGAAACGGTGTGTATTCTCCAGAATCAAATTCGCCTGATAAATCGTGTAATAATAATATTTCCACGTTCCTACATTCGACAATGTCAACCCCTTGCGCGAAGATCTGTCGTAATCCAATATCTCTCCGGCTCTGGAAATATCGCCACCGGTAAACTCACCCACAGCCTGCCTCAAATAGACTTGCAAGCCGGTCAGCACAGCCTCCAGCTCCTTCTCGTTTTTGTAATAATTAGAATAGGTGGTTGCATTCTCCGGCTGGATATTGATAAAATCCGCACAAGAAGTCCCCCAAAACAAAACTGTCAAACCAAATATGTAAATATATCTTCTCATGTCCGTTAAAAATTAAGAGTTAATCCCAACGTATACTTTCTGGGTAATGGATAAGTATCGCCATTATCACGTCCCGTGTAAATATTCACCACTTCCGGATTTCCGCCCGAGTAGTTGCTCAAATAGAACAGGTTTTCTGCTGTCAGGAAGAAACGTACTCCCGAGAACCCTGCCTTCTTGGATATCCTGTCCGGAAGATTATATCCCAAGGTTATTTGCTTCAAGGCAAGGTGGTGCACCTTCTCGATAGCCGAGTCCGTATTCATACTGAGGGAGTTTCCCCATGCCGGAGCATTCGGATTCTTGTTCACCCCGTCCCATGGTCTCAACTTGCGGTAATCGAACAACTTCGTCAAATGGCCATTCTCCGACTGTGTGCTGAACCCCAGCCCCATCCGGTTGTTAATCATTTTTCTCCCGATTGTGAAATTCACCAGTACGTTCAGGTCGAAATTCTTCCACATCAATTCGTTCACCCATCCTCCATGAGCCAAAGGAAGCGGCGAACCCGCATAATATGAATCCGGATTCCCGTCGCCATCCAAGTCAAGCAGACGATAATTACCGACAGCGCCGCTGATTCCATCTGTCGCCACACCGTTGAAGTATATCTCCTGTCCGTCAATCTTGTACAAGCGAGGTACCTCGGCATCCGAGTTGTAGTACCCCCGGTGTGCCCACACGTACAAACCGTTCAAAGGTCTGCCGACTACCAGTAGCGTCCCGTCACCGTCCACTACATCTTTCCCCGAATACGACTTTTCAAAACGGTTCCAGTTTCTTGCCATATTGAATTTCATCCGCCAGCTCACAGCACTCTCCCGCAAGATATCTGCCTGCAACTCCAGCTCAAGCCCCTCGTTGGAAATTTCCATCGCATTTTCCACCTGCGCACCGAACGTATACAAACTGCCCGGAATCGGAATATCATAAATCAGCGAACTGGTATATTTGTAATAGTAATCCAATTTCATATTCAAACGATAATTGAACATATCCATATCCAAACCCAGGTCATACTGATTTGTCTTCTCCCAGGTAAGATAAGGCGACACAGGTTTGTCAGTCGTCACCCCCGTCTTCCCGAAGAAGTTCCTGTCCATTATATTCATCAACCCGTGGGCCAGGTAAGCGCTCGTGAATGTCTGTCCGGATTTTCCATAACTACCGCGAATCTTACCCCAATTCAGCCAGCTTCCGGTAAAGCGTTTGATGAATGGTTCCTCCGAAAACGACCAGCCTACAGCCACCGACGGGAAATTCGCCCAACGGTTTCCCTCACCGAACGTAGAACTACCGTCACGACGGAATGTAAACTCCAGCAAATAACGCTGTTTGTAATTATATCCCAGACGGCCGAAATAACTCACCATCCGTTTCTCGGTAAAATCCGAAGAGTAATAGCGCGTTGCTGCATATTCCGGGAACTCCGGTGTTCCGTGATTCACCACCGGCGGCACCTTCTGCGGGTTATAATAGTACACATCATCGCTCACTCCCCGCAACCCATAACCGTACATCGAAAATGCCTGTTCCTTGTTTGTGTTGATACCCAAAAGTACATCAATATTATGCACATCGTTCACGCTCGTGTTATAATGCAACAACTCCTCCGAAGAAAGCATCACCTGCCGGCCGATGTTTCCTTCCGACTTGCTTTCGTGATGATACTCGTCAAACACACCGGGAGTATACTTGTTCAGGTTCGACTGAGAGTAGTCGATATTCCCTGATGCCGAGAAGGTCAATCCCTTGAGAAGCTCATACTCAAGAAAAGCCGTCACCATTGCTCGATAATCGTCCGTGCGATCCTTGATTCCCAGGACAGACTTTTTCCACTCTGCCTCCAGTTCCTTCGTGGCAGGCAAGACGGTAAGCTGCTGCGACGGATTCACAGACAACCCCTCGTAGCGGGTATGCTTGGAGGAGCCCGATGATGAGGAGCGATTCATTGTCCGGTCCACATAAGAGAGATACACACGCGTATCCATCCGCAATTTCGGTGTGAATTGTGCTGTCAGGTTCGATATCAGGTTTGCCCGTTTGTATCCGCTGTTAATCATGATTCCCTGCTCGTCATAATATCCGAGTCCCACCATATAACGGAAACGCTCCGTACCTCCTACAGCCTGCACATTTGCATTGACCACCTTGCTCCTGCGAAAAGCATACTTCCACCAGTTCGTACTATTGTTGTAATAAGGGTCCAGACTATCCTGCAATGAATGTATCAGGCTCGGCGAACCCCAGTAACCATTCCCCCAAAACTGGTCGTAGATACCGTTTCCATTGTTATACACATCCTCGTACGAAGTAGGGACGTGATACTTCCCTGTCGCCCAATCGTAATAATTATTCTTGATATTCCTCCGGAATTTAAGTTCCAACCATCTCTCCATGCGTCCGCCCGTCTGCTCGGGATATTCCATCAATTGCGATATCGAATAGGAAGCATTTGCCGAAAACTTGGCCTCACCGACCTTTCCCTTCTTCGTTGTAACAAGAATCACCCCATTGCCCGCACGGCTACCGTAAATGGATGCCGCCGCCGCATCTTTCAACACCTGTACCGATTCAATCATGCTCGGGTCCAGGTCAGCCAGCGTATTCGTTCCGGTCACCGGTGAGACAAACGAGTACATCGGCACTCCATCCACCACCCACAACGGCTGACCGTCACTCGCACCGTCCACCAACAGAGAGTTGAACCCCCGCACCGCAATCACCGCAGCACTACCCGGCGCTCCCGACTGCTGCACGATATTCACACCCGCCAATCTTCCCTGCAACATATCTGCGATACTCGCCGCCGGCAACTCCTTCATCTCTTCTGCCGTCACGGTCGAGATTGCACTCACCATCTCCCGCTTATTCTGCGTACCGTAAGCCCGGACAACCACTTCGTCCAAATCGGATACATCTTCCGTCAAGGTAATATGCAACGTATCTCTCGCCGTCTTTTCAGAAAATTCCACCCGCCGTTTCTTAAAACCGACAGATGAAAATTCCAACGTCCCTTTCAACAAAGGCAAATCCCATGCGAACCAACCTTTCTCATTTGTAGCCGTACCAATAGTAGTGCCGACAACCCTTACCGTTACCCCCGGCAAAGGCTGTTTGGCCGCATCATATACGAAGCCTTTCACCCGAACAAACTTCTTCTCGGGTTCCTGGTACGAGGTTGCCTTTATAATTACCAAATTATCGTCAAAAGAAAACGACATTCCCAAGCGAGGCAACAAGTCTTTGAGCACCGCCTCTAATCCTTGATTCTCTGCACTGATACTCACGTTCTTCCAAGTCACCACTTCCCTGTGATTATAGAGAAAACTATAACCCGTTTGCCTTTCCAATTCCTGAAAAACCTTCTCCAATGTCACGTTTTTCAGCTCTACTGAAACTTTCGATTGGCGAGCGCTCACTGCTGCCTGCACCTGCACCAAGCTACAAACCAATAAAATAAAAACGACTTTCATCTTCATCATCCACTTAGGGACAAGAATTCGCCCTCCGGCTCTTGTCTGATTTGACTTTTTTTTCATACTTTTGTACATTAGAATTTTACCTTGCACGTCGGTCAAGATTGCCACACCATGCCGCGTGCTTTAACTAAAAAGCTGTTCCACTCCCGTGCGAACGGCTTTTTTTGCTTTATTGTTATAAAAACATTATTCCCTTTTATATCAAATACTACATCTCCGGTCTGCTCGAATTTATCCAGCAACATACGGGCATCCTCATACCGTTTCACTTTTCCAGTGAACTCTACCTGTTTCGCACTTTCATTCACGTAGAACACGTTCAATCCATACCAGACAGACAACGTCTCCATAATCTCTTCCAATGTCGTTTGCCGGAATTTGTAATACCCGTCTTTCCACGAAACATACGATTCTGTATCCACCATCCTCACATCCATCACCCGATTATTCTTGTCATATACAAACTGCTCTCCCGGCACAATCTGAAAACTCTTGCCGGCACATGCCACCTCCACACTCCCCTCGACGAGCGTCGTCGCCACCGTTTCCAACCTCTCGTAAGCCTTCACGTTAAAAGAAGTCCCCAACACCTTCACATCCATCGCTCCTGCATGTACCCAAAACTCACGGGCGCTATCTTTCGCCACCTCAAACCATGCCTCTCCTTTTAAGAAAACTTCCCTTCTGGCTTTCCCGAACCTCTCCGGATAACGCATTTCCGAACCGGAGTTCAAGAACACCTTTGTCCCATCCGCCAAAACAAGCTGAAACCTCTCACGCACAGGAACCGTCAACGTATTGTAGACAATCTTCTCCGAAGCCTCCTTGCTTTTGATTTTCGAGTATACCAATGTTCCCCGTTCATTCCTAACCTGCAACATCGTACCCCCAAAAATCAACCTGTTCGTATCCCGCTTCAACGGCATGCTTTCACCATCTCCCAGCGTCAACACCACTTGCCCGATTCCCGGTTCCACCGTTTTTTCGCCCTCCCAGACTCCATTCTCTTCCGGCTTCATCCATAACATTATCCCGACACCCAATATCAACAACACCCCTGCCACACTCGCCCCAAACGACCACCACCTCATCCGCCGTATCTTACCCTTCCGTACCGTCATTTTCTTCCGGATATCGCTCTCCAACCTCTCGTAGGCCTTCTCCCTATCCAACCCTCCTTGCTGTCTCACCAACCTCACGACCTCACCCAACTCACCCATCAACATCTTATACGTTCTCTCATTCCCTCTTTTCTCTTCCCACCACCTGTTCATCTTCTCCCTCTCCTCTTTCGTCACGTTCTCCCCCGCTATTTCAGCCGCCATAATTTTTAATATTTCGTCTTCCATACTCCTGGTTTTATACAAATAACACCACCACCCATCAAATCATGTGACAGGAAATCCCATTTTTAACTAAAAAAATTACAACAATCCCATTTGTATCGCCAATTCCTGCGACACCACCCTGATTATTCCGATTTTCTGAAATAAAGCAATAATATGGTAAACATGTGTCCCTCCAGTTTCTCCCGCAGAAACTTCAACGAACGCGACAACTGGGTTCGGACAGTATTAATACTGATTTGCAAATGCTCGGCAACCTCCTTATATTTTTTCCCTTCGGCATACACCATCATAAAAATACGGCGACGCTCCGGAGGAAGCTGGTTTATCGCGAAGTACAAAACATCTATTTCAGTTTGCTCATCTTCATGCATGATTTCTGCCACGGGCATTCCTTCCATCATTTTTTCATGGCGGGTTTTCCTGCGTTTACAGTCTCTCAGCTCGTTTAAAGCAGCATTCTTGACCACATGAAACATGTATTTATCCAACCCATCAGAAAGTTTTTTATAAAGAGAGCTTTCCCAAGCCTGTACGAAACAACCCAACACGACATCCTCTGCCGCATCAACATTTTTCAGAATACTTGCGGCATATAAAACCAACACATCATGGTATTTCAAGAAGAAAGTCTTGAACGTTTCTTCTTCGGGATTTTTTTCGTACATGCTACAAATATACGAAATTAACCCGTTATACATCTGGCATAAACGCATAAAAAAGTTGTTCACGCCGGATAAATTCCGTATATTTATTTCATTTCCAATCAGATAAATATCATGAACAACTTTTGTGCAAGTTACGAAAAAAATAAGAATTTATGAATTTTGATTTTCTTTGTTTTATATCTTTACGAATTCAAATTCTGAGGAATGACAAGAAGAATTATTTTAGTCACCGGAGGGCAACGTTCCGGTAAAAGTGGTTATGCACAGCGTTTAGCGTTGGAACTATCCGACTGTCCTGTTTATATGGCTACTTCGCGGGTATGGGATGAAGAATACCGTAAACGTATCGAACGGCATCAACGTGACCGGGGACCTCAATGGACAAATATCGAGGAAGAAAAAGCCCTGAGTAAACATCACTTGCAAGGACGGGTAATCGTGATCGATTGTGTTACCTTGTGGGGTACTAATTTCTTTTTCGATCAGGATTCGAATGTCGACCTGGCTTTACAAGAACTAAAAGAAGAGTTCGACCGATTTACAGCCCAGGAAGCGACTTTTATCTTTGTGACCAATGAAATCGGTATGGGTGGAGTTGCCGAAAACACCATCCAACGCCGGTTTACCGATATGCAGGGCTGGGTAAACCAATACATCGCAGAGAAAGCCGACGAGGTGGTGCTGATGGTCTCGGGAATAGGAGTAAAGGTAAAAGGCTAAAGGCTATAAAGCTAAAGGCAGGGAGGTAAAAAAAGTGAAAGGTAATAAGGATAAAAAATAATAGGATACGATATGAGAACTTTCAATATCAAAACGCCGGATAAAAAGATCGTACCGGCACTTCAGGATAAAATCGATAATTTGACAAAACCGAAAGGTTCGTTAGGACGGTTGGAAGAATTGGCAGTCCGGATCGGTACCATCCAACAAAGCCTCTCTCCTGTTTTGAGAACTCCTCAAAATATTGTGTTTGCAGCCGACCATGGTGTGGTTGTCGAAGGAGTCAGCTTTTCTGCCCCGGAAGTAACGGCACAACAGATATACAATTTCCTGAAAGGCGGCGGCGGAATCAATATGTTTGCACGCCAGCATCATTTCATACTGAAAGTGGTAGATTGCGGAGTGAATGCCGATTTCGGGGATCTGCCCGGACTTATTCACCGGAAAATCAGGAAGAGTACCGATAATTACCTTTACGGACCTGCCATGACGCCCGAAGAGATGGAACGCGCCATCGAAATCGGGGCAGAAATGGTACAATTGGCTTATCAGGAAGGAACCAACATCATCAGTTTCGGCGAATTGGGCATGGCCAATACTTCGGCCTCATCGGTCTGGATGTATTTTTTCACCGGAATTCCGTTAAAAGAATGCGTCGGTGCCGGAAGCGGACTGGACAACCAGGGTATCGAACATAAATATCAGGTACTGAAACGGGCCACAGACAATTATCAGGGAAACGGTACGGCAGAAGATATCCTGCGTTGGTTCGGAGGCTTTGAAATGGTGGCGGCAGCAGGAGGTATGCTACAGGCTGCAGAGTTAGGCATGACGATCATCATCGACGGTTTTATCATGACTAACTGCATACTGGCAGCCAGTAAACTGCATCCGGAGGTATTGGAATATTGTGTATTCGGACATCAGGGCGATGAAGCCGGACATAAATCAGTGCTAGAAGCTTTACACGCCAAGCCATTATTGAATTTGGGATTACGTTTGGGAGAAGGAACGGGAGCCATTTGCGCTTATCCGATTATAGAATCCGCCATCCGTATGATCAACGAAATGAGCAGTTTCAAACAGGCAGCCGTTACGAAATATTTTTAAGATATCCGTATGAAATCTCTGTTTGCGGCAATCATATTATTTACCCGGCTTCCGTTATGGCGAATCGTCCGGGTAGATAAAAAGCAGTATGCAGAAATCCTGTTATACTGGCCAATCGTAGGTTTTTTAACCGGAGCGACAACCTGGGGGACGCTTTATCTTGCCTCTTGGGTCATGCCTTTGTTGCCGGCTTGCGTCATTGCGGTCATTGCCCGTCTGCTCCTGACCGGAGCTTTACATGAAGACGGACTGGCTGATTTTTTCGACGGTTTCGGCGGAGGACATGACAAAGCCGGCATCCTGCGAATCATGAAGGACTCCCATATCGGTAGTTACGGTACGATCGGCCTGATTCTGTATTTCATCTTGTATGTATCTTTGTTGAGTTCGTTTTATTCGCTGGCCCTTCCCGGTGTCATTATCGGAGCGGATGTACTTTCCAAACTTTGTACCGCCTTTATGATCAATACATTACCCTATGCCCGTACGGAAGAAGAGAGCAAAGTAAAAGTACTCTACCGCAAAATCCGTCTCTGCGAATTTGTCCTGGTAGCCCTGCCCTGCCTCGCCGCCCTTTGGCTGATGGCGACTCCTTTCTTAGCTTTAATCCCCACCCTCCTTATCCTTACCGGCTTGCGTTGGTATTTCAACCGTAAAATCGGAGGATATACCGGAGATTGTTGCGGGGCCAGCGTACTTTTAGCCGAACAGTTTTTTTATATCGGTGCCACTATCGTTTATACTTATTCCCTATGAAGATAACCCTGATCCGCCATACCCGTGTAGCCGTCGAAACCGGAATTTGTTACGGCTGGAGCGATGTCGGTGTCGCCCCTTCTTTCGAAACCGAAGCCAGCCGGGTCAAAGAAAACATTTCCAACGAACAGTTCGATATCGTGTATAGCAGCCCGCTCTCCCGCTGCCGGAAGCTAGCTGCCTTTTGTGGCTTTCATGAACCGATCCTCGACGACCGTTTAAAAGAACTTAACTTCGGGGAGTGGGAAATGAAGAAATGGGACGATCTCACCGACCCCCGTCTTGAACTTTGGTATAAGGACTGGATTCATCTCCCGGCAGGAGGAGGGGAAAGCTATGAAAATCAGTGCCGCCGTGTCGCTCAATTTCTGGATGAACTCCGCCATTCCGGCCATACCGATGCCTGTATTTTCACCCACCGGGGAGTCATCGCCTGCGCTATGGTCTACGCAGGCATTTGCCCGATCGAAGAATCATTCAGTATAGAGGTGGACTATGGCAGCAAAAATGTGTTGGAATTCTGAAACTGTATTATTCCAGTAATGAATTCAGATACGCTTCATCCACTTCCTGTATCATAACTTCTTTACCACTCAAAATATTGTCGAATAAAATATTCTAACAATTAAAATAACAAACCCGATAACTTGACGAATCAAGGATTACCGGGACACTGAGGTTAACTATCTGTTGATCACTTTGTATAAACACAAAGTTTGCTATTTTTCCCGCCAAATGGGGAGAGATTGCCAATACTTAGGGAATCCCATATCTTTGAGGTCGAGCAAACGGCAATCGGATTTGAGCAACTCTTTGATATTCTTTTTGAAGTCGCTACCTGGACTGATAATATCAAGTATATACGCGATACAAGACAGCACGGCAAATAATTTGTTTGTGCGTATTTGTCCGATTGTAGTTCTATCCATAAAGGGATAAAGAGTATTGTATGGCAGGATTACACTGACCATAAAACGACGATTCCACACTCGGCTGTGGTGAGCGCAACAGTTACGGAGATTGGAAATGGAGTGTAGCCAATTTTCCAAGATTGCCACTTTCTTCAAACCGAATTGTTCGGTAATGTACTCTTTACGACTGTCTAACCTTAAGGATTGGAACAAACGGCTCAATGTGGCAAACGACACAACTTCGAGTGCCATCCAACTCGGCGGCATCGAAGGATTGTCGTATTTGGAGTTGTAATGCTTGATGAAATCTTCATTGCTGCGATTTACATCAGCATCAATACGATCCATCAAATCATCATAGCCGAAACGATATAAACTTTCATCATTGAACCAATGGCTATCGCCTGTGCTTTCGGCATATACCTGTACAATTTTTGTGCGCACTGCCACTTCTATCTTCTCAATAGTATTGAAAATAAGTGAACGCAGTCTGCGGTCGAAACAATAAAGGTCAATGATGTCCTTGAAGTGAATATCTTTGCGAGTGAAGGTGTGTTCGGAATCTTCGCCGTTCTCTTGGAACGGATAAGTGTATGCACGAAGCCGATAGTAGCTGATATTGAAAAGATAAGCAGTTGCCTCGCTTTCATCATCAAAAACAAGCCCCCGTTGTTTTAGCCGTGCGACTTGCTCGGCGAGAGTCAACGGCTTCTTTGTATAATCAATTTTATCAGTCAATTCTATTGAAACTACCATATAAAAACTCGAAGACCTCCCCGGGTGCGCTGTTCAACGGGAAGCGTGGGAGGTCATATCAATTGCAAAGGTAATACTTTTATTTGAAATAGCAAAGGTAAAGGCAAAAACAACAAACTAAGTCAAATTTCATTTTTGATATACTTCCATTTATTTCTCCAGGATGACTTTTCAGCCACCTTCTTCTGTTCTACCTGGCAGGCCGCCCCTATTTTTTCAATTCAGGCCGGATCCTTTCCAACCAATTATCTACCCTATCTTCTGTTTTATCAGCCTCATAATCCTCATCCAGCGGCAAACCGATAAATTTACCTTCCTGTAAAGCACGCGAATCGTTAAAGATATAATCGCGGGTCTCTGTTTCTCCGATCAGTTGTCCGCCGATTTCCCCGATCGTCTGGCCCAATATGCCCATTCCGTCTACAAAATTATTCGGATAACTGACATGATCCCCCAACCCGACGATAGCAACCTTTCGACCTTCCAAACGAATCCGGAGCATTTTGGGTAAAAATGACGACCAGGGATCTTTTTGTTCCATTTCCCAGGTATTCCGGCCTAAAGTCGAACAGACCAGGATCAGATTGTGATAATCCAGTAATCGCAGTGGAGTGACATCAGAAATAACAAAGAGATCCGGTTGCAGATCTACCAGTTTTTGTTTGATCAGACGGGCCACTTTATGAACGCTGCCTCCCGAAGGTGCATAAAATATTCCTAATCGTTTTGTAGCCTTATGATCTTTATCTATCAAATAATTCCCTTCCAGATCAGCTTTCAGCTGATAATTCCCTGGTTGATTTTCCTCTTTCATGGATCGCATAATTTAATGTCAAACCTATATGATATCTAACCTATATACGGCAAAGGAATGGGACGGTTTGTTTTTGTTAAAAAAATTTTCTCTGCGCTTTATTTTTGTTTTTGTTTAAATAACCATTTATCGTCTTGAATCTGAAGTTCATAAATTTTGTCATTACCTCCGTCAGTAGTCGAATCGGCATCCTCTGTTTTAGCTTTGTGTCTCAGATCATCCAAGGCCGATTTATAGCGGGATTTTTCCTCTGTGGTCAGCGAAGGCATATCATTGATCCGGTCAGAAATAAACTGCATCAGTTTTTCATTGTTGCAAATATTCAGATTACAGGCTAATCCGGCTTCCCGTATGGTTTCATTAAACTGAAGTAACATCTGATCCACCCTCTTTTTATCCGCTTTCCAATATCCTTTCCTGACCGTCTCGAGCAGACGGGCAAGTATCGACTGATAGGCATATAAATTGCCGCTCTTCTTAAACCGTTCTTTTATATCCAGTCGATATTTATCCATGACATAAGTATCATAGATTTGATTCCAGTCGTTATCGCTAACCGATTCCGGTAATGTGGCCTCCCAGCCCCAAAGATTAAAAACCATTTTATTGATAAAACGGGCACCGGCATATCCCTCGTCCACCATCGCATCCACCCATTTGGGATTCAGATAACGGGTCTTCAGTTCACGTCCCAGAAATTTCTCGAGTGTCTCTTGTCCCGGAGCCGAAGGATCGACCAGATTCGTCAGCATGACCACCGGTGATTTCCCGTCGATCGTCCGAACGGCCAAACCGGTAGCACCGAGGTACTGAAACATATCGTCATTATCCAGCAAAGCATACAGATTCGAAGTCCTGCTGTGCAAAGCCACCCTGGTGCCCGACAAAGCATTTTTAAATACAGTTTTCGAAAAACCTTTCGGTAAATAGGTATATTCGTCCTCTACTTTCGTTCCCCAAAATCCCTGGCCATACAAATGACTCATCTTGTCAAAATAAACTTCCGCCACGTCCTTTTCATCCTCCCAGGTTCCCGAAGCCTGCACCGTCCCACTAACCCCGGTACCATAAGCACCCGAAGGGGTCGTAAACAAACGTACCGAAGCGATGCGCCGGGCCAGCGAATCTTCCTGAACCCCCAGTTGTTTCAACTTATCTTCAGATTCAAGGATATGTTCCCGGACAAAATTATCTTTTTCATCGGCACTTCTGGCCAGGCTGACTGCCTTGTCCAGCAGAGCCATCAATTCGGGAAAAATATCCCTGTATAATCCCGATGGAGCAAAAACGACATCTACTCTCGGACGTTTCAACTCATGCTGCGGAATCAATTCCAGACCGACAACCTGATTGGAAGCATTATAAACAGGTCTCACACCAAGTAAGCTTAAAGCCTGGGCTTCCATCGTACCTTCATTCCGGATACACTCCACCGCCCACAAATTTATGGTCACTTTAGGAGGACACTCCCCGTTGTGTTCGGCCTTATACTGTTCTATCAGCTCCTCTGCCAATTGCTCTCCCAACCGACAAGTCATTCTGGAAGGAATCAGTCTCGGATCGAAAGCAAAAAAGTTTTTACCTGTAGGCAGAGCACCCGGATTCCGGATCGGGTCGTTTCCTGTTCCTGCCCGGACATACTTTCCATTCAAAGCCCGGATAAAAGCATCCAATTCTTCTTTCCCCGATTTTGCGATATTCTTTTGTACCTGCTCCCTGAAAAGTTCCAAATCTTTTCCCATCAAATCCTTTTGCATTGATACAATAGCTTCCGTTGTCGCTTTCGTATAAGCCTCATCAGGGGATACACCGAAAGTGTGCAAGCCGAAAGGGGTTTTATTTTCTTCTATCTCTTTCAGATAATCGTCGATATCTTCCAGATTCTGATCCGTTATGGTATCCAGCTTCAAATCCTTATCCAGTCCGAGTGTTTTTATCCGAAGAACCAGATCCCTGAATTGCGCCATCGACGAGATCGGGCTTTTGCTTTTTTGATCATAGTATTTAGATATGCCACTTTTCAAATCCCGCAATTCCGGATTTAAAGAAGCCTTATCGAAAGGAGGAGTCATGTGGTCGATAATCACGGCCTGTCCCCTTCTTTTCGCCTGCAGGCCTTCACCCACATTATCCACAATATACGGATAAATATTAGGTACATCCATGATCAGCGCTTCGGGATAATCATCGGGACCGAGTCCGGCTTCTTTTCCGGGCAACCACTCATGCGTGCCGTGAGTACCGATATGCACCAGTGCATCCGCGTGAAAGCCATACTTCAAAAAAAGATAATAAGCCAGATACTGATGAGGGGGAGGAACCAGAGGATCGTGATATAAACTCTTCGCATTGTCTTCCCATCCCCGGGGAGGTTGAGGTGTCAGTATGATATTTCCGTATTTCACCACCGGGATCACAAAATAAGATTTCCCGGAAGAATCTTTCCAAACCATCAGTTCAGACTCTTCGGGTTTTCCCCATTTGTTCTCCATTTCCGTCCTAATCTTCAACGATAACTTATCGTACCATTCTTTGTACACTTCCATCGGTACCAATACAGGATCTCCTTTACGCACCAATTTATCCACCTCTGCAGGAGCCCAGGAACCGATATTCCTTCCATAGTCCATCACCCGGTTAAAAATAGCAGCACTGTCGATCGGCTGCCCGCCGGTATCATACCCCTCCTGCCGCATTCTCTGTAGGATAGATAAAATACTTCGGGGAAGTACATTCAGGTAGCTGGCCCCTATGTTTTCTTTTCCGGGAGGATAGCTGTAGTAAATCAGGGCCACTTTCTTTTCATGATTAGGCTTTGTCTGCAGGTTACGGATATTCTTTATACGCCCGAGCAGCGTTTCCATCTGATAACCGATCATATTCTTAATCCGGATATTATGATCGAAATCGTCGAATACGACAGCAACAGAAGGTTCGATATAACCGGCTAATTCGGGTATAGCCACCAAATTCGACCGATTGTAAATATCTATTCCGACTAAAGATTTTTCCCAATCTTTTTGATTCGTACTCAGTATAATCCCATTGATCACCGGCACTCCTAATTTTTCCAGCACCACCCTTTCCTGCTCAGGCCTTGTATTATACCAACATCCCAGATTCAAGACGGCACTCACGCGGGGAAGACTATCACAGGAAATAAAAAACCGTTCGATCACCTGTTCTTCGTGATGTCCCGGTTTTTGAGAGGTGAACACGGGTAATACATTAAAACCTTTCTCTTCGATATTCCGGATAAATACATCGATATACAAATACTGCGATTTGGTCAGATCGCTTCTCCCAATAATCAATCCGATCCAGGGAGCCTGGGTGTCGATATCGGTTCTCTCGGCTAAATAAGAACCGATATAGGTATGTAATTTTTTATTTCTATAGTTATATATTCCGGAAAGGGGAGTTTCTTCAATATCCTGATATTCACAATCGAAATGTAAATCTTTATTCAGTTTTTTCAGAACGATATTCATGATATTGTTTTCTCCTCCGCTTTTAAAAGCGGCCAATGTCCAGGGATCGAAACAGATCCCCCATTCCTGCAATTCGGCATCGTATTCATGGGATAAATTAAGCGCATAAACCTTCGCTCCGCGTTTCAAAGCAGACAACAGCTGAGGTTTAGCTTTAAAAACCAACCCATTATTATGCAAAGCGACGAATATCAGATCGGAATTTTCAAAAAAATCCATATCACTTTCGTGATAGTTGGAATAGATAAATACCTTGAACTGACATTTCTCCGCTACCTCCGGATGCATTTTCGCCAGTAAATGCATGCTCCGGTTTACGCCGACCCAAAAACCGTCATCGATAAGAAAACTGACTTTGTTTTGGGCTGTCAAAGATAGCCCAAAACAAAGTGACAAAATAACAAAATAATACTTAATCCCTTTCATACCCCATTATATATCCGCCATCAGCAACAAATACATGTCTTCAGATCAAAAAGTCATAGCAGCTCTTACCTGAAAATTCCGCCCAGGCATATTATAACCATCCTTTTCGGTATAATTTTCATCGAATAAGTTGTTAATATTCAAACCGACCGACACATTCTTTATAAGCGGACAAGAGGCCGAAAAATCGAACACCATAAATTGCGGATGCTTAATCAGTTTATCAGTTAAATACCCGGGTTGGCTTTCACTTAACAAATCGTTCAATGTCGGACGATATTTATCACCGATAAAGTTTTTCTCGATGCGATGTCCGGCAAAACGTCCGTTCAGCCGCGCACTGAATCCTTTCTGATGCAAGAAATCGAGTCCGAAATTGGCATTCTGTTTCCGAACGGATAATGTTTTGTTCCATACTCCTTTAGTCTGATCCTGATAGGTAAACATCCAGGTCAGATTTCCATAAAGCTTCAAAGCAAAGTCACTATCGAACAGACGGCCGAAGTCATAAGAAGCCATAATTTCCATTCCACTTTTTTTTGCTTTATCGGCATTCTTGAACGTTTTGTACTTTTGTCCGCTTTCTTCATCGGTCCATGCCTCTTCCACAATCAGATCATCATTCCACGTATAAAAATAAGTAAAATCAAAATTTACCCCCAGTTCCGGCCGGCTGAATGTCAAACCGGCATCCAACGTACGGGATTTTTCAGGATCCAGATCAGGATTTCCTACGGTAAGCGTACCGCTGTACAAAAATTCTCCGGCTTTCTGATAAGCATCGGTCATGCTGAAAGCTGTACCGAAACTGGCATGGACGGCCATACCGCCGTATATATTGTATTTTGCACCGATATTGGGATTGAAAGTGTTGTAACTTTCCGATTTCTCTTCATTCTCCAAACCAGGTGTTTTCCGAAGTTTAAAATCGATATAATCATAGCGCAATCCGACCGACAAGTCCAATTTTTCTTTAAATAATTTCAAGTTACTCTGCAGGAATATCCCCCAAGCCGTATTCCGGAAACGGGGCTGATAAGGTGCTTTAATCTCACCACGCGCTTTAAAACTGGTTATCTCACTGACTTCATTATTGTTATCGAATCCGAAAGCAATTCTTTGTTTGCCTAAAATCAGATTATCGTGTGCTGTAAATCCATAAGTATTCAGTTCGTTACCCGAATACACATAAGCCGTATCGGTGTCTGCCGTATAAGTATCGGTCTTAGCTGTAGAGTAATGAGGAGCGAAAAACAAATTATGATTATTCACTTTTCCGTTGAGTTCCAATTTTTCGGTATACCGGGTGACATCTTTCTTTTTCAATCCGTTAGTCCCCCAGACATTTCCTCCCGTCGGCAGATCCTTACCCACAAAAAAAATCTCGGTAAAATTCAAAGACCAGTTTTCCCCGAAATCATAACCGATACGGCCTTTCCCGGCGATACCGCTATGCCGAGAGCCATTCATTTTAATACCATAAGTATCTTTACCGAGGATAGCTTTATCCGTTGCCGACATATGCAAGAGATTATGGTCTCCGATCTTATAGTTTCGTGCCTGAGCAGTATAATCGAAAGAGGCATCGAAAGAAAGCCCCCGGTAGATCCGTCCACCGACATGAAAAGCCCCTTTGGAAGTTTGATAACTTCCGGCTGCAACTTTGATTCCTCCGGTGAGTTTATCCTTATTCCGTTTGGTGACGATGTTCACCACTCCACCCATCGCATCCGAACCATACATGGCGGAGAAAGGGCCTTTCAGAACTTCCACCTGCTCTACATCGCCTAAAGAAAGTGTCGCCATATTGGTAGTACCGGCCGGTACTCCATCGATCAGGACTGTCGTGTATTTTCCTTCTGTCGGTTTGAATCCCCGGATACTGAAATAAGAATTATATCCCGGATATTCAATCACATCCACATTAACAAAATTTTTCAACAGGTCCGTCAGATTATTGATCCCCGAAGCTTCGATCTGCCGCTTGGTCACCACCTCTACCCGGTTCGGAAGATCTTTCAATAAAGCTCCGGTTTTAGTCGCATGGATCATCACCTCCTCCAAATCTATCCGACGCATGGAATCGGTTTCTACAGTTACAGGTTGCTCTGCATACATGCCCATACAGAACGTAAGGGCAAGAGAAGTTAAAATAAATTTCCTTTTCATCTTGAATTTGTTTTACACCGATATAAATTATTATTTGTTAATTACATACAAGTTTATTCGTTGTAACAGCGGCAAAGCCACTCCCAACAAAGTGAAAGTTTCCTCTCAAAAAACTTGCATAAATTCACCCCATTCATGTGCCACCGGCGCTTCTCCGTTTACCGGAAACATTTTGCATAATTCTAAATTCACCTGAAAAGAAATCATATTGCAGAATCCTGACTGGAAATTGTTTTCCGGCATAATCCCTGCCGTAAAGCACACCCTTTGTAAAAAAAATCAAGTCCGAATCGAGCAACCTTAATCCCCGAAGGTTTATCAATCATACATCATTTCGGCAGGTCTTCTGACTTACTCCAATCTTCAAACGCCCTTCCCATTCTTTCCAGAACAGTGGCTAAAGTATTGTTGAAGATTTTAGCAGAGCTTACAGCAGCGGGTCTGTCCAGGATTCTCACCTGATTCCCTTTTCATCACTTTTCCGTAGCAGCAGAATCGTGACACCAAAATCGGATGCAAAGATATTGATTTTTTTATTTTAAGAAGATACTTTTACGATATTTTCCAATTTTTCAGACAGACTGCGACCATATTCTTACAGGAGATCTGTATTTCCAGCCACCGGGGAGCCATTGACTGTAGCATGGTCTATGCGAGATTTTGTTCCGTTAACGATTCTTTCAGGGGCTATCATGGCGAAGTTTATCAATCCTTTTACAGATGTCGGATTCAAAATCATTTTCGGACAGGAAATGACAAAGGACCTGCTGATCGACTTTCTGAACGATCTGTTGGTAGGTGAACGGCATATTCAGGATCGGTGTGTTCTTCATGAATTTCCGTCTGGATGATTCTCCGGGCAAACTGCATACGGACATCGTACTCTCCGACCGTGATACACACGAGGTATTTTCGGATAAGCTACGCTTTATTTTCATCGAACTTCCGGCTTTTACGAAGGAAGAAGAAGAATGTATAACTGATTTTGAACGCTGGATTTATGTATTAAAGAATATGGAAACACTAAACCGATTACCGTTTAAGGCCCGCAAAGCGGTATTCGAAAAACTGGAAAAAATCATCGACATCGCATCACTGACAAAAGAAGAACGCGAAAAGTACGACGAAAGTATCAAGGTCTATCGCGACCAGTTAGTGACAATCGCTTTCGCCAAAGAAAAGGGAATAGAGGAGGGGATGGAAAAAGGCCGGAAAGAAGGCGAAAAAAAGAAACAGCTGGAAATCGCCCGTAATATGAAAGCAAAAGGTTTTGCCGCAGAAGATATCAGTGAGCTGACCGGCCTTCCCGTCAAAGAAATTAAAGAACTTTAAATTGTTGTTTTCCGACTGAATAAATCAATTCAGAAAACCGCATTTTATTTATATCTTTCTTTCAACCCTTCCCTTATCCGGTGCGGAAGTGTCCCCTTTGCGGGCTGCTACCGCTAAAAGGATTCCCAATACCACTCCCAACAAGGCAGCACACAATACCCGCATATTGCCGGGCAACAGAAAAGTGATGGTATGAGCCGGGAACCAGAAGAAAGGGATGGTTTTCTTAAAGACAAATCCCCACAACACCTTCCAATTCAAACTGCTCATGATCCCTCCCATATCCAGTGGTGTGAAGAAACCACGGAGTGTACCGCCGTGCATCAGAATATGGGTATCCGTAATTTTATGCAGCGTCATAAATACCGGAGCGAAAATGGTATTCATACTCACCGACACGGCAAAAGCCACCCCTACTTTAGCCCAGCACAATCCCGGTGCATGAAAAACCGCCGGAGCCTCCTGCATGCCAAGGTATTGCAAAAATGCCGGAGTACCATTCGAAAAAATAACCATCGCCATATTAATGCCCATCCCCAATATCCCCCATACAAACATCCGGGGCAAAACCCCGAATCCTTTCCGGCAATACACGCCGGCACTAATCCGCAAGCCGATCATCTCTCCCAAAGTCGACAAGACGGCAAATTTCAGGAAACTCATGATCATGCCATGAGCCGCATTAAAAGCATGATACCATTCGTAAACAGGCCGGCAGATAAAAAAGGGTAGCAGCAAAACCGCTACCCCCAGTATAAAAATAAAGTCTTGTTTTTTCATTTTTCAATCCGGATACGGGCATCCACCGCCACCACATTTTCTTTATTACCGAGTAATGGATTCAGGTCCATCTCAAAAATTTCAGGAGCCACTTTCACTAACATGGACACCCTCGACACGGCTTCGGCGAATTTTTGTTCGTTCACCGGTTCTTGTCCCCGTACTCCCTGAATGATTTTATACGATTTCAAGCTACGGATCATATCCAAAGCTTCCGGTTGGGCAATCGGAGCCAAGCCTGCTTTCACATCTTTCAAAACCTCGATAAAGATACCTCCTAATCCGCACAACACCATATGTCCGAATTTATCTTCCCGTTTAGCCCCGATAAACACTTCGGTCCCGGACAACTGCTGAGCCAGCATGACGGCATGCGTATCTTTGATCTGCATCATCCGACGGAATTCGCTGCGTACCGTCGCTTCGTCCCTTACGTTGAGGGTTACCCCACCGACATCGGATTTATGGACAGGTCCTACTACTTTCATCACTAACGGGAAACCGATCTGACGGGCCAGACCGACAATTTCTTCCTCTTTATCGGCCACACCTTCTTTCGCCCGGGCAATACCGGCAGCATCCAGCAATTCATGGATCTGTTCAGGTGACAGATAGCCGTTTTCAGCCTGATCGACGACTGCCCGGATCCGTTTCCGGTCTACTTCCGGCAATGCGGGCTCGGCAGGTTGCGGAGCAGGGGTACGGTATATTTTACACAAAGCATTACCAAAATTCACTTCATAAGGGAAGTAAACGCCACCTTTCCGTACAAACTCGTCGATTTCCTCTTTCACCACCATCGAAGAGGGGAATATGGGATAAATCGGTTTCGGGGAAGTAGCTATTTTTTCACGCAATACTTCATATACATCGAAAACGGGGAAAAGCCCGGGACTACCGAAGATCACTGCAATACCGTCGATATTATCGAAATCGCGATTACAGGCATCCAGGATAATTCCCAATTGTTCAGCTGTTCCCGTCGCTAAAAAGTCAATGGGATTACCTACAGAAGATCCGTTAAACAACTGTGCCAGCAATGCTTCAGCCTTCGGCCCTTCCAAATGAGGAATTTCCATTCCTCCATCCGACAAGGCATCTGTCAGCATTACGGCCGGTCCTCCGGCATGGGTTACGATAGCCATATTCTTTCCCCTCAATTCGGGATAGTTAAAAATAGCTGCCACCGTGGCCAGTTCATCCCGCCCGTTACACCGTACGATACCGGCTTTCCGGAATAAAGCTTCCACGGCAACATCCGAGCTGGCCAAAGCTCCGGTATGCGACGAAGCGGCACGGCTTCCGGCAGCGGAACCGCCTGATTTGATCGCAGCGATACGACAACCTTTCCGGATCAGTGAGGAAGCATGCTTCAATAATTTTTCCGGTTTATCGATACTCTCTACATACATCAATTTAATCCGTGAACTTGTCTCGGGATCGAAAGATTCGTCCCAATATTCCAGGACCTCTTCCACGCCTAACTGGGCAGAATTACCGACTGAAAATACACTCGAAAATTTTACACCTTTCTGCATACCGGCATCCATAATGAAAAGTGCCGTTGCTCCCGAGCCCGATACGAAATCTACTCCTTTCGGATCCAATTTCGGTATAGGGGTCGTGAATACCCCATTGTAGTTCGTTGTCAATACGCCGATACAATTCGGGCCGATCAAAGCTCCCCCGACAGAATCGATCGTTTCTACAATTTGTTTTTCCAATGCTTTCCCTTCTGCATTCTCTTCACTAAATCCGGCAGACAGAATGATAAATGCCCGGGTATTTTTTTGTTTCGCCAGCATCTCTACCGTCGACGGACAGAATTTGGCAGCGATGGCCAGGATAGCGCAATCCACTTCCGGCAAATCTTTCACGTCCCGGTAGGATTTGATACCTTGTACTTCATCCATTTTCGGATTCACCACATATAAACTCCCTTTAAAATGTCCATCGATCAAATTCTTCAATACCTTACCACCCGGTTTCTGAATATCGTCCGATCCTCCAACCACCACAATGCTGGAAGGATTTAGCAATTGTTTATTAATCATATCTTCCGAATTTTACTATAAAATTCACTATTCAATTTTATCAATTATATATTATTGAAAAACTTCAAAAATTCCCCTACTTTAGTGACCATATTTTTTGAGCCGGTATAAAAAGGTATCCGTTGGTGGATATTTTCAGGGGTCATGTCCAATATCCGGTTTCCGCCATCCGTAGCCAATCCTCCGGCTTGCTCGGCAATAAACGCAATCGGATTACATTCGTACAACAGACGCAGTTTTCCTGTCGGATGGCTATTGGTTTCGGGATAAATAAAAATACCTCCCTTCAATAAATTCCGGTGGAAATCGGCCACCAGAGAACCGATATAACGCGAAGTATAAGGACGCTTGGTTTTCTTATCGGTTTCCTGGCAATACTTTATATATTTTTTCACTCCCACCGGAAATTTCTCATAATTTCCTTCGTTTATAGAATAAATAAAACCATTTTCCGGTGTTTTAATATTCGGATGTGAAAGACAGAACTCCCCGATAGAAGGGTCCAGCGTAAAACCGTTCACTCCGTTGCCGGCCGTATATACCAACATCGTAGAAGAGCCATAAATAACGTAACCGGCAGCAACCTGGTCACAACCTTGCTGTAAAAAGTCATCGATATTCGCAACTTCGCCCAGCGGAGATTTGCGGCGGTAAACAGAAAAAATAGTACCGATAGAGACATTCACGTCGATATTCGAAGAGCCATCCAGCGGATCCATACAAAAGATATATTTCGCATCACGGCTCAATCCATCGTCAAAAACAATGATATCCTGATTTTCTTCTGAAGCAACACCGCAACATTCACCACTGGCTTTCAGTTCCGACAAAAAAGTCTCATTGGCATAAATGTCCAGTTTTTGCTGGTCTTCACCTTGTACATTCTCGGAGCCGGCACGCCCCAGAATATCCACTAAACCAGCCTTATTCACCTCCCGGTTGACTTTTTTGGCTGCAATACCTACGTGATGTAACAAACAAGAAAAACCCCCTGTTGCCTGAGGTACTCCTGCCTGCTGTTCGATAATAAACTGATTTAAGGTTGTAACTTTATTCATTGATTCTGATTCTATTTGTTATTAGATGCAAATATAAAATGATAAATCGTAATACACAAACGTTTTCATGAAATTAGTATTCCCTCAGAATCACAGATTTTTTGAAAATCAAATAAGTTTTCATTCAATCCGAATTGATTCCACATTATTATTCAATTTTAATATCTAAATTAGCGCCATGAATTAATTATCGTGTTTAAATTTAAACGCAATGAACGTATATAAGTTTGGTGGCGCTTCCGTTAAAGATGCCGAAGGTGTAAAAAATTTATTTAAAATCATCAATACCCAGCGGGAAAATTTAATCATTGTCGTATCGGCGATGGGAAAAATGACCGATGCCCTGGAAGTTTTGTGTAATTCTTATTTCGGGAAAACCGGTAATATTGCAGAGGTTTTTCAGCGCATTCAAGATTTCCATCAGCAGATTATCCGGGATCTTTTCGGTTCTGCCGACAGTGAAGTAAATGCCCGGGTAGAAGCCCTGTATCAGGAATTGGACACTATCCTAAAAAGTGATCCTTCCCTCTGTTACGATTATGAATACGACCGGATCATCTGTTTCGGTGAATTGCTCTCGACAACAATCATTGCCGCCTATCTCGAGAAACAAGGGCGAAAAGCCAAGTTTACCGATATCCGTAAATGTCTGATTACCGACCAAAACTACCGGAATGCTTGTGTAGATATCGAATTATCGGCTCAGTTGTGCCGGAAGACATTCAATTTTCAGGATACATTTATGTATATCACGCAGGGATTCATTGCCGGAACGACGACCAATCAAACGACCACCCTGGGGCGTGAAGGTTCGGACTATACCGCAGCCCTTTTGGCCAATTTGCTGGATGCCGAAGATGTTACCATTTGGAAAGACGTGCCCGGTATTATGAATGCCGATCCCAAAATATATGAAAATACAGAAATTATCAGTAAGCTATCCTATAAAGAAGCGATCGAACTATCGAACTGCGGAGCGAAAGTAATTCATCCGAAAACCATCAAACCGTTGCAAAATAAAGGGATTCCGTTATTCGTAAGATCTTTCCTTTACCCGGAAAGTCATGGTTCGGTGATCCGGGAATTGGACGAGAAATTGAAATTACCTCCGATTTATATCAATAAAGGAGATCAGTTATTACTGACTCTTTCCCCCCGGGATTTTTCTTTTATAGCAGAAGAAAAACTGAGCCGTATTTTCGCTACGTTAGCCAAATACAGACTCCGCCTTAACCTGATGCAAAATTCAGCAATCACATTCTCTTTTTGCATCGACTATAATGAAGCGATTTTTGAAAGTTTCATCGATGAACTCCATGACGAATACGAAGTACTCTACAACAAAAATGTGCGCTTGCTGACGATTCGCCATTACAATGAAGACATCATCCAACAGCTGACCAGCCATAAAAATGTGTTGGTAGAACAACGCAGCCGTTTAACAGCCCGTTTTGTCGTAGCCGACAATTAAAACGATCCTGCCAATGAAAAAACTATCTATCATCATACCTGCCTATAATGAGGAACGTTCGATTTCCCAAATTCTCGGAAAAATACACCAGACCCGATTGATTGGAGAAACAGAAAAAGAGATCCTCATTATCGACGACGGTTCAAAAGACAGTACAGCTGAAAAATGCCGGCAATTCATGCAGGCCCACCCCGATCTGGATATACATTATCACCTCCAGCCTTTCAATCAGGGGAAAGGAGCAGCGTTGAGAACAGGCATAGCATTAGCGACAGGAGATTGGATCATCATTCAGGATGCAGACCTGGAATATGACCCCGAAGATTATAATCCTTTATTACAGTGGGTGATCGAAAACAATGCCAAAGTAGTCTATGGTTCCCGTTTCCTGAAACCTTCGAACAAACATTCTTACCTGCGTTTTTATTTAGGCGGGAGATTAGTCACTTTTGTCACGAATCTCTTATACGGCCAACATCTGACAGACGAACCGACCTGTTATAAATTCTTCGATGCACAATTTTTAAAATCCATTCCATTAAAATGCCAGGGCTTTGAATTTTGTCCGGAAGTAACGGCAAAAGTTTGTAAGAAAGGAATCAAAATCCACGAAATACCGATCAATTACTACCCGCGTAGCATCGCCGAAGGGAAAAAAATAAATTGGAAAGATGGCCTGGAAGCCATCTGGACTCTGTTAAAATATCGTTTTAAAAACTAACAGGATGGAGAAAAAAACAAATTATTCAATTCAGACGTTACTAGAGAGCCGTTCCTTTTTATATGTCTTATTACTCATCGTTACGATCTGTTTTGTGAGTACCTACACTAAGATTTACGATGTAAAACTGGATATGAACGGAGATAATATCCATTATTATGCTTTGGGAAAAGCGCTGGCAGAAGGCAAAGGATTTACCAATACCATTTCTTTTTCCGAAACTCCACATACTCATTTCCCACCGGGATATCCGGTTTTTGTCGCCGGAGTGATGAAATTCTTTCCGGATAATATCAATGCCGTAAAGATAGCAAACGGTATCTTGCTCTATGCCGCTATCTTGCTGCTTTTCTTTTTATTGAAAAAAATATCGGGAAGTATCATCGTTGCTTTCCTGACTTGTGTATTTTGTTCTATTCATGCAGAGATATTGCGGTATGCCACGATCATGATGAGTGAAATGCTTTTCCTGTTTTGTAGCGTGGCAGCAATCTTCCTGATGCTAAGCATAAAACCGGAACAACTTTTTACCAAAAAAGGGGTACGGGATACGATCTTACTCGTTCTTCTTCTGTTCCTGGTCAACTATATCTATTTTGTCCGGACTATGGGCACTTCGCTCATTCTGGCAATTATCATTTATAGCGGTATACTCTTTCTCAAACCGTGTTATGCCCTGTACAAAAATAGAAAAGCCCTGGAAGAATCCCCGTCCCGGAAAACTTCTTTCCAACAGCTACTGAGATACGGATTATTGTTCGTATTACTCGCCGGTTCGTTCTGGGGTACGAAAACGGCCTGGGACATACGGAACAAAAACGTCGGCAAAACAAGCAACGATTACATCAGTGACTTTATGAAAAAACCGAATGGACAAACGATGGCCAATTGGGACGACTGGAAAAACCGGATTACCGATAATTTCGGATCCTATCTGAACAAATGGCTGCCCAACGCCATTTTGAATACCCCCTATAATCTGAATGCCAAATCTTCCGGGGGAGAAATTTTCCGGGGGATGCTGATCGCATTTCTGATCATTTTCGGTCTCATCAAATTGCCCAAAGGCGGATTGCTCCTGTTTCTCTATTTGGGTGCAACCATGGCAGTCCTGCTCGTGTGGCCGGAACAATACGGCGGTCTTCGCTATTTCATCGCCGCTATTCCTTTTTTCATCTTCCTGTTTTTCTACGGTATAAATGCGGTGATTCTTTATCCGGGTAAACGCCGGAGAAAAAATATTCCGGTATTCTTACCGGCTGCCTGCATGATTATCTTTGCCCTGATTTTCATGTTTCCTGCCTATTCCCAGGCTTTGGTCGAAAAAAAGCAGCTGGCGAAATACAAAACCTGGAGTCCTGAAATTGCCGGAAATGCTTTTGCAGAATTTACGGCTGCCATGCAATGGTGCGGGAAAAATCTTCCCGATAGCGCACGGGTGATTTGCCGGAAACCGGAAATATTCTTTATGTACTCGGGAGGGAAAAAATGCGGTAGTTTTTCCCAATACGGAAAACCGGAAGATATCCTGCAACAGCTGATCGGTCAAAAAGCCACCCATGTCATCATCGACCATTGGTTTCGGCATGCCTACTATACGTTGTATCCGCTGATCTCGACACATTATCCGGAAAAATTCAAATTCGTCGGTAAGTTTGAAAGCCGGGGAGCCCAACAGGAACCCCCGACCCTCATTTTCGAATTTCATCCCGACTGGACTAAGCCTGAGACAAATGCACAATAATTTTATCTGATTATAAAAGAGAACTGTATCAATTTCCATTCAAAAATGATATATTTGCACTTTGTTTTTATAAAAGTGCACAACAAGGTGTGTCATTTACTATTGCAAATATAAAAATCACCTATAATGAACGAGAAATTTCCTGAATACAAAGGCCTGGATCTTTCTGAGGTAAACAAAGAGATATTAAAAACCTGGGAAGAAAACAAGACTTTCGAAATGAGTTTGAAGACACGGGAAGGTCACCCTTCATTCGTTTTCTATGAAGGTCCTCCTTCAGCGAACGGCATGCCCGGAATCCATCATGTGATGGCCAGAACCATTAAGGATGTCATTTGCCGTTATAAAACTCTGCAAGGATTTTTAGTAGAACGTAAAGCAGGCTGGGATACGCATGGTCTCCCTGTAGAACTCGGTGTAGAAAAAAAATTAGGAATCACCAAAGAGGCTATCGGTAAAACGATCAGCGTCGTGGAATATAACAAAGAATGTCGTGCAGATGTCATGAAATTCACTAAAGAATGGGAAGATCTGACAAAGCAAATGGGATATTGGGTAGACATGAAAAATCCCTATATCACTTATGACAACCGATATATCGAAACGTTATGGTATCTATTGAAGAAATTGTATGAAAAAGGATTTCTTTATAAAGGTTATACCATACAGCCTTATTCTCCGGCTGCGGGTACCGGTCTGAGTACACACGAACTGAACCAACCGGGATGTTACCGGGATGTAAAGGATACGACTTGTGTCGCCCAATTCAAGGTAATCCGGGACGAAAAATCCGAAAAGCTGTTTGCTGACAGCGAACCGGTATATATTCTGGCGTGGACAACTACACCCTGGACTTTGCCTTCCAATACCGCCCTGGCTGTAGGACCCAATATCACTTATTATGTCGTAAAGACTTATAATCCTTATACCTATCTTCCGGTGACCGTCATTTTGGCCAAAGACCGGTTCAGTGCCTATTTCAATCCCAAAGCCGAAAGTTTGGCCCTGGAAGATTATCAGGCAGGAGACAAATTGATTCCCTATCGGAAAGTCGGGGAATTCAAAGGTCCGGAACTCGAAGGT
Organism: Odoribacter splanchnicus DSM 20712; assembly: GCF_000190535.1. GTDB lineage: Bacteria > Bacteroidota > Bacteroidia > Bacteroidales > Marinifilaceae > Odoribacter > Odoribacter splanchnicus. The sequence goes on from NC_015160.1 coordinate 2,976,231, forward strand.
ATCCGTTATGAACAGCTGATGCCCTGGATGCGTCCCGAAGGAGATGCGTTCCGGGTAATCCTCGGGGATTATGTGAGTACAGAAGACGGAACCGGCATCGTACATATCGCTCCGACTTTCGGTGCCGACGACGACCGGGTTGCCAAACAAGCCGGAATCGCTCCGATGTTATTGGTCGACAAAGACGGTAATAAACAACCGATGGTCGATAAACGCGGACGTCTTTTCGTTTTGGAAGAAATCGATCCCGAATTTGTAAAGAGCCATGTCAATACCGAACTTTACAGTGAATATGCCGGCCGGTTTGTCAAAAACGCTTATGACCCTCAACTGACTGAAGAAGATGCCACCCTCGACATCGACCTGTCCGTCATGCTGAAAAAAGAAAATAAAGCATTCAAGGTCGAGAAACACGAACACAATTATCCGCATTGCTGGCGTACCGATAAACCGGTATTGTACTATCCTTTGGATTCGTGGTTTATCAAAACTACCGCTGTACGTGAACGGATGATCGAGCTCAACAAGACTATCAACTGGAAACCGGCCAGTACGGGCGAAGGACGGTTTGGGAAGTGGCTGGAAAATCTGGTTGACTGGAACCTTTCGCGTTCACGTTACTGGGGCACTCCGCTCCCCATCTGGATAAGTGAAGACGGCACAGAAAAAAAATGTATCGGTTCGGTAGCAGAACTAGTCGAAGAGATCGAAAAATCGATCCAGGCCGGCTTTATGCAGGAAAATCCTTATCAGGGATTTATTGCCGGTGATTATTCTAAAGAGAATTACGATAAAATAGATTTGCATCGTCCTTATGTCGACGACATCATTTTGGTGTCAGACAGCGGACAAAAAATGTACCGGGAAAAAGATCTGATCGACGTGTGGTTCGACTCAGGCGCTATGCCCTATGCTCAGCTTCATTATCCATTCGAACATCGCGAAGATATCGATCAGAAACTGCGCTTTCCGGCAGACTTTATCGCCGAAGGTGTCGATCAGACCCGGGGCTGGTTTTTCACCCTGCATGCCATCGCGACAATGGCTTTCGACTCGGTTGCCTTCAAGAACATCATTTCCAACGGGCTGGTATTAGATGCCAAGGGCAATAAAATGTCCAAACGGCTCGGGAATGCAGTAGATCCTTTTTCTACGATAGCCACTTATGGATCGGACCCATTGCGTTGGTATATGATTACTAACTCGCAGCCCTGGGATAACCTGAAGTTCGACATGGCAGGTATCGACGAGGTGAAACGTAAATTTTTCGGAACCCTCTACAATACCTACGGTTTCTTCGCTTTGTATGCCAATGTAGACCATTTCCGCTATGCAGAGGCAGAAGTCGCTATTGAAGAACGTCCCGAGATCGATCGTTGGATTCTGTCTTTACTGAATTCTCTGATCAAGGAAGTGACCGAAGCTTACGAAAAATACGAACCGACCAGGGCAGGCCGGGCTATTCAGGATTTCGTTATCGAAAATCTGTCCAACTGGTATGTACGTTTATCCCGGAAAAGATATTGGGGAGGTGAATACTCCCAGGATAAGATTTCCGCTTATCAGACGTTATATACTTGTCTGGAAACGATCGCTATTCTTTCGGCTCCGATCGCTCCGTTCTATATGGAAAAACTATTCGGTGACCTGAATAAAGTGACCGGACGGCACAGCGGAAGCGTACATTTAGCCGATTTCCCGAAAGCCGACGAAAAATTGATCGATAATGAACTCGAAGAGAGGATGGAACTTGCCCAACAAATCTCTTCTATGGTACTGGGCTTGAGGAGAAAAGTTCAACTTCGCGTGCGCCAACCGCTAAGCAAACTCATCATACCGATTCTGAACGATCATATGATCCGGCAACTGGACGCTGTGAAAAATATTATCCTCTCGGAAGTCAATGTTAAGGAAATCGAATACATCACCGATACGACAGATGTTTTAGTCAAGAAAATCAAACCGAATTTCAAGACTTTGGGACCGAAATACGGTAAATATATGAAGCAAATTTCCACTTTGATCGCCGCAATGGAACAAAGTGATATTTTCGAGTTCGAGAAAAATGGCCGCTATCAACTGAATATCGGTACCGAACCGATCGATTTGAGCCTGGAAGATGTCGAAATATTGTCGGAAGATATCCCGGGTTGGTTAGTCGCCAACGAAGGACGCCTGACGGTAGCTTTAGATATCAACGTAACCAAAGAATTGAAAGAAGAAGGAATTGCCCGGGAATTGATCAACCGGATTCAGAATCTTCGGAAAGAAAGTAATTTTGATGTTACGGATAAAATCACGTTAGCTATCGGCCGGCACAAAGAGATAAACGAGGCTGTCGAAAATTTCTCGCAATACATTGCCAGTCAGGTATTAGCCGAGCATATCGAACTAACGGACGAGAAGGATGATAAAGCCAGGGATATCGAGATCGACGACATTCACACCTTTATCAAAATTGAAAGAATAAACTGAATGCCGAAACCGGCGAACAATCCCGCCGGTATTTCGTATGAAGAAACATCTGTAAAATTTTCAAATGTTAATGTTTTTTATTAATTTAGACAAAAACTTATAAGCTATGGCAGAGAAGACGAGATATTCGGATGAAGAGTTGCAGGAATTTAAGGAATTAATTCTGGAGAAACTCGATAAAGCAAGAAAAGATTATGACTTGCTGAAAGGTGTCATCTCGGGAAGTGACGGGAACGATATTGCGGACACTTGTCCTACATTCAAGGTACTGGAAGAAGGAGCCTCTGTTCTTTCTAAAGAAGAGGCCGGCCGTTTAGCTCAGAGACAGGCTAAGTTTATCGCCCATTTGGAAGCAGCCTTAATTCGGATCGAAAATAAAACGTATGGTATTTGCCGGGTAACAGGTAAGCTGATTTCGAAAGAAAGATTACGTGCTGTTCCTCATGCCACGTTAAGCATCGAGGCCAAAGAAGGGAAAGAGAACTGATCCAGTCCGGTCAGCGGATTTTCAGGTCTGATCAGCGGGCCCTTCGAACACTCTGATTGGCAAACGGCTTCCGGTTCTGATCAATAAATATGAATCAGGGTGTTCCGGTTATGCCAATCAGCTTTGTTCCAGTCAGTCTTTGAAAAGAATCTGATTATTTTTTCTCTTTTATTTACCGTTTCGGATTTGCAATTTTAAACTCTTAGTTCTTAATTCTAAACTCCTGGTTTTCATTATGAGTGTGCGGAATAAACTGGTGATTTTCATTATAGTCTTACTTGTTCTGGATCAAGCTGTAAAAATCTGGATCAAAACCCATATGATGATTGGGGAAGAATTCAGTGTCTTCGGAAACTGGTTCAAAATTCTTTTTATTGAAAATAACGGGATGGCTTTCGGAATGGAACTGGGAGATGGGAAATTCGGAAAGGCTGTGTTGAGTTTATTCCGCCTTGTGGCTGTTGCCGGTATCGGTTGGTATATCTTAAAACTTATCCGTGAAAAAGCCCCTTTAGGCGTACTGTTTTCTTTTGCCTTGATTTTTTGCGGGGCTATCGGAAATATTTTTGACAGTCTTTTCTACGGTATGATCTTTAACGACAGTCACTATCAGATTGCCAGCCTATTCCCTGAAGGCGGTGGTTACTCTTCTTTCCTGCACGGACGGGTTGTCGATATGTTATATTTTCCTTTAATAGAAGGTACGATCCCCGGTTGGGTACCCGTTTGGGGCGGTGAAGATTTTCTTTTCTTCCGTCCGGTATTCAACCTGGCCGATTCATATATCACGATCGGTGTGTTGATGTTAATCCTTTTTTACCGGAAATTTTTCGCTACGAAAAAATAATTTATTTTAAATCATTTTTCAAAGCACACTGAATCTTTGACTTGCCGTACTGTCATGCCGGCGAACTTTATAATGTTTTGCCAGAAAACAGAATAGCAAAAATCGAAAAATGACACCGCTATGGGACAAGAAAAAACGAATAGTACTGTCCGTATAGATATGCTTCACGGCGGAATCTTCCGCAAATTACTGCTATTTGCCTTGCCTCTGATCGCCAGCGGTATCCTGCAACAATCGTTCAATTCAGTAGATGTTGCTGTTGTCGGACAATTTGCCAGCAGTCAGGCTTTGGCGGCCGTCGGTAGCAATGGATTGGTCATCAGTTTGATTATCAATCTTTTTATCGGCATATCGATAGGCGCTAATGTAGTCATCGCCCATTATATCGGACGGCAAGATGAATGCCTTTCATGATGATATACAATTTCGGGGCGGCGATTCTCCGGAGCCTCGGCGATACCAAACGGCCGTTTTACAGTTTGGTGGTGGCCGGAGCCATTAATGTGGGACTGAATCTCCTTTTGGTCATCGAATTCGAAATGAGTGTGGCAGGTGTCGCCGTCGCGACCGTGATTTCCAACATCGTCAATGCCGGTATCATCGTTTTTTTCCTGACCCATGAAAAGGGCGTATTCCGCTTGGAACTGAAGCAATTGTCCATATCCAAGGCGGAATTGAAGAAAATATTACAAATCGGAGTTCCTGCCGGCATACAGGGAATGGTATTTTCCATTTCCAACGTCTTTGTACTGGCCACCATAAACTCGTTCGGTTCGGCAGCCGTAGCAGGCTCTTCAGCAGCCCTCAATTACGAATATTACTGTTACTTCGTAGTGAGTGCTTTTGCCCAAGCAACCGTAGCTTTCACCAGTCAAAATTACGGAGCCGGGCAAATTGAACGTTGCAAAACAATCTTCCGGCAAAGCATGTTGCCCGGACTTTTGGGATGTGCCGCATTAAATCTCCTGATTGTATGGCAAAAAGAATTTTTCATCCGTTTTTTTACCACTGAACCCGAAATCATCCGGTATGCCGCCATCCGCATGGAATATGTGTTACTTTTCCAATTCATAGCAAGCAGTTATGAAATCAGTGGTGCCGCCCTGCGAGGCATAGGTTATTCCATGACCCCAACCGTACTGACCATATTCGGCACCTGCCTGTTGCGCTTGGTATGGATTTTCACAGTTGTCCCCCTGTCGAAAAGTTATGAAACCTTACTGGCTGTCTATCCTATTTCCTGGGTGATTACCGGCATCTCTGTCTGTACGGCATACGCCATCATCCGTCGTAAGGCTTTTTCTCTGGCAGTCCTCCAGCAACAAAAATAATGGTAGGTATAATTTTTTCTTTCTATTCCGATTCCGGGTTTTATCCCGTCAGACCGGTTCGCCCGGACCGGTCCGCTAAGGCTTTCCTTCACTGACCGGCGGAACTCCTCACAAGCTCGTCAGACACCACCGGTCGGGCGTTCGGAAAACCTAACCGGATCCTCGTTCCCGCTCCAATGGTCTTCCGGCATAAAACCCTGCATCTCACGGCAGAGCTAACCGGCAAAGAAAGTACAAGCAGAAATTTACGGCAATAGGAATCCAAACCATCCGGATTATTTCCAGGAAGAATGCTATTTCTCAAATCAAGATTGGTCTGCAATTCAGTGATAACGTTAGGCGGCGGTGATCGGGATTGGCGACCATTGGAGCTCTGTCGAGTGTCGTCTTGCTTTTTCTGAACGACCGACCGGTGGTGTCTGACGAACGGAGTGAGGAGTTCCGCCGGTCAGTGAAAGAAAAAGGTAGACGACCGACAGAAGCGACCGGGTCGCCAATTCCGATCACCGAAGACGAATTAGTAACAAAATATACCTACTATATTAGTAAAAAGTGTGTAAGATTATAAAAATTCTATTGATAGCTATCCCTCACTTGGCCTGCTGCGCCAAATAAGCCTCATACATATCCAGCATCCACGTGCCGTCACCGTCCGCATCGGCCTCTTTTTTACGTGCTTTACCCTCTTTGCCCTTAAACCAGTTTTTACTGAATTCCTTCAAACCGGGTTTCTTGTCTTTCAGCAGGACACTATTCACCAACATTGGAATATAGACAATTTCTCCCTCCTTGCCTTCATCGTGGAAACGAATTCCATGATAGGTAACTAAGCGTCGTTTCATTCCCTGCTGATTGGTTGTGACATCCCAGTCTTTCCACCAGTACACAGAAGCGTGCTCTCCCGTATTTTCCAGACATACAAGGCGGCGTATCGTACGGTAACGATCGGCAATGGAAGGTGACGCCAACTCACGCGATTCCCAGCGGATACCGTCAGGATTATTCTCTGTCTTTTCCGTATAATCGATACATACGACTTCATCCGCCGTATATTTCAATACTTCCTTATCATCCGGTGTCGCAGTCATTTTGAAGGAATAATTGCTCTTTTTGAAAGCGGAGGCTTCGGCATGCCAGCCCCTCTTCACATATCCTTCCACTTTTTCACCGGATGTCAAGGTCACCACCACACGGCGAAACTCCTGGTCTTTTACTTTCTGCGCATTCGCCTGCGGTATGTACACACACAAGGCCAGTACTACTAAAAAAAGATTTTTCATAATTGTATGTTTAAAGGTTAATGTCCGATATGATATTCCTGTAACATCAACACGGTTTTATCACGCCACGTATCCAAACTACGGATGCGTCTGCACAATTCCGCATCGTCAGCCACGTAACGGCAAAGCCGTTCCCGAAAAGCGTTTCCCGTCCGCGGCTTCATTTTTCCAGGAGAATAATAGAGGGTGTCACCCGATTTCCGCAGATAATAAATCACCCGCGAACGACTGAAGACCCCTCTCCGTTGCCAAACCTGGATTCCTCCGTTAGAAGCGATACCATAGCCCCGTCCGGAGTAAACGTAAGCCTCGATATGCGGCGTAGCAAAATACTGCCAACACCAACCGATACCCTCTGCCAGTATGAATTTCCGCCGGAATTCCGGTGTCCGGGGATGCCAACAGACAATTGAATCGATTTCCTCCGCCGGATAAACCTCTTTCTGTTTGTCCCTGGTGAAAATGCCCCGGAATGCTTTAACATCTTTGCCTTTTTTGGGAATACACACACGATGATCACCCGAAAATCCGACACTTTTTCCCTCCTTGAAATAAATAATACCCTCCACCGGAACGGCTGCCCGAACAGAGAAAACTCCCACGCTCCACACACAAATCAAAAACAATTTTATACTCATTTAATTTTTTTTGTGACAAAAATATGGTTAATAAAATAATTTAACTAACTAAATATCAAAATATTTTTTGGACTTCGTCCCTATCGGCTGTTCCGGCAGCCGTTAATAACACGCCTAAATATATTCTATTACGATAAAATGAAAGATGCTGTGATTTTAATTTTTTTTCGTAGGTTTGTAGCCGATTTCCAAAGGTTAATTTCGGTATGTAATGTACCTGCTATTTTGAAAGTATATGATTGAGAATTTAGTGATAGTGGAGTCTCCGGCAAAAGCCAAGACCATTGAGAAATTTTTAGGGAATGGTTATACCGTGAAGTCGAGTTTCGGACACATCCGCGATTTGGAAAAAAAAGATTTAGGAGTAGACATCGAACATAATTTTCAGCCTAAATATGAAATATCTTCCGACAAGAAAACAATCGTCAAAGAGCTGAAAACACTGGCCAAGGAAGCGAAGACCGTATGGCTGGCTTCCGATGAGGACCGTGAAGGAGAAGCCATTGCATGGCATTTATTCGAGGTGTTGAAATTAAAACCGGAGAACACCAAGCGAATAGTATTTCATGAGATTACCAAAGATGCGATTCTCCATGCGATTCAAAACCCAAGAAACATTGACAAAAATCTGGTGGATGCCCAACAGGCCCGGCGGGTATTGGACCGTTTGGTCGGATTCGAAATGTCGCCGGTGTTATGGAAAAAGGTAAAGCCTTCACTTTCTGCCGGCCGGGTGCAATCCGTTGCCGTAAAACTGATCGTTGAACGCGAACGCGAAATCAATGCTTTCAAAGAACAACAATATTACCGGGTTTGCGGAACTTTCGAAACCCAGCAACATGCTCAATTAAAAGCCGAAGTACAGACCCGTTTTACCGATAAAGAAACGACACTTACTTATCTGGAAGCCTGTAAAACAGCTATTTTCCATGTGGATAGTGTAGAGACCAAGCCGACGACCCGCAAGCCTGCTCCCCCGTTCACCACTTCCACATTACAACAGGAAGCTTCCAGAAAACTGGGTTTTTCGGTATCCCAGACCATGTCGGTAGCACAAAAGCTTTATGAACACGGGCTTATTACCTATATGCGTACCGACTCGGTCAATCTCTCCGATCTGGCCATCCGGACAGCCAAAGCTGTCATTTGCGAAACATTGGGAGAAAAATATTCCAAACCACGGAATTTCGCGACCAAGACCAAAGGAGCACAAGAAGCCCACGAAGCTATCCGGCCTACCTATATGAACAAAACGGCCATAGAAGGCGACCGGAACGAGCAACAATTATATGAACTGATTTATAAAAGGACTCTGGCTTCGCAAATGGCGGACGCCCAACTGGAAAGGACCAATATGATCATCGGTTTATCCAACCATTCCATCCCTTTTACGGCAACCGGTGAAGTGATTATTTTCGACGGTTTTCTGAAAGTATACATGGAATCACATGACGAAGAAACCGATGATGAACAGGCCGGTCTATTACCTGCTTTAGCTCCGGGAGACCAGTTACAACGTCAGCTCATTACAGCTATAGAACAATACACCCTTCATCCGCCGAGATACACCGAAGCCAGTCTGGTAAAGAAAATGGAAGCTTTGGGTATCGGACGTCCTTCTACCTATGCCCCGACGATCACAACCATACAAAACCGGGGCTACATCATCAAAGAATCCCGGGAAGGCGTCGAGCGTAATATCGAACAGATCGAACTGAAGGGCAACGATATTAAAATCAAAACCAACAAAAAGATATTCGGCGCAGAAAAGAAAAAACTTTTCCCTTCCGATATGGGTATGGTAGTTACTGATTTTCTATCGGAGCATTTCACCAATATCATGGACTATAACTTCACCGCTGAAGCGGAAGAAGCCCTCGACGATATTGCCGAAGGGTCTGTCGAATGGCAAAAGATGATCGGAGAATTCTATCATCCTTTCCATGAAACTGTCGAATCTACCCTCAAAAATTCGGAACGGAATAGCGGGCAAAGAATTCTAGGTACGGATCCGGTAAGCGGCGAGACGGTGAGTGTTCGGATCGGCCGGTTCGGTCCGATGGCACAAATCGGGGAAGGAGAGCATGTACGTTATGCAGGCCTTTTAAAAGGACAGCTCATGGAAACCATCACCCTGGAAGAGGCCTTGGGTTTATTCAAATTTCCACGTAAAATCGGCCAGTACGAAGATAAAGACGTCAGTATCGGGATCGGCCGGTTCGGACCTTATATCAAACACAACAATGTGTTCGTATCTTTGAAAAAAGGAGAAGACGATCCGGGGACCATCACTCTCGAGACAGCCATTCAACGCATTGAAGAAAAAAGAGAAAGTGACCGGAATAAACTGATAAAAGCTTTCGATAATGGAGTGCAAATCCTGAACGGCCGGTTCGGACCTTACATCTCTTACAACAAAGCGAACTATAAAATCCCTAAAACATGTAAAGCAGACGAGCTTACATTAGAGAAATGTATGGAATTGATCGAGAAAGAAGGTAGCAAGAAAAAGCCAGGCGGAAGCAGCAAAAAAACGCCTGTCCGAAAAGCCCAAACGACCACGAAAAAGAAAAATTAAACCATTTCCTTATTAAAAGGATGTGTGTCAGGAAATAAACCTGAAATAAAGTGAGGAAAAGCGAGCCCGAAAATTTGCACAACAATGCACTTTTATCTATCTTCGTAGCCTCTAAAAATAATGTAAACCGTAAAAAACATTAAATTTTTAATATAAATGGCAACATTACAAACAATCAGAAATCGCGGCGGACTACTTGTTAGTATTGTGATCGGTCTGGCCCTGATAGCATTCATTGTAGGAGATGCATTAAATTCAGGTTCAAGAATTTTCAATAGCCAACGGAATCAGATTGGCGAGATCGCAGGAGAGGGAGTATCTATCATAGATTTCCAAAACCGCGTCAGTAAAAATGAAGAAATGATCAAAGCGATGAACAATGTATCTTCACTGAATGAAGAACAGCAGACCATGTTGCGGGAAAACACCTGGCAGCAAATGATCATGGAACAATTGATGCAAAGAGAATATGATGAAATCGGTATCGATGTCAGTGGTGATGAATTGTACGATGCATTACTCGGCGAAAATATGAGCCCGGCATTACGCCAGCTTTTTACAAATCCGAATACCGGCGAAATCGATTATGCCGGTGCCAGAGATTATGTAAAAAAAGTAATCTCCGCGCCCAATAATATTCCGCAGAAAGCGTATTGGCTGAACATGGAAAAAGAAGTTTCCGACAGCCGGAAAATGGCGAAATACAATGCAATTGTCGCCAAAGCGCTGTATATTACGGATGCCCAGGCACAAGAAGCAGCAGCCAACAGTGCTGATAAAGCCGACATCAGTTATATCGTCAAAAACTATTCTACAATTGAAGATTCTACGATCAACGTAAGCAACGGGGAGATCAAAGAATATTACAACAAACATCAGAAGAGCTTCGAACAACCGGAATCGCGGAAAATTGTTTACGTCAATTTCGATATCGAACCTTCCGGAGAAGATTTCTCCGAAACTGAAGGGGCGGTGAACGACCTGGTAAAAGAATTTGAAGAAAGTGCAGACCCACTGGAGTTTGTAAACCTCTCTTCCGATAAAAAAGCCGACCGAAACTATTTCAAACAAGATGAAATAGCAAACGATAGTATGGCTCAATTCCTATTTAATAATGAGAAAGCCGTATTCGGTCCTTATCTGGAAAATAACGCTTATAAAATCTCCAGAGTAGCTTCTGTCAAAATGTTGCCCGATTCTGTAAGAGCCCGCCACATTCTGATCGCTCCTCAAAATCAGGATTATGCACAAGCAAAAAATATAGCAGACAGCTTAGCCGGTCTGTTAAGAAAAGGAGCTGATTTCGAAGAATTGGCTAAAACCAATTCCGTAGACCAAAATTCAGCAGTCAACGGAGGCGATCTGGGTTGGTTTACGTCGAGAACGATGGTACAGCCTTTCAGCGATTCTGCCTTCTTCGCCAAGAAAAACGATATCAAGGTAGTCTTGACACAATATGGCGCACATGTGCTGCAGGTAACGGACATGGCTAAACCGGTGAAAAAAATCCAGATTGCAACGGTTGAAAAAGAAGTTTCTCCATCTGCTAAAACCACCAATCAGATTTACAACGATGCACGCACTTTTGCTATTGAAGTATCCAATCTCGACAACTTTAACAAAAAAGTCGAAGAAAGCGGTTTAACCAAACGTATCGCTACCATCGGCAAAAACGATAAAACAATCGCCGGTATGGAGAGTGCCCGTGAAATGATCCGCCAGGCTTATATGGCCGAAGAGGTGGACGAAGTTTTAAAAACAAACGACGGTTCGACCATCTTTGAAAACGGGAACAAATTCACCATCGCCGTACTGACAGAAATCGACGAAGAAGGTATCGCTCCGCTCAACAAGGTAGCCGGTAATATCAAACGGATCCTGATACAGAAGAAGAAAGCCGATTTGTTGAAAAAAGAACTGGCATCGGCTAAGAGCGGTAGTGAAAGTTTACTTTCCATTGCCCGGAAAGCCGGTTTGGAAGTCAAAGAAGCCAACGAAATTTCATTCAATTCTTTCCAAATTCCGGGAGCAGGAATCGAACCTAAAGTAATCGCAGCTTCCAGCATAACCGAACAAGGCAAGATTTCCGAACCGATCGCAGGAAATCAGGGGGTATATCTGATCCTGGTCAACAACCGGACAACCGAAGAGGTAACACCGGATATGGTCGCTCAGGGCAAACAAGCCTTACAACAAAGTAATATGTATCGTGCGAACTATCAGGCTATTCAAGCTATCTTGAAAAATGGCGAAATAGTTGACCAGAGATACAAATTCTATTGATAGAAAGCATAAATATGAAAAAAACAGGAGGAGTGAATACGACTCTTCCTGTTTTTTTCTCCTCCTCCCTTTCTCCCCATAGCGGCACGTACTTCACCGACAATCCTTCCGTCCTTATCAGACACCAATCGATAAAATATCAGGCAGGTAGGTGAAAATGTTTTTATTAATCTATTAAAGTTTACAAAGGACTCGAAAAGTTATCCGGCAGACAGGCGTTGGAAAATGCCTGTCTGCCGGACAATGCCCGTTATTCCTGCCGGAACGGTTATTTCGGCATGGCATTCACCCAATTAGGATTCTGCTGCGTACCGAAACCGGCATTGATCTCACCGGCAGGTATCGGAAATACAAAACTCCGGACATTGAAATTCTTATATTTTCCGTCTGCCACTTCGATCTTCTCACCTGTGCGGCGGGCATCGTACCAACGATGTCCTTCCTCGAACAACTCCCGTTGGCGTTCCTCTGCGATAAAGGCAAGAAGCGCCTCCTTCGTACCGGGAAGGTCATCCTCTGTCCGGATTGCCGGATTGCGTTTCGCCGTATTCAAGAGTTCCTTTCGGGCACCGGATACATCACCCGACTGTGCTGCCGCTTCTGCCATGATAAGGTACATCTCCGATACGCGGAACACCGGAATATTGTTCACCGCATCAGCTCCGGCAATACCGGGAAACTTCATAGGACGTCTCGGATTTTTTCCATCACCGACCAATTGTGCACGGATATCCCCTTTCGCAAACAGACCGACAGCCCGTTTCGTCAATGCGCCACCGTAACTTCCATACAACGTGTTCAGACTGTTTGCTGAAAGATTGTCATCCGAACTCTTGGCTATGGTAAAAATATCCTCGCCCGATATAGCGGTCGACTTCCACATGCCCACGTATGCCTCGTCTTCCACCGGAGCAGCATTCCGCAACTTCAACGCCTCGGCTGCAGCCTCTTTCGCTTTTCCGTATTTGCCCATGTACAGGTTCACCCTTGCCTCTAATGCCTTGACTGCTGCGCCATTAAAATATTTCTGCACATCACTGCCCACCACATTCGGCGTATTCACCGCTTTTTCAACATCACGCAAAATCCACTCGTACGTGGCTTTCACGGAACTGCGCGACACCTCGGCACGCAACTCTATCGGCTTCTCCTCCACGATAACCAGACCGCCATGTTCATCATTGTCCGTTCCGTAAGGAAGCCCAAAAATATTCACCAGTTGGAAAGCCGAAAATGCACGCAAGGCATAACACTGCGCCATCGCCTTATTGAGAGTCGCCACGTCCGCCTCTCCCAATCCGCCGGCAGCTAGCAACGCTTCTGTCCCGTTGATGCTACGGGTAGCCAGATCTATCACCTTGTAGCCGTATTGCCATACATCCCCCAAAACCCCTTCTGTTTCGGAAAACGTGTAAGTGTTGAGAGTCACGAAATGCCCTGATTTCGCATCTGCCACCGCCATATCGGCAGACATATCGCCAATCGCCACCGCATTGCGGCCCATGAAGCGGTAGCTGCCGAAAGCGTAATAAACTCCGTTGAGGGCATTCTCCACATCGGAAACGGTAGCATAGGCATTCTCTTGCGGGATATTCTGGTACAGGTCCTCGTTAAAATACGAATCACAACCTGCCGCCAACAGCCCCCCTGCCACAATCAAACTATATATTCTTTTCATAATACATTCGATTTAAATGTTTAACTTTAAAAACCAATATTCAGCCCAAACATCACATTGCGCGGCGTAGGGTAATTCCACCACTGAACGCCGTTGGGTGCTATACCGGACGGATCAAAACCGCGGAAATCCTTTGCCACGAACGTATGCAAGTTGTCGGAACTTACATAGATACGGACATTGTTCAGGTGGATACGTTGCACCAGATCCTTCGGCAAGGTATAGCCGAGGGTAATATTGCGGATTTTCAGATAATCGCCTTTCATCAGATAACGGGTAGAGGCGGAGTTTGCACCGGATTTGTCACCAAATACGAAACGTGGCACCAATGCCTCATCACCGGGCTTCTGCCAACGGTTTTCATACACATAGCGCGTCGTGTTCTGCACTCCGGCCGCACCGGTCTGCTCATCATAACGGAGGTTGTCACCGAATATCTTGCTGCCAAGCGAATAATTCAACTGGAAAGAAAAGTCAAAACCGTAAAGATTCAACGAAGAGGTTAAACCGCCCTGGAATTTTGGCGACGCCTTACCGACATATTCCTTGGTAGCCTTATTGTAATTGGTGGTCTTCTCGCGAGAGATCTCCTTTCCGTTTTTGTCCCGGTTCACAATCCACCACATCGGACTGCCCGTATCAGGATCGACCCCTGCCCATTCTTTCATCTTCCAGGTATAAATGTCACGTCCCGGTTCCACTATTGTAATACTCCCCTCGATCGGCAAGTCGGTACTCAGTTTCTTAATTTCATTCTTATTCGCGCTTCCCACGAAAGTCAATGTCCAATCCACCTTATCGGTACGCACCGGCGTGACACCAACAGAAAATTCAAAACCCTTGTTCTCCAATTCCCCTACATTGGTGGGAATGGACGACATTCCGCTCGTTAACGACAGAGGAACATTGAACACCATATCTTTAGTCAGGTGACGGTAATAGTCAAACTCTACATTCACCCTACGCTCCCACAATGCGAGATCCACACCGACATTGAACTTGGCGGTCTGCTCCCATTTCAGGTCGGGATTGCCTGCTTGTTGACGGTAGCTTCCCGGCTGGTTGTTATAGTTATACCCGAATCCGTAAAGCCCGCGTGACGCATACCACGAACCGCCCACATCCTGGTTTCCGGAAGTACCGTAGCTTACCCGCAACGTCAGTTCGTCCAGCCAATTGCTTGCCAACTGCATAAAACTTTCTCCCGTCAGGCGATAGCGTGCACCCACGGAATAGAAAGTCGCCCAGCGGTTGTTGGAACCGAAACGGGAGGATCCGTCGGTACGGACGCTTGCCGACAAATAATATTTGTTGGCATAATCATACTGCCCGTTAAAGAAGAAGGACGCAAGAGCCACATTATCCAAAGAAGTGGACGCACTCGTAGGCTTTGCCGCCAACTCGATTTGGCTGAGATATTCCACCGGATAATTGCTTCCTGCCAGATAGGAGGAATTTTCGCGGGTATGCTGCGCTTCCTGCCCCACCATCATATTCACGTGGTGGTCATCGAACGCCTTGACCCAGCTAAGGGTATTTGTGATGCTAAGCAGCGTACGTGTAGTGGTTCCCTGTTCGCCCCTACCCCGCAAACCCTTGCCTTGTGGCTGCAGGAAAGACCAATAGCCGAATTCTTTTATCGAATATAAATCCAAGCCTCCCCGTGACGTAAACGACCAGGCAGGAGAAAAGCGGATAGTCACATAAGGCGAAAGAATGGCGCGGTAAGTCTTCGCTTCGCTACGGTCACCGTCCTTACTACGTTGGGCCACAGGATTATATTGAGTATTTTCAAAATTCCATTCCCCCAATTTGTTCCTGACAGCAATAAGCGGATTCATCTTACCGTAGGCCAACGTAATCGGATCGCTGAAATAACCTCCGCCCGCGCCCATGTTCATGATCGAATAAGAGAACGAACTGTTCAAACCGTACTTCACCACCTTGCCCGGCTCCTGTTCAAGATTGAAACGTCCGGAAAAACGTTCCAGGTCCTTGCCGATAATGATAGCCTCATTCTTAAAGTAGTTGAACGAAAGGAAGTACTTCGCAGCGTTTTCCGAAACGCCACCGGAAGAAATGTCTAGATTATAGTCCTGGATCTTGCCAACGCGGGTAACCTCGTCCATCCAGTCCGTATTGGCCCCCTCACCCGGCTTCAAACCGAACGTGTCATACAAATCAGCTAAAGCAGCATCTTTGTTCTCATAATCGTCCGGATAAGCAGCCAACAAGCCGTCTACCATCAGATTTTCATATTGCTCCTGGTTCAGCAGGCGGTAGCGGCTTGTATAATTGGGCATCATTTCCAAACCGAACTTAGCCGTCAGATTGACTTTCAATTTACCGCGCACACCTTGCTTCGTAGTGATGACAATCACACCGTTTGCCGCCCTGGCTCCATAAATGGAAGTCGCCGTGGCATCCTTCAGTACGGTTATACTCACGATGTCTGCGGAATTCAGTGTAGCCAACGGAGACACCGACGCACCTTCGCGCGAGCGTATACCCATAGTACTGCTCTCGATAGGTATACCATCAATCACATACAAAGGTTGCGTACCGGAATTATAGGAATTGCGCCCGCGGATAAAAATGGTCGATGGCGCACCCGGCTGTCCGGATGCCGTATTGAGCTGGACTCCGGAAACGGCACCCTCAAGTGCCTTTACAGGATTTGCATCGGTTTTTTTTGAAATATTGTCAGCTCCCAAAACCGCAGCCGAACCGGTAAACGACCCTTTGGTTGTCGTCCCGTAACCCGTCACAACCACTTCGTCAATACCGATCGATGCCAAACGCATGTTGACATTGACCACAGAACGGTTGTTTACCGGTATCTCCTGTGTCTGCATACCGATAAAGGTAAACACCAAAACAGCCTTTCCATCTATCCGAATGGAATATTTTCCCATCGCATCCGTAGCCGTTCCCAGGTGGGTACCCTTAATTACGACAGATACCCCGGGTAACGGCGAACCGTCGTCCGCATCGGTGACAACACCCGTAATGGTCTTCTCCTGTGCCATTCCCACCTGTACGATACCGACAAGCAAGACAAGCAGTAAATAAAGTTTGTTTCTCATAAATATAAGTTTTAATAAAATACTGCGATTCCCCTCCCCTGACAGAAGTAAAATCAATCTTTTCAAATAGAGACAATCGTCAAACTACTACTTATATCTGCTTGTTTTTCCTCCTAAAATCCAAGTCAACCAATTTAAACGTTCGTTTTTATTGGAAAAAAGAGTAAACTTTAATTCTATCTTTTTCAACTCTCCGTTCTCCGTTTTCCGTTCTCCGCTTCTCCAAATTTATCGAACGTTTTTATTGGTCAGATATTTTTGCTCCGTTTTTTCAGGAATTGCTCCAGTACAATATTAAAGAATATTTTTTATAATACAATAGTTATTTAAGAAAATTTTTAGACTTCCCTTGAAGCAGAAATACCAAATACCAGATATTTTATACACAAGTCCCAAACATACAATACATTAAAAACAATGTATAAAATTTAATAAATATAACATTTTGTCAGATGCAACGATACAAATAGCGATATTTTTCCTTATTCATTTCCGTAAATTTGGAAAACGGAGAATTGTATTTAGAGCCTTATGAAGAACTTATAGTCCGACACTCCATGCAATTGTGCTCTAAAACGCTTGAGTTTGGAATTGAGTGATTCCGCCGCTGCATTAGTAGAGCGATTGTCGAAGTAATTCAAGATGTGCTCCTCTCTATACATAATCAAATCTCTTGCAGACTTAAGCTCTCTTAGAGTGCACTCTGCAACCTTCTTGTACCAACAGTGAAGTTTATCGCTGGCCACCTCCTTCGTCACTTTAGAGCGGAACACGGACCGCAGTGAGTCCGTCAGGTCATAGGCCTCCTTGATTTTAGGGCACAGTTCAAATAGCAACGCGGCACGTTCCTTCTGTTTGTCGCTCCACTTGTCCCTACTCATTGAGAGCAGATGCTTGCTGCTTGTTATGAGTTCTACCTTTGTCTCGCCGTTTGACTACTCATATATTTATATTATTTTTTTATAATATTTCTCTTGCTATCCAAGCACAGGCTTCTGCATCCGCCAATGCGTGGTGATGATTTTCCAACTGATAGCCGCAGGTAGCGGCTACGGTGTGCAGTTGATGGTTCTCCAACTCAGGGAAGGCTTGCCGAGAAGCACAAAGCGTATCATAGAACTCATAATCGGGATAGTCCATTTGATAGACACGAAAGACTGCTTTTAGGCAACTTTCATCAAAGGGCTTGTTATGCGCTACCAATGGCAGTCCCTTAATCAGAGGCTCTATTTGTTTCCAGACTTCGGGAAATATTGGGGCATCAGTTGTATCATTGCTGCACAAGCCATGTACCTGACTGCACCAATAATTATAGTATTCTGGTTCTGGCTTGATGAGAGAGTAAAATGTATCTACAATCTCTTCACCACGTACTATCACGATGCCTATCGAACAAACAGATGAACGCTCGTTGTTGGCAGTTTCAAAGTCTATTGCTGCAAAATTCTGCATAGCCGTTAATTTATTGATTATCTTTGTTTATCAAGTTTACAACCACTTTCACCATTACATCTTTTTCCTCGGTACGGCTCTCTGCTATCATCAAAGTTAATGCGACAAGTGTGTTGTCAGCAATGCGTTTTCCGCCATTAGGTGAATAGAGTATGCCGTTTCTGTCTAAAAACCAAAGGAAGAGCATTGCTGCAATTCGCTTGTTTCCATCACTGAAGGAGTGATTCTTCACCACAAGATATAACAGCATAGCAGCTTTTTCCTCTACGGAAGGATAGAGTTCCACACCATCGAAGGTCTGGTAAATCTGCCCAACACTGCTTTTGAAGGAATCGTCTTTTTCATTGGCAAACCATTTGCTGCCGCCAAACTTGTTCTTCAGTTCGTTAATGGCTTGCATGGCTCCTTCGTAAGTAGCATGGAATTTTTCTTCATTTGTGGTTCGCTCTATAGATAACTCTTGATAATCATATTTGTCCAATGTGTCAAGGGCGTATGTATAATCAGAAATCACTTCAACCAGATTGACAGCATCCTCTGACGATAATGTTTCTTGTGCCCTAATTGTTCTGCTTAATACGGCAACCAGTTGTTTTAATTCGGTATAGTGTCGCTCTGATATGGATTTGTTTACGGCATAACCTTTCACCAAATATTCTTTTAACACCTTATTTGCCCAACGGCGAAAATCGACTCCATTTTTGGACTTTACGCGATAGCCGACTGATATAATTACATCCAGGTTGTAGAAATTCACATCATGAGTCTGACTTTTAGCTTCCATTGCACCATGTTGAGTGGTTGTCGCAAATTTTGCGACAACCACTTCTCCTGCCAGTTCTTCACGAATTGCATTATTGATGTGTTTACGGATGGTTTTTGAATCCCTTCCAAACAATTCTGCCATTTGGTTGGCATTTAACCATACCGTGTCTTTGTCTATCTCAACGCTCAATTGTGTTTCTCCATCAGCAGAACGATAGATTGCGACTTTATTGTTGTGGCGATATTCCTTTTCCATGATAATTTGTAATTAAGCAGTAAAGTCTTTCATAAAATAACCGAATTTTCATGTAAAACAGAGATGATGGATTTCAATTCTTTTATGATGCCATCGGATATGTCTGCAACATTTGTTCCAAACGAACGTAACTAAAAGTTTACTCTTTTATTTATAGAAATTCCGCACGAACATGCCTTTCACCGGTCTTTTCAATATCAAAGCTGCAAAAACGGCATGAATGAAACCTATTCCATAGGCAAATAACTGAATAAAAGCAGCCACAATCGACAAAAACGCGACCTTTATCCTTTTATTCAACCGCCAAGAATCGATAAAAAAGACAAATATTAATAAGAGCAAAGGAAGCAGGCAATACCAAGAAAAAAATATCCCTCCCAACAAGCACAACAAACAACCGATAACAAAACAAGCCGGCAGGAAATGCACCAATTTCAAAGAATGGGGGTGTAAAAGGTACAGATTGATCCGGGCCATACCCGAATTATACACCTGCTTGAAAAACTTTCGGAAAGAGGTGCGGCGTTTATGAAAAACATAGGCCTCGGGCAACAGACAGGTTTTAAATCCGGCAGCCATGATGCGGATACTCATATCGATATCCTCCCCAAAACGCAGACCGGAGAATCCCCCGGTAGCTTTCAGCACCTCCTGGGAAAAACCCATGTTAAAACTCCGGGGATGAAATTTTTCCATCGACTGTTTTTGTCCCCGTATCCCTCCCGTAGTAAAAAAGGAGGTCATCGAATAATTAATGGCTTTTTGTATATTCGTAAAAGAATCGTGTGCCCGGTCGGGTCCTCCGAAAGCATCTACACCGGCCTCCTGGCAAGCTTGCCGTACCACCTGAGTATATTGCCGGGGAATAATACAATCCGAATCGAGAAAGACCACATATTTCCCTTCGGCTCTTTCGGCACCATAATTCCGGCTCAGGCCAGGTCCGCTATTTTCTTTAAAAAAATACTTGATATCGATAGCAGACTTATACTGCTCCACGATCCGGTCACAACGTACTGTCGAACCATCTTCGACAATAATGATTTCAAAATCACGGTTATCCTGAGCTGCCAGACTTTCCAACAATTCCTGAACCTCTTGCGGACGATTATATACGGGTACGATCAATGACAAATAAGGCATAAATCCAATTCCTAATTTTTCCAAAGGTAAAGAATATTTTTTCATTTGGAAAATCAGGATTGTAAAGACAAAGAAATATGATATGTATTATTATTATTTTAACTTTGCTACGTCAATATAGAATCGACCCAATGTCTGAATTGAAAAAAGTTTTAATTGTTACTTATTATTGGCCACCAGCTGGAGGACCGGCTATACAGAGGACTCTGAAATTCGTAAAATACATGAGGTTTTTCGGTTGGGAACCTGTTATATTAACTGTTGAAAACGGGGAATATCCGGCTATCGATCCTTCACTGATCCAAGAAATTCCGGATAACATACAGGTATATAAAACAAAAGCTTTCCAACCCTTCCAACTTTACCGGATGTTAACCGGTAAAAAAGGAAATACACATAATAATGCCAATGTTTTTGGCCAAAAGGATAAAACTTTCATTGAACGTTTAGCCAAATGGATACGCCTGAATTTATTCATTCCCGATGCCCGGATCGGATGGTATGCCTATGCAGTTAAAGCAGCAAAAAAAATCATCGAACAAGAGCACATCGATTTGATTTATTCTTCTTCTCCTCCACACAGTTTACAGCTTATAGCACAAAAAATAGCTAAACAGAATAAGATTAAATGGGTTGCAGATTTCAGGGATCCCTGGTCTGAATTGGTTCATTATCAATCTTACAAACGTACCTGGTTGACAAGAAAAATCGACAGTCATTTTGAAAAATCGGTTTTCCGTTCTGCCGACCGACTTATCGCTGCGGCCAACGACTACGCGACATGTATCAAAACACATGTCGACCGGAAAATCGAAGTCATCTATAACGGTTATGATCCGAGTGATTTCCCAAAGCCAAAGTCCAGGAACACAGAGGATTTCCTGATCACTTACACGGGGGAACTATCCGAGGACAGAATACCCCATGCTTTATTACGTGCTCTCAGCCGCTTAGAACATTCCAATATAAAATTACAATTTATCGGGAATACATGCCCGGAATTGAAACAGGAAATACAGCGGCTGAACCTGGGCAACAAAGTGATACTCAAACCTTATATGCCTCATATTGCTTCTATTGCAGAATTGCAACAATCCGATCTTTTGTTATTAGTGATCAATCAGGTCGCTAATGGCAAAGGTATTGTCCCCGGTAAAATTTTTGAATATTTAGGAACCCGTAAACCGATTCTTTGCTTAGGGGATCCCACAGGAGAAGCCGGTGAAATTATCAAAACCACGAATTCCGGGTTTTGTATCGCTCACCACAATGAAGAAGAAATTTTCACTTTATTGTCACGTCTTTCCTCAGGTGTTTTACCTGGCTTGAGCTTTCAAACCGAGCAATTCGAACGAAAAAATGAAACCGGACAATTATGTGATATTTTCAATACGTTAGTAAATAAGCCATCCTGAACATATTTTTCATCAATAGAGTAATCGAACAAAAATAGAAATTATGCAGAAGTCAGTATTGTTTATGGGTCTAGGATATATCGGTCTCCCGACAGCAGCACTCGTCGCCGATGCAGGCCTACAAGTGACCGGAGTCGATATCAATGAAAATGTGGTCAATAATATCAATAACTGTGACATCAGCAATCAGGAGCCAGGTTTACAGGAAATTGTAGAGAAAAATATCCGGAACGGCCGTTTAAAAGCTTCTCTCACTCCCAGTCCGAGTGATGTGTTTCTGATCGTAGTTCCGACCCCGTTCAATGAACATCATCAGCCTGACATATCCTATGTCACTGCCGCAACACGTCAGATTATCCCCTACTTAAAGAAAGGAGACCTATATATTCTCGAATCGACCTCTCCCGTCGGTACCACTCAAAAAATGGCACAACTGATTTTCAGTGAACGTCCGGAGTTAGAAGATCAGATCTTTATCGCCTATTGTCCGGAACGCATTCTGCCCGGCAACGCTCTGTACGAACTCAAATACAATGACCGGGTCATCGGTGGTTATACGCCGGAATCGACCCGGCAGGCTATAGCGTTCTATTCCCATTTTGTCAGCGGCTCCTTACATTCCACTAATTCCCCTACAGCAGAAATGTGTAAGTTAGTGGAAAATTCCTCCCGGGATGTACAGATTGCTTTTGCAAACGAGCTCTCTATTATATGCGACAAAGCAGGGATTAATGTATGGGAATTGATCCAACTGGCCAACAAACATCCTCGTGTCAATATTCTTCAACCTGGCGCCGGAGTAGGTGGTCACTGTATTGCAGTCGATCCTTATTTCATCACCTCCGATTTTCCTTTAGAGTCGCAATTGATCGGAAAAGCCCGGGAAATTAATAATTACAAAGCATTCTGGTGTGCAGAAAAAATTAAAAATACGATTCTTACTTACCAGCTTGAAAATAAAAGAAAGCCGAAAGTAGCTTTGATGGGACTTGCTTTCAAGGCAGATATCGATGATTTACGGGAAAGTCCGGCAAAATATATCGCAGAAAAAATAGTGTCTGAATTTCCCGAAGCCTGTCTGATTGTCGAACCTAATATTTCGCAACACCCACAATTTCAATTGTCGGAAACCGGATACGCTTACCGACAGGCCGATATTATCGCTTTTCTGGTTGCTCATAAAGAGTTTAAAACACTTCCTTATGACAACAGTAAGCTTATCCTTGATTTCTGTGGAATATTCAAAAAATAAATTGGATGAAAAAAATCTTATTCATTTTCGGAACGCGTCCTGAAGCGATAAAGATGGCGCCATTAATCAAAGAAACCGGGCAAAGCCGTTCGCTCGGAATCGAAATCTGTGTAACAGGGCAACACCGGGAAATGTTAGATCAGGTTTTAAAACTTTTCGATATATGTCCTGATTACGATTTGAATATCATGCAACCGGGCCAGGATTTATATGATATTACGAGTAGAATTCTTATAAATTTACGGGATATATTGCAGCAGTCCAAGCCGGATCTGGTATTAGTACACGGAGATACGACAACCTCTATGGCTGCCGCTCTGGCTGCTTTTTATCAACAGATTCCTGTCGGCCACATCGAAGCGGGCCTTCGGACACATCAGCCTTATAATCCCTGGCCGGAAGAAATGAACCGGCAGATCACCGGCCGGATTGCCGACTGGCATTTTGCCCCGACACAGAAAGCCCGGGCAAATCTATTGGCAGAAAACTGTCGGCCCGATCACATCTTTGTCACCGGCAATACGGTTATCGATGCCCTATTGTGGATTAACCGAAAAATAGAACAGGACAAAACCACACAGGAAAGTTTAAGGGAACAATTCAACAAGCTGGAGATTCCATCAGAAAAATTAGAAAACTGGAAACAACAAAAAAGAAGATTAGTACTCATTACAGGGCACAGACGTGAAAACTTCGGTGAGGGTTTCATGCATATCTGTCAAGCGATCAAACAGCTGGCCAGCCAATATCCTGAAGTAGATTTCGTCTACCCTGTGCATTTGAACCCGAATGTACGCCAGCCGGTGACTGAAATACTGGGTAATTCTCATTCCACCCCCAATATTTACCTGATTCCCCCTTTAGAATATCTGCCCTTTGTCTTCCTGATGGGAATCGCTTATTTTTTATTGACCGATAGTGGAGGTATACAGGAAGAAGCTCCCGGTTTAGGAAAACCGGTACTCGTTATGCGTGAAACGACAGAACGCCCTGAAGCCTTGGAAGCAGGTACAGCCAAACTCACAGGAACCCGTTCCGAAGAGATTATCCGGCTAGCCTCTTCTCTGTTGGACAATCCTGAGGAATACACCCGCATGAGCCAAGCCGTAAACCCTTACGGAGACGGTAAGGCAGCCAGGTATATCACCGGTATTCTGGAACAGATTTTATAAATTCTAATCCCTATGCCCGGAATGAAACAACTCATTTTTTTCACTGAAAGTTTTCCATACGGAAAAGGAGAAAGCTTTATAGAAAATGAAATCGAATATTTATCACGGGAATTCGACCGGATTTACATTCTGCCCAAAACCAGTTCCACCCAGGAGCAACGTTCTCTACCTGCAAATTGTATCGTTTTCCCTCCGATATTCCGAAGTTCGGGGGAACTTGTATTCAAAGGATTATTTTGTTTCAGTCCACTCTTTTATTTTTTCAAAAAATTGATATCGGAAAAAGCCTATACTTCTCTGTATAAATTCAAAAAGTATATCGCTACCGCCATTACCTGCCGGTGTATCCTTGCCGATAAAAACTTCAAACGGCTAAACCGGCAGTCCACGGAAAGTACTGTCTATTTTTATTGGGGCATCGGTATGGCCTACATCCTGCCTTTCATCCACAATAAAGACAAAAAAATAGTCCGTTTTCACAGAACTGATTTATATGCGGATTTACGTCCACATCAATATATCCCTTTCAGAAAGGAAGTATTCGAAAGCCTGAATAAGGCTGTTTTCATCTCCAAACAAGGTTTGGAATATGCGAAAAAGAATTTTGGACAATATAAATTCAGTGCCTATTGCAGTTATTTAGGTACTAAAGACCATGGGATTTCCAAAATAAAAAACGAGGATGGAGTTATTCATATCCTCAGTTGTTCTAATGTTGTCCCGGTAAAACGGGTTTCTTTGATCCTAAAATCCTTACTTTTGATTCCTGACCGTCCTATTCAATGGACACACATCGGAGGAGGAAAAGGATTCAATGCTTTACAACAACAGCTCCAACAACTACCAGCCAATCTGACCGTACACCTGACAGGAGCTATTACAAATCGGGAAGTGATCGGACATTATCTTCACCATCCAGTAGATATATTTGTCAATGTCAGTGCCAGTGAAGGTCTTCCCGTCAGTATTATGGAAGCCATTTCATTCAATATCCCTGTTATAGCGACTAATGTAGGAGGAACGAACGAAATCGTGACTTCCGAATCAGGAGTATTACTTGATCCTCACTTTTCCGCTCAGGAATTGGCCGACCAGATTGTCCGGGTATATGAACATAAAGACCGTTTCCATCCTCGCCGGTTATGGGAAGAAAAATTTAACGCGGGAAAAAATTATCCCCGATTTATCAGTCAGATATTGAATGATTAACAGGCTATTCAGGCTTTTAACTTTTGCATCTTAACCTTTCTTTTGTATTGTATATATGGACGTAGAACGAAGAGGGCTACATAACGGCAACAGACCGGAAAGACAGCCCATGACCATATTTTATATTTAAAAGGTAAGGATAATTTCATGGAGATATACTTTTCCTTATCTCTATAATACCAGCTTAACAACGTTTTGAAATCCTCAGCATTCCCAAGCAACAATACATCCCATAAGAATTTAATATACCGTTCTCTTATTGATATTTTCAAACACTCCAGGTAATACTCCGACTCAGCATGCTGAATCTCTATCCAATTATATATTCGTTTCAATACATCGAGAATCTGATTCATAACAGATAAAGGCAAAACCATCAGGTCTTGATAAGATAAAGAGTTTTTTCTCAAAACATAATAAGACAAATATTCCGGAACATAAGTAATCCGTTGATTAGTAGCTCTAAATAATAATTTGACAAAGAACTCTAAATCTTCCATGTAGTGACATCCTTCTGTAAAAGTAATATGCTCAGCGGAAAGAAATTTACGATCGATGAGCCAACAGTCTGTAGAAACCCGAAACGAACCGACCCTCAACTTCTCCTTCAATACGTCTACCGCTCCAAAATGGCCGGGATACCTCGTGATGGTATCCCCTCTTTTTTCAATATAACCACAAAAACAGGCTAATTCCCCTCCAGCCACTAATTTATGATACATCGACTCGAGAAAACGTCTATCCCAAAGATCGTCACTATCCAAAAAAGACACGAAATCACCGGTAGCCTTTTGAAGTCCTAGATTCCGGGCCGAAGATACTCCTCCATTCTCTTTATAAAAATACTTTATTCGCGCATCTTTGCATTGGTAATCTTTAATAATCTCACGTGTACGATCCGTACTTCCGTCATCGATCAAGATCAATTCAAAATCAGAATAGGTTTGATTCAAAACACTTTCGATTGTCTGCGCCAGATAATCAGCAGCATTATATGCAGGTATAATAATTGAAATCATATCACTCATCTTGAGAGGCTAAAGTTATAAATAAATTTTCCCATTTCTTCATAACCGATGGCAAAGCAAAACGAATAATATTCCGGCGGGCTTCATTTCCCACTTTCTGCCTCAGTGAAGAATCTGCCATTAACTGGCTCAATCGCTTTACAAATTCGTTCTCATCGCCTTCCTCTATCAAGAAACCATCCTGCCGGTCCTGAATAATATCCCGGGGACCGCATTTACAGGTATAAGCCACTACAGGTAATCCACATGCCATCGCTTCATGTAATACCATAGGAAAACCTTCATGCCGGGATGTCAACACATAAACCGAACTACCTAAATATTCCCGAATGATTTCTGCCCGTGGTGGACATATTTCTACCGATTTTAACTTCAATAACCCGATTTGCCGTTCCAAAGTATCTTGTAATTCCCCGGAGCCGATAATAGTTAATTTCCAATCCGGAAAATAAGGTTCTATTTCAGCCCAAACAGCGATTAAACGATCAAATCCTTTTTGTGCTGACAGACGTCCCACTGCAATAACTCTGGGAATAGACAAATCGGCAGATTCCTTAGGATAAAAAGTCAATGCATTCGGTATAACCACGATATTATCCTTTCTTCCCCAATCTTTTCGGTCTTCTTCCGTCAAAACCACCAGACGATCATAGTATTTTATCTTGTTTAAAAATCTTTTAATCTTATATCGGTTAATTATTCCTTTGACATTTTGATAACTAAAATAAGAAAAATGACATTCCAGTATTTTTTTACTTCCATCTTTCAATCGATACAACCATTCCCGCTCTCGTCCGGTCATCATGGAAATCGTAATATCAGGCTTTTCTTTCAATAATATTTCCTCTAACCGCCTTTGATGGCGTTTCGTATAAATTATTCTGCGTATCTTATTCCAAAAAATATTTTTTCCCCTACATGCTGCATAATCGATATCCAAATCATAAAACCGGATTTTATCCGAAAAATCAAAAGCCAAGGGTAGATTTTTTTGTTCATAGGTTATAATCACAACTTCCATTCCGGTCAATCCGGCCAAATAATTTGCTTTAATTGCCAGTATACGCTCCATACCGGCCATTCGAATTATATTTGGAATATTGTAAATTATTTTCATATAAATATAATTTTAAAATAGGCGAAAATAACCGAACTTTCTCTCAAATGCAAATGCCTTTGTTGTATTTAAACTCACAATATTATCCGTACCTTTGTCAAAATCTATATAAACAGGTATATGACACCCAAAGTAAGTATCATCGTCCCCATTTATAATGCCGGCAAATTCCTGGAAAAATGCCTGGATACACTTGTTAATCAAACATTAAAGGATATCGAAATCATTTTGGTTCTAGACTGTCCCACCGACGGTAGCGACCGGATCGCCCGGGAGTATGCCGAAAAAGATCCACGCATCCGGCTGATAGTCAACGAACAAAATCTGAATATCGGTTTAAGCCGCAATGAAGGACTTAAAATCGCCCGGGGAGAATACATCGGTTTTTCGGACCACGATGACTGGAGGGAATTGGATATGTACGAAAAATTATACCAAAAGGCCAGGGAAGATCAGGCCGATATTGCCATCTCCAATTTCGACAGCATTTATCCGGACCGGATCATTCCTCATCCATATTACCCTGACTGTCCTAACCAAGAACAATTGAAACAAGAAATCTTCTCCCACCTCATCGGTGACTGGAAAAAGGAGCAGGAGTGGAGACCTTTTACCCATTGGGGGTATATGTGGCACATCCTCTACAAAAGAGAAATCTTGGAAAACCACAACATATGGTTTTCAGATAACAGAGAAATCACATACGAAGACCTGCTTTTTTTGATTCAGGTCTTTCATGCAGCCAACCGAATCACTTGTATTCCCCTGATACTCTATCATCATGTTTTTCACCAAAAAAACCAGGCAAGCAGTTATATCTACAATTCAACCCGACTGGTGATCAACCATTTAATGTACTTGGATCACTTCCTCACTACCCATCACCTCAGAGATGAACACCTATGGGACTATTTCTTTTCAACTTTACATGTTTTATGGCGTACCCTGAAAAATGAAATACATCACAAATCCTGTTATCAGGCTTTTATCCAATTAGTTACCATACGCAAAAATCCAACCATACGGCAATTGGTCCGGGAGGTCCCCTTTTCGGTCCGGATGGCCCGAAAATTGAAAATCCAAAAAACCGCTTTATGGCTTTTACTTCGGCTCTAACGACTATTTAAGAATCAAATCATTCCGGCAATTTCATATACCAAATAATTCTTTATCTTTGTTTGTTCATTATTCAAAAGTACAGTCATGACAAAAATCAATTTCAGATCTTGTTTGCCTTACGCCATTGCGCTTATTATATTTATCCTGATCGCTTATATTTATGCTTCACCTGTTTTGGAAGGGAAAATCATCAATCAAGCGGATATTTCCTCTTACCAGGGAGCTGCAAAAGAAAGAGACGATTATAAAAAACAGACAGGAGAAGAATCTTTCTGGACCAATTCGATGTTCAGTGGTATGCCGACAACCATGATCGGAGCTCATTACAAAGGAAACTATCTTGAAACTATCTACAATCATTTATTTTGGGGTCCACGCCCTGCTTCTTATCTGATCTTGACTTTTGTCAGTTTCTTTTTGCTGTTGCTTGCGATGGGAATCAATGTCCGGCTCTCTATTGTCGGAGCTTTGGCCTTCGGTTTATGTGCCTATAACTTTCAAATCCTGCAAGTGGGGCACAATTCGAAAATGGTAGCTATCGCTCTTATGCCGATGGTATTAGCCGGAGTGGTCTATGCTTATCGTAAAAAAGCATTTTTAGGGGCGGTTCTTTTCGGATTTGCCCTGTCTTTTGAAATTGCAGCCAACCATCCCCAAATCACTTTTTATCTGGGTATGATCATTCTGGCTTATGTTATCGCTCAATTGGTCTCTGCTATTAAAAACAAGACTTTACCTGCTTTCATCAAAACATCTTGTTTTGTGTTGTTGGCCACGATATTGGCAGCAGGTACGAACGTCAACCGACTTTGGCCCAACTGGGAATACAGTAAATACACGATGCGGGGCGGTTCTGAATTACAAATGGCTCATGCCCAAGGGAATCAGACCCAGGGTGGATTGAATAAAGAATATGCAACAGCCTGGAGTTACGGTATAGAAGAAACGCCGAATCTGCTTATTCCTAATTTTAACGGAGGAGCTTCAGCCAGTGAACTCAGTAAAAAATCCAAAACATATGAAATCTTAAAACAAGGAGGGGTTCCGAATGCTGAACAAGTCATCAAACAAATGCCGACCTATTGGGGACCTCAAGCCTTTACTGCCGGCCCGATGTATATGGGAGCGATTTCGGTGTTTTTGTTCGTATTGGGTTTAGTTGTTCTCCAAGGCACAACCAAATGGTGGATCGCCGGGATATCACTGTTAGCCTTACTATTGGGATGGGGAAAACATTTTATGTGGCTCTCCAGCTTGTTTTTCGATTACGTACCTCTATATAACAAATTCCGGGTACCTTCTATGATTCTAACCATCCTGCAGTTAACTATTCCTCTGTTGGGATTTTATAGTCTTCATCAGATTTTCTCGGATAAAATCGAGAAGAAAAGAGTCATTAAAGGACTGAAACTAGCCTTGGGGATTACAGGTGGTTTTTGTTTGTTATTCGCTCTTCTTCCAAGCCTTGCCGGTAGTTTTACTTCCCCGGCAGACAGCCAATTCCCGGATTGGCTACAACAAGCCCTACCCGAAGATCGCCAAAGTATGCTACGAAGTGATGCCTTCCGTTCATTACTTTTTATTCTGGCAGGTGCAGCTACCATTTGGGCCGGTTATATGAAAAAAATAAAATTATCCTCGTCCATAACCCTTCTCGGACTACTTATTATCTTAGATATGTGGAGTGTAGACAAACGGTATCTAAATAACGACCATTTCGTTACACCACGTGAATTTACTAACAATTTTAATTTACGGCCTGTCGATAAAGAGATATTGAAAGATACCGATATCCATTACCGGGTTTTGGATTTGGCCGTAAATACTTTTAACGACTCACATTCCAGTTTTTATCATAAAACAATCGGAGGATATAGTGCTGCTAAACTACAGCGTTATCAGGATATAATCGATTATCATCTGGTTCCTGAAATTCAGTCTTTAGCCAATGATTTGCAAAGAGGACAAACACGGGCAGATATAGATTCGAGCTTACAAAAGCTATCTGTCATCAACATGCTAAATACCAAATATATCATTCTATCAGCCAACAGCACACCGATCGAAAACACCGCCAGATCAGGAAATGCCTGGTTTGTCGAAAATTATCAACTCGTCGACACTCCTGATGAAGAAATTTTAAGCCTGAAAGCTATCGATCCTGAAAAGACAGCTATTATCGGCCGCGATTTTGCCCAGGCTGTAGCAGGTAAGAACATCCGGTTCGATTCAACCGCAACGATTCAACTGACTTCCTACGCTCCTAATAAACTGACTTATAAAACAAAAGCCTCCCAGGAACAACTGGCTGTATTCAGTGAAGTATATTATCCCGAAGGCTGGCAAGCTTACATCGACGACCAACCCGGTGAACTATTCCGTACCGATTATATTTTACGAGGCCTGTCTGTTCCGGCAGGGGAACATACTATTACTTTAGTGTATAATCCAAGATCTGCTTATCAGGGAGCTCTGATCTCACAAATCAGTTCCATTTTATTAATTTTAGCTCTTCTGGGAAGTATTATCGGGTATATCAGAAAAAATCGGAAGTGTTCCTCGGATCAGGCCTAACAAAGTATTTTCACCATTTACCGTAAAAAAAGTAATGGAAATTCATATCACCAAAAAAGATGTTTTGTGGGGATACATTGCCCAATTCTTTAACATCGGAGCAGGAATACTTTTACTCCCGGTGATATTAAAACTTCTCCCGGCAGATATATTGGGAGTCTGGTACATTTTCCTGACTATTTCGAGTCTGGTACAAATGATCGACTTCGGTTTTCAGCCGACTTTCACCCGAAATGTCGCCTATGTATTCAGTGGTGCTGTAAAACTTCAGGCCAAAGGTCTGGATAAAGGCCAAACTCATCTGGATCATCCCAACTACCCGCTTCTCAAAAACATGATTTCCGTGATGAAACGTTTTTACGGAGGTATTTCGCTTTTGGTCATTTTTCTCCTCCTGACTGCAGGTAGTTGGTATATCGATGATCGAACAAACCACATCGCAGCTAATGAAGAAATCATGATTTCATGGTTTATATACACCACTTCCACCGTTTTAAATCTTTATTATTCCTATTATAATGCATTACTAGTGGGTAGAGGCCTTGTAAAAGAAAACAACCAACTCATCATTATCACCCGTTCCACCTATCTCGTTTTAGCCGCCTTGGGTCTGATTGCAGGCTATGGCTTAATTGCAGTAGCCACAGCCAACTTTCTATCTATTATTATCAATCGGTTGGTGGCGATTCATTTTTTCTACCGAAACGGTCTCCGCAAAATCCTCCGGAATACCCAAGCAACAAAAGAAAAATTATTACCTATTTTATGGGTAAATGCCAAAAAAAATGGATTAAGCAGTTTGGGTGGATATTTTGTCCAAAAAGGCAATTTGCTTTTCATATCTATGTTTTTACCTCTGGAAACAGTTGCCAGTTATGGTCTAACCGTTAATCTTATAAATATTCTGTCAGGGGTATCCCCACTTTATTTAGGCACTCATATTCCTGAAATCTACAAGGATAGGATCGACAATAACCTCCCGGATATCCGCAGAATATTCGGAGAAGGTATTTTTGTATTCTACCTTCTATATATCCTCGGAGCCTTATGCCTGGTCCTATTAGGTCCCTGGGCTTTGGAACTATTTCACAGTAAAACCCAACTTTTACCTCCAGGTCCTCTTTTACTGATGTTGTTTGTACAATTTTTAGAATCCAACCATGGTATGGCAGCCACTTTAATTACTACCCGTAATGAAGTTCCTTACCTGAAAGCTGCCTTGATTTCCGGCTTTTTTATCGCCCTGTTTTCCCTGACTTCTCTCTATTATACCGATTGGGGAATCTGCGGTGTCGTTGCTTTGACCGGTTTGGTACAAATCAGCTACAATAACTGGAAATGGCCTCTGATGGTCAGCCAGGAATTGGAAAAAAGTTATCCGCAATTAGTGAAGATCGGGTTCCTTTCTTTACGGACCTGGTTAAAACAATATCTGGTAAAGAAAGGAATCCGGTACTAGAAGACATATCCGAACCCGAAGTTCAGATAAACATTATACATCTTGAAGCTGATACTTTCAAAATCACCGGGAAAAATAGAATTCAACCCCCAGGTCAGATCTGCATAAACACTCAAATGTTTATATGCCCGCCATTCAGCTCCGGCATCCAATCCCCACTGAAATTTACGCAAGTCGCCCGAAAAATCGTAAGTTGCTTCCGTGACATTCGCTTTGGTACCGGTCGGATCTCCTTCACGGATATATCCGTCATAGGCTACTCCGGAAAAATCTCCGTTAGTCAGAATAGAAATATACGGGCCGAATTTCAAATCCCAACGGGGTGACACTTTATAAATAACCTGAAAAGGCAGAGTGATATATGAATTTTTTACATTCGTCTTTACATTTCCTGTCCAATTGCCTTCGACATGTCCCAGCACTTCCCCATCATACGAATCCATCACCATGTAATAATTTTTCACCCTGGCATCGGTTTTCATCCCTTTGTTCTCGAGGCGGATTCCGAACAGCCCTCCCCATTTCCGGTTCCGGTCGAACCATTTAATGATATTTCCTTCGATAGCAAGCTGAGCACCCGGCCGGTAACTATTGATTTCCCGGATTTCTGCCGGCAAGGGTAATGGAGAAGTTCCTCCGATATTGACTCCTGCTTTAATCCGATACTCCAATCCTTTCAAGGTAGAGCGAACCAAAGCACCCGGTTTCTTGTTTTCAGCAAAAACAGCTCCTGTTACCAGTAAAAAAACAATCAGGTATATACTCTTTATCGTTTTCATTGTCTCAATTCTTATTTTTCACAAACGATCTCTACTTTATCGATACACAAGGTACTCCCTACAGAACCGGCAAAATATGCCCCATATTTGCTGGAAGTGAAAACTACAGCCAGATTATACTCGTAATTCTTCATTTTTTTTTCACTGAAAGGCAGATACTTACCCGTTCCATCATCTGACGGATCCCGCTGGTCCCGGATGAATTTCGGCCAATCGATCGGTATGCGCGATCCGTAGTGAAAATCGACATGAAATGCAGTAAACTCATCTTTCTTTTCTACCTCTACCCGGGCCAAAGCAACGATATACTCACTGGTCAGCACATTGTTTCCGTCCAATGCTTTTCCATCGAGTTCTGCCGCTTCATATAAAACAGCATAAATATCTCCCTCATCTTCCTGCCCGGGAATCGTGACAGTATTTCCATTTTTATCTTTCGCCTTGAAAGGTTGGGTACCGGGAGTGTACTTGTAATATCCCTTGAGTTGCAGCGGTTTTTTCCCGAAAGGCAATCCGAAACGAGTGGCTTTCAACGGTTTTTGTACGGCATTATTTACATCGAAACTGCCCAGGAATAAGTTTCCTGCCGCAATGGGCATTTTAACCGTCTCTCCGAACTGTCCTGTGCTCTTCGTCTCCAACTTGATGGCTCTGCTTCCATCTATTCCATTTTCGATAGAAACCGTAGGATATTCCTGCGGATTCCGGCCGACACCCGTCAAGGCAAAACCTGAATTTCCGGAAGCCCAAATATATTGTTTAAACAGGGCTGTTCCTTGTGTTTCCTCGAAAAACACCTGATATTTCCCCGTTTCATTCAGTTCATAGTGTTCAAAATCATATCGAAGCGGCAAATCGAATGTATCGATGATCACCGAATATTCTTTATGCCAATTTCCGTCCTCGGAGGTTACGGTAAATTTCTGGGGATGCGAATAGTCCATCACTCGGGCCGGATCGGGCGAAATGTTTGCCCCTTCCGTCAAGGTCACCTCTAAAGCCAGTTTTGTCAGGTCGATACTCGGATTAGCCTGGGCCAGCACCTGAGCATTGTTGATGATAATATTTCCTTTAATATTTGTTTCCGGTGATCCCTTTGCATTTAAAATCTTACATGCCATAATATCTGCTTCTGCATTTAAAGGCTCGCTTTGAATACAAGCTCCCAATCCTCCGACCATCAACAGATACAAAAAACATTTTTTCATACTTCTCTTGCTTTAATTTCAATAAATCAGGCTACAAAGGTAGAATAAATTAGTCAAAGTCCATACAGCCAGTACAATTTATCGAGTATCCCGGCCTATAACAAGCTATTCTTTTTTATCCAAAATGGTCGTCATTGCATCAATTCCGGAGTCGTATCTACCCATTTATATAATTTATCACCACGCCGGATTTTTCCAGGCACCTGAACCGAAAACAATATTCCTTTTTCCACCTTTTCCACTGGCTGTAAATCGACCCTTATCTCAGGTACTTTCATTTGAATCGTTCCGGTTGTAGGACCTTGTATCAATATTTCGTCCCCAACTTTCAAGTCGAAAGATTCCAGTTTAAACTCTGCGACCTGCAAATTGGTAAAATAATTGGTCACTTTGCCAAGCAGAATTTTCTTTTTTGTCGCTTTCGAACCATATACCTCGCTCCATTCCCCTAAGCGTTGCCCCAAATAATATCCATTCCAGAATCCACGGTTGAAGACTGTCGCCAAGCGTTTTTTCCAAATCCGGATCTTATCCGCTGAATAGGTATCGTCGAGATAAGCATTTATCGCTTCGTTATAACACTCACAAACCGTACGTACATATTCGGCGGAACGGGCACGCCCCTCGATCTTGAAAACCCGCACACCGGCGTCGATCATTTTATTGATAAAACCAATTGTGCAAAGGTCTTTGGGCGACATGATGTATTCATTTTCAATATCGAGTTCGACTTCATTTTCGCGATCTTTGACCGTATAGGCTCTCCGGCAAATCTGATTACAGGCTCCCCGGTTAGCAGAAGCGTTTTTCTCGTGCAAACTCAAATAACATTTCCCTGAAACAGCCATACAAAGAGCCCCATGAGCAAACATTTCAATTTTGATCAGCCCTCCATTCGGTCCCCGTAAATCCTCCCCGACGATGCGACGATGGATTTCCATGACTTGCTCCAATACCACTTCGCGGGCCAAAACGATCACATCGGCATATTGGGCGAAGAAACGAACTACTTCGAAATTAGTGACATTACACTGAGTACTGATATGCACTTCGACTCCTACAGAACGTGCATACAAAATAGCGGCCAAATCGGATGCAATGATAGCAGTGACTCCGGCTTCACCGGCACAATCGATCACTTGCCGCATTTTCTCTAACTCTTGATTATAAATTACGGTATTGACAGTCAGATAGGTTTTCACCCCTTTCTCCGAACAAACCGATACGATATTTTTCAAATCCTCCAGCGTGAAATTTGCTGACGAACGTGCCCGCATATTCAATCCTTCCACACCGAAATAAACCGAATCCGCACCTCCCTGCAAAGCAGCATATAAAGATTCATAAGAACCTACAGGCGCCATCACTTCAAAATCTTTTCTGGTCATAACCTCATCCATTTGAAATACAAAGGTAAAATAAATAAATCGCAAAATTTATCCCGGATTTTTATTTTTGGCACAAACAAATCTATACCCCAAAAGTATAACTACAAAACCGACTTATTTCCCGCAAAATGAAAACTCAGACCAAAGTCCCTTCACTGATACAAGCAATTCTTCCATTGATTGTTCTGATCGCCCTACTCTCGTTTAATGTCAGTTATTTCGACGATCCTTTGGGGGGCTCTAATCAAATAGCCTTAATCATCGCAGCAAGTATCTGTAGCATCCTGGCCCTTTTCAATCATGTCAGCTGGCATGAAATCCAACGAAAAATATTGCAGACCATTGATTCGGCTATGACGGCGATACTTATTCTGTTATTGATCGGTTCGCTAAGTGGTTCCTGGATGCTGAGCGGAGTCATTCCAGCTATGATTTACTATGGAGTAGATATCATGCACCCGTCCTACTTCCTGGTGGCCTCTGTCGTCCTTTGTGCTATTGTATCTCTGGCAACAGGCAGTTCCTGGTCGACGATCGCCACTGTAGGTGTAGCTATCGTGGGAGTCGGTAATGCTTTCGGACTTCATCAGGGGCTTGTAGCAGGTGCCGTCATCTCAGGAGCCTATTTCGGCGATAAAATGTCCCCGCTCTCAGACACGACAAACCTGGCTCCTACAATTGCAGGAACGGATCTTTTCACTCATATCCGCTACATGGTATACACCACTTTCCCAACTTTAATTCTCACGTTGATCATATTCGGAATCATCGGCCTATATCAATTAAATACAGATACTGCCATAGATACCGGCTTTATAAAAAAGGGCCTGGAAAGTAGTTTCCACATTACTCCCTGGTTATTATCGGTCCCTGTTTTACTCATTATTATTATTATAAAAAAAGTTCCCCCCATACCTGCCATGCTGGGTGGAGTTGTTCTCGGAGTTATTTTCGCCCTCATTTTTCAACCTGATCTCCTCGATCAGCTGATCGCTCAAGAAAAGTTCCACAACACCTATCAGTTGATCATCCAAGCTGTCGGAAGTAGAATGACACTGAGCACAGGGGTATCCGAAGTCGACGAATTGTTGACAACAGGAGGAATGGAAGGTATGCTCGATACAGTTTGGCTAATTATTGCAGCTCTTACTTTCGGAGGAGTGATGGAAGCCAGCGGATCCTTAAAAAGAGTGGGTGAAGCTTTTATGCATTTTATTTATAACGACACTTCGCTGGTCAGCACGACCATACTGACTTGTATCTTCTTCAATATCACAGCCTGCGATCAATATCTTTCTATAGTCGTACCCGGTAAAATGATGCAAAAAATTTACGAACAAAGAGGCTTGAAACCCGAAGTCCTCAGTCGGGCTCTGGAAGATTCTGCGACAGTCACTTCCGTATTGGTCCCCTGGAATACTTGTGGAGCTACCCAATCACGGGTACTCGGCGTACCTACGATCGAATACCTCCCTTATTGTTTCTTTAATTTAATTTCCCCGCTGATGAATATTTTCATCACGATCATCCATTATAAAATACGAAGAATTAAAGTAAAAGCATAAGTAAATGACCGATAAATAATGATTTCTTTGAAAATAGAATCAAAACCTAAGTTTATTTTGTTACTTATTCCTCTTCGGTGATCGGAATTGGCGACCCGGTCTGACGACACAGAACCCGAAATCGGAATAGAAAGAAAAAATCATACCTAGAATTATTTTGTTACTTATTCGTCTTCGGTGTTCGTGTTTGGAGACCCGGTCGCTTCTGTCGGTCGTCTACCTTTTTCTTTCACTGACCGGTGGTGTCTGACGAACGTAGTGAGGAGTTCCGCCGGTCAGTGAAGGAAAGCCTTAACGGACCGTTCCAGGCGAACCGGTCTGACGGTATAAAGCCCGGAATCGGAATAGAAAGAAAAAAAATTAAACCTACCATTCTTTAGTGATAACGGTTATACAAACCACAATGGTTAGACCAGACTTCCGTAACTATTTATAAACTAATTTTATTTTAGAATTATATTTTACAACTAAAAAATTAGTTATACATTTGTCTGTAAAAAGAAATTCAATAAAAACAACTATGAAAGAATTAACAAGAGCAGAAGAACAAATTATGCAAGTGCTTTGGGATTTAGGAAAAGGTTTTGTGAAAGATATTATAGATAAACTTCCGGAGCCCAGGCCAGCTTACAACACAGTCTCTACTATCGTTCGGATTTTGCAGGATAAAGGATTTGTCGGTCACGAAACTTTTGGGAAAAGTCATTGTTATTATCCTTTGGTAGCCAAAGATACTTATACCAAAAAGTTTTTAAAGAATTTCATCGGTAACTATTTTGGAAATTCATTCAGCCAAATGGTTTCTTTTTTTGCCAAAGAGGAAAACATTGATTTGAAGGAATTGGAAGAAATTCTAAAACGTGCAGACGAAGCACGACGATCAGAAAACTAACTCTTTAAAATCTATCCTCCATGCAAACTTTCCTCCTTTACATGATCAAATCTTCAACAATTCTGATCGTATTATTGACCTATTATCAATTTTTCCTGAAAAGACAGACTTTCTTTAATCTGAACCGGATTTTTTTGCTAGGCGTATTGGTCCTATCGGCATTGCTTCCCTTTATTTCCATTGAAATAAACCGGAACGATATGATCGGTTTTCCCACTCTCGCCTCAGTCAGTGAATTGTTGGAGGAAAACCAGATAGGGAAAAGCAGTCAAAGCACGCTTATTACAGCCACAGAACAGCCGATCCCTATGATTCCCCTACTTTATGGGATCGGAGTTGTGTTTTTTTTCCTTCGTTATTTAACCACTCTATGCCGGCTATGCTTATTCGTTCATCGAAATCCACGCAAACGATTACATGGATTGTATATGATCCAAATTCAGGAAGGCCTACCTACTTTCTCCTTCTTTAATTATCTGTTTATCAACCCCCACTCTTTGAGTCAGGAAAACAGACGGAAAATATTTGCACACGAAAAAATTCACATACAACAATGCCACAGTCTGGATTTGTGTATAGCCGAGATCATCTGCATCGCCAATTGGTTCAATCCTTTTGTGTGGTTAATAAAACAGCTTATTCTCGAAAACCACGAATATATCGCCGATCAACAGGTTATCCGTAAATATAAAATCAGCGGATACCTTGAATTACTCATTCAGCAAAGTCTGAAAGGAGCCTTTTCTTTTACGAACTATTTTTCGTGTTCGAATCTAAAAAAAAGAACCATTATGTTGACCAAAAAACAATCCCGCAAATTCCAGATGATCAATTATATTCCGGCATTTTTATTAGCCGGAATGCTATTTTATCTCTTCTCTTGTAAAAACATGTGCGAAGAACCGGAGTCGCCGGAGCTTCAAGTTTTTCAGATTGTAGAGAATATGCCTCAATTTTCAGGCGATCTCTCCAAGTGGGCGACACAAAATATCAAATACCCTTCAAAAGCGATCGAAGCAGGAATCGAGGGGAAAGTGTATGTCAATTTTATTATCGACTCGACAGGTCGGGTCGGACATGCTGAAATACAACGAAGTACCCAGTCACTATTGAATGCCGAAGCCTTAAAAGGAATCGAGGCCATGCCCGATTGGATTCCGGGAAAACAAAGAGGAAAAGCGGTGCGAGTAATTTATACCCTGCCTGTTACTTTCAGTCTCAAAGACCAAGCCGGCAACTTCGCTCCGAAGGTTACCATAATTCCTCCCCATAACGAGGCCAAAACACCGACATTAGTGAAAGATTCTTCTGAAACAGAAAACAGTACGGAGGTTTGCATATTTCAGGTAGTTGAAGAGATGCCCGAATTTGCAGAGGGAAACGTGGCGGAATGGATCATGAAAAATATCAAATATCCGAAAGAAGCAATAGAAGCAAATATTACAGGTAAAGTCTTTGTTCAGTTCGTTATTGAAAAAGACGGAAGCATTACAAATGCTAAGATCGCCAGAAGTGCATCTACTCTGCTGGATGCAGAAGCTTTACGAATTGTAAATAATATGCCCCAATGGATCCCGGGAAAACAAAGAGGTAAAGCGGTCAGAGTCGCTTACACTTTACCCATAAGCTTTTCATTGGAGTAAGATAGAAAGCGTATTATTTTTTTTCCTATCTTTGCTTTATAATTGTAAAAATTAATAGAGTAAGCATATGAACGAGGAAGTAAAAATGTACATGGACGAGGCCAAAGAACAAATGCAAAATGCATTGGTCCACCTCGAAAATGAATTGGCGAAAATCAGAGCCGGCAAAGCAAACCCCAAAATTCTGAACGATGTTCTGGTAGATTATTACGGATCACCGACTCCATTGTCACAAGTAGCCAATATCACGGCTCCGGATCCACGTACAATTGCAGTTCAGCCTTGGGAAAAAAATATGCTTGGCCCTATCCAAAAAGCCATTATGAATGCCAATCTGGGATTTAACCCGGATAATAACGGAGAAGTTGTCCGGATCAATGTACCGCCCTTGACTGCCGAGAGAAGAAAAGAACTGGTGAAACAATCGAAAGGGGTCGGTGAAACCGCCAAGGTAAGTATCCGGAATGCCCGTCGCGATGCTATCGACGAATTCAAAAAAATGGTGAAGAGTGGTCTGCCCGAAGATGAAGCTAAAGATGCCGAAGATGAAGTTCAAAAGATCACAGACAGCTATAACAAAAAGATAGATGAAATCCTGACCGCAAAGGAAAAGGATATTATGACCATCTAAGATTTTCTGTCAAAGACAGAAAATAGATTAGCGGAACTACGTTCCGGATTGGTGTCAGATCTTCGGTTTTTCCGATCAGTGCATCTTCGATGCTGATTAACGAACTCTCGGTTCTGACTGAATATTCGATCCGAAACGTAGTTTTTTAATCAGTATTTCGCAGACCAGAGATCAGAGGTTTCACTGATCTTTCTCGCTCTCTCCAAATCCTCGGGCGTATCGATTCCTACCGATTCGTGATCGGTGAACCTTACCGCAATCTTATAACCGTTCTCAAGCCAACGCAATTGTTCCAGAGATTCTGCCTTTTCCAGTTTTCCCTGAGGCAAAGCTGTAATCTCTCGTAATACTTCAGGCCGGTAAGCATACATGCCCACATGTTTGTAAAAAGGAATCACAGCACTCCATTCTCCTTGCTCTTTTCCCCGGCAATAAGGAATGGCAGAACGGGAAAAATAAAGAGCGGTCTGCAGAGACGAACATACCACCTTAACCTTATTGGGATCGAAAATATCCGCATTCGTGTCGAATTGTTTTGCCAAGGTAGCGATCTGAATCCGGGGATCTTCAAAACAAGCGATCAAAGCACGTACCTGATCGGGTTGAATAAAGGGTTCGTCTCCCTGTATGTTGACAACAACATCATAAGTTTTTCGGTAATCAGCCACAATATGCCGGTAGGCTTCGCAACAACGGTCGGTTCCGCTCTTGTGGTCGGCAGAAGTCATCACTACTTTTCCTCCGAACCCTACAACCCGGTCGTATATCCGCTGATCGTCCGTTGCGACAAAAGCGTCTTGTGAAACCAACTGTGCTTTTTCTACCACATGCTGGATCATCGGTTTACCACCGATCTCAGCCAAAGGTTTACCCGGAAAACGAGTCGATGCATAACGCGCCGGAATCAAAATTAAAACATTCATTCAATTATTCTTTAGCCGGTTCACGCCCCTCTTTTTTTGTCATTTGGCAATTGCCATTGAATATCACTCCCGGTTCGATCGAGAGTACAGATGAAACAATATTTCCAATCACTTTGGCGGACGATTTCAGTGAAACCGTCCCGGAAGCTTGTATATCACCAAGTACAACCCCCAATACGTCTACATTGCAGCAATCGATGTTGCCTTCAATCTTGGCCGTATTACCAACCACTAATCTCCCTGAAGTAATGATCTTACCTTTTATGATTCCGTCGATCCGGATATCGTTCTTTGTTT
The DNA here is from genome assembly GCF_000190535.1 of Odoribacter splanchnicus DSM 20712. Taxonomy (GTDB): domain Bacteria; phylum Bacteroidota; class Bacteroidia; order Bacteroidales; family Marinifilaceae; genus Odoribacter; species Odoribacter splanchnicus. Next base: position 3,018,201 of record NC_015160.1, read on the forward strand.
TTATATCACCTACAATAACCGTACCTTCGCACAACAAATTGACAGCATTTCCAGGATTCTCTTTACCCATAATAATCACCTTAATTTATTTCGACGCTTTTTTAATTTCAATCCTTTCCTGATGGTTGCACCAAGCGTTATTTCGAGTGTATCTGTAATCAAGCCACCTTCGATCACAGCATCTCCTCCCATAACAGTTTTACAGGCCACACATACATTACCTGTAATAGTGCCGTTGATATATAATTCATCGCAATCCACATCTCCGTCGACCTTCCCCCCTTTGTTTATGATCACCAGTTTTCCGGCATGTACATTTCCTTGAATCATACCATCCAGGTATACACTCTTATCGGTCTTCAAATTACCGTCAATTCTGGTATTTTCCAGTATCCGGTTCCCCTCATATTCAATATCAAAACGTTCCTGATTCATAAACTATAAATTCACATCGAAGATATAACAAGTAATTGAAATATAAAAGCGACTTACACGGCTTTTTTTAGCTCCCCCAAAAATTCGTTTTTTCTGTAGTTACAAGGGGTACAGGAGTTAAGTCTACACTTCGTCCGATCAACTGCCGGCATTAAAAGGTTTTAATTATGGACTTTATAAACTTCTTTGGCTATAAAAAAACCGGCTTGAAAATTCAAACCGGTTTTCCATATCCTTTTTCCAACTTTACTTCTTGGGATCGTAAGCCCATTTCAGCCAGATAGCTCCCCAGGTAAATCCCGCACCGAACGCTGCGAGAATCAGATTATCTCCCTTGTGTAACTGATTTTCCCATTCGTACAGGCACAATGGAATCGTTGCAGAAGTGGTATTTCCGTATTTCTGGATATTCACCATAACTTTAGAAGGATCGAGTCCCATACGATCGCCGGTAGCAGAGATAATACGCAGATTTGCCTGATGGGGCACCAACCATGCGATATCGTCGGCGGTCAGGTGATTTTTTTCCATAATTTCTGCTGCGGTATCGGCCATTTTCGTTACGGCATGTTTAAATACGAACTGGCCATCCTGAAAAATAAAATGTTCACGGTTAGTAACCGTTTCTATGGAAGGAGGATTCAGCGATCCACCGGCTTTCATATACAAATGGTCGCGTCCCATACCATCCGAGCGCAGGATGTGATCCATCACACCAAGCTCTTCTGCTGTCGGTTCGAGCAATACAGCTGCAGCAGCATCACCAAACAACGGACAAGTCTTACGATCCGTATAATCGGTGATCACGGACATTTTCTCACATCCGACAAATACCACTTTTTTATATCTACCACTTTCTACATACTGAGTAGCAGTAACCAAGCCAAAAAGGAATCCGGAACAACCTGCATTCAAATCAAATCCGAAAGCATTCTTCACTCCAACCATATCGGCAATAATCTGCGCATTAGCAGGGAAATGCATATCCGGTGTCACTGTAGCACAAATCAACAAATCTACTTCTTCCGGTTTGGTTCCGGTTTTCTCGAACAGATCTTTTACGGCTTGTGCACCCAGCCAGGCACTTCCTTTCGTCGGATCTTTTAAAATTCGTCTTTCTTTGATCCCTACCCGGGTCATGATCCATTCATCAGAGGTATCCACCATCTGGCTCAATTCCTCATTGTCGAGGATATAGTCGGGATAATATGCCCCTACTCCGGTTATTATGGCTCTCAGCCTATTCGTTTGCATAACTATAAATTTAAATCAGAGATTACCCCCGCACACGCAAGGGTAAGTTTCATGAATTATATAAACAACCATAGCCCCCTAGGGCTTAGGAGGCTGGCTGTGTATGATTCTAAAACAATCCTTTTCGTGTCAAGATTATGCTACTACTGCTTTCTCAATAGCCAACTTTCCTCTGTAATATCCACATTCAGGACATACTGTATGATACTGTACAGCAGCACCACAGTTAGAACACTTAGCAATAGCGGTTACCGTAATCGCATCATGCGTTCTTCTCTTATTTCTTCTCTGTTTTGAGGTTCGATGTTTCGGATGTGCCATTTCTTTATTATTTATTTAGTTATTAATTAATTTTTTCAATTCATTCCATCTCGGATCTATTGGTTTATCATCTTCTTCTATCACATATTCATGCAACACTTCCTGCATATCTTCGTCGCATTCTCCTTCGGGATGCACTACCCGCATCGGGTAATTCAACATATAAGTTTCATAAAGATACGAACTTACATCCAAATAGTCATCCTCCGGCGACAATATTATATAATCATCTTCGTTCCCTTCTTCCCGTCCGTTTTGTTTTACATACAAATTCATAACACCGGACACCGGAAGATTTACTTCTCCTAAACATCTGTCGCAGGTTGCTTTTACCATTCCTTCGATCGTTATACGTACTTCCATTAAAAGTGAACTCTTCACGATCAGGACGGTAGCTTTGACTTCTCCCCGGGTTCCTTTCGTTGCTTCAAAACAATCGAAGAATCCCTCATCCATGATGAACTCAAAAGAGTGTTTTCCCTCTCCTAATCCTCTGAATGCTATCTTATATTCTCTCAATCTATCCACAAGCCTTGACGTAAAACGGCGCAAAGATAATACAAAAACTAAAAACAAAAAACGAAAGGCTAAAAAAAAGACAGAGTTAACTAAATTAACATTGAGCTGTTCGAAAATACATTATCTATATTTCCCGCTTTCTTCCATCATACTCAGATAGCTCACATAACGGCTCTCACTGATTTCGTCTTGCTCCACAGCTTCCAACACAGCACAACCGGGTTCATGGGTATGGGTGCAATTATAAAAGCGGCATTCTCCGGACTTCGCGAATATTTCCGGGAAAAAATGCGACAACTCCTCTTTTTTCAAATCGATAATTCCAAAACTTCGTAATCCCGGAGTATCGATAATGAAACCGCCCTGTTTCAATGGAAACATTTCAGCAAAAGTGGTGGTATGCTTCCCCGAATCGTGGGCATCCGAAATTCCTGCAGTTTTCAGGTCCAAGCCAGGCTCAATGCAATTGACTAAAGAAGATTTCCCCACTCCCGACAAGCCGGAAAGCACGGTGATCTTGTCTTTCAGTAAACTCCGGATTTCATCGACGTGTTCACCGGTTTCCGCCGATACGGCATAACAAGGATACCCGATTTTACGGTAAATCACCGTCAATCCCCCTAACATTGCCTGATCTTCGGCATCATACAGATCCGTTTTATTAAAAACCAGTACGGCAGGAATATTATAAGCTTCTGCAGTTACCAAAAAACGATCGATAAATACGGTAGAAGTCACCGGATGATTAACAGTCACCACCAACAAAGCCAAATCGACATTTGCTGCAATAATATGCGACTCTTTGGACAAATTCGTCGATCTACGGATAATATAATTACGTCTCTTTCCTATTGCCGTAATAACATAGCCTTCACTTCCTTCTTCCAATTCCACCTCATCTCCGACAGCTAACGGATTGGTCGTTCGGATTCCTTCCATCCGGAATTTCCCCCGAATACGGCACTGCACCATATTCCCTTCCTCCAATCTTACCCAATACCAACTACCGGTCGATTTTACGACAATTCCTCTTTTCATCTTTTTCGTCCAAAATTATCATTTTATACCTGCAAAGCTATAAAAATAAACCTATTTTTGCGTCGACAAACGAATCAATTGTTATCGCTCTATGAAATTAGTATTTGCAACGAACAACAAGCATAAGCTGGAAGAGATCAGCCATTTATTAGAAGGCGAAGCCGAAATCGGCTCGCTTGCGGAAATCGGTTGCCAGGAGGATATCCCGGAAGATCACGACACTCTGGAAGAAAATGCCTTGCAAAAAGCCCGATACATCAAAGAACATTACGGGTACGACTGTTTTGCGGATGATACGGGGCTTGAAATCGAAGCACTGGATAAGCGTCCCGGTGTATATTCTGCCCGCTATGCCGGTCCTGCAAAAGATTCTGTCGAAAACATGAAGAAAGTACTTCGCGAAATGGAGGGGATATCCGATCGGAAAGCTTGTTTCCGTACGGTTATCGCTTTAATTCAAGGAAAAGAAGAGCACCTGTTCGAAGGAAGGGTAGACGGCAAAATATTAACCGCCCAACAAGGAGAAGCCGGTTTCGGATATGACCCGATTTTTCAACCCGAAGGGTTCGACCTCAGTTTTGCTGAAATGCCTATGGACGAAAAAAATAAAATCAGCCATCGGGGAAGAGCTATTCAGCAATTAATCGCATTTTTGAAAGAGCAACACAACAAGTGAAAACTCAAAAATGGAAATTGTTCAGGGAATCATATTAAAAACCAGCCCTTACTCGGAAACTCAGAAAATTATCCGAATCTATACGAAAGAAAAGGGGTATCTGTCCATGATATCCCCTTCTGTCGTATTCAAAAGAAAAACCAAAACTGTCCATCTCCTGCAAATCAGCGAGATCGAATTTTTCGAGAATGAAAAGAGCGATTTGCACAAACTCCGTCAAATCTCTCCGATCATCAACCTGCCCGAGTTATATTTCGATATTTTCAAGATGAATATCCTTTTGTTGTGGGGAGAAATTCTGAACCTGATTTTAAAAAATGAAGGGAAAAATGAAGAGTTGTTCGATTACCTGACCCATTCCATCGAATACCTGAACTCGACCCATAACGACATCGGAAACTTTAACCTTTATTTTCTCTATCGTCTGGCCGGTTTTATCGGTTTTCGGATCAACACTTCTTCATGGCAGGAGAATTACGTTTTCAATATCAACAACGGGAGCTTTTATCCTTCCGATCCGGCCACTCCGTATATTTCGGGACCGAATACCGCTAAAATCATTTACCAGCTATGTACTTGTCCTCTGGCCGAAATAAAAGCCATTCCTCTCAACCGGCAATCGCGCAATATTCTATTGGATGTTATCCTGCTTTTTTACAGCATCCATCTGAATATCAATTTCAATATTAAAAGTATACAGGTTATCCGGGAAGTTTTTGCCTGAACATTCCCGATATTTCCCCAACAGTCGATAGAAAAATACCCTTCGTCTATAATATTTGGTCAAATAAAAAAAAGAAATAAACTTTGAAGTTGAGAAATTGTCTTAAAGTTCAGAGTGTTGTTAAAAAAAATGTTATTTCCCCGTCTGATTGGAAAGAATATTTTAAATATTTTATAAAATGAGAATATTGCAGTACAAAGTTAACATCTTTTATTATATTTATAGTCAAGATTTGCAAGTAGAACTTTAAAAACAGGAATATGAATATCAAAATCCAAGATTTGACCAAGGTTTACCCGGATGGTCATAAGGCGTTAAACGGCTTGAACCTGAATATAGAACCCGGCATGTTCGGTTTACTGGGGCCTAACGGAGCAGGTAAAACGACGTTGATGCGGATTATGACTCTTTTGCAAAATCCCTCTTCAGGTACTATTTTTTTCGATGATTACGATATTTTGCGCGATCGTAAGGCTATTCGTTCTGTTTTAGGCTATCTACCTCAGGATTTCCGTTTTTTCGAAAAACTAAAAACCTGGGAATTTCTAGACTACGGGGCAGGACTGGCGGGAATAAAAGGCACCCGGAAAAGGTCGGAAATCGTCGATGAGATGCTGAGAAAGGTCGGTTTGTATGAAGTCAGGGACCGTTGGGCTAACCGGTTGTCGGGTGGTATGAAAAGACGTCTTGGGATTGCACAGGCGATCATCGGTAATCCGAAAGTCATCATCGTCGATGAACCGACGACAGGTCTGGACCCGGAAGAACGAATCCGGTTCAGAAATATCCTTTCGGAAGTCAGTGATAAAGATGTCATCATTATCTTATCCACTCACATTGTGGGGGATATATCCAGCACCTGCAAAAAACTGGCCTTACTGAACAAGGGAGAATTGAAATTCGAAGGTTCTCCGGACGATATGATTGAATTAGTCCGGGGGAAAGTATGGGAAATCTTCGTTACCGACCCTGAATTGCAGCAAATCAAGGAAAAATATCCGATCATTTCTACTATTCCTTCGGAAGGAGGCTGGGAGATCCAAATCGTAACCGAAAAATTGGAAGGTTTCGACGGCAAAGCCATTATCCCCAATATCGAACATGCTTACGTCTATTTTATGGACTATCTGCTAAAGGATAAAATGGAAATGTATAGCGAAAAAATCGGTGGAGACCTATTTAATTAATAATGTATTAATGTTTTGATATGAATTTAAACCATATAAATGTTATTGCCCGATACGAAGTAAAACTGGTGAAACGAAGCTGGTTGTTTCGTATTTTTGCCATACTCGCGCTGCTATTCATCTCTGCCATTATGTTGGGTTATCAAACCGGTATCGTCAACCGGATGGATAATCTTTGGCCGAGAATCGCCGTTTCTTCACTGATGCCATTCTGTAACACTTATTTTTATAATATCGCTCAATCGGTCATCGTCGTATTTCTGGCCGGCAGCTTCCTGAAAAGAGACAAAAAACTCGATACCGCCGAAGTCATCTATGTCCGGCCGATGAGTAATGCCGACTATATTGTCGGTAAGACCTGGGGTATTGTAAAGGTTTTCATTACACTGAACATTATCACCTTATTATTTACGGCTTTTTTAAACATACTGATCAATAAATCTCCGTTCGATCTGTTTCCATATCTATTCTATTTATTGACGATTTCGGTACCTTCCCTGTTGTTTGTCCTGGGTTTATCCTTTACGGCCATGTGCATCCTTAAAAATCAGGCGGTCACTTTCATCGTAATGCTGGGAATTATCGGCACTGTTTTCTTTTACCTGACCGATACGTTATATGGGGTATTCGATTTCTTCGGAGTAAATATCCCGGCCATATTTTCAGATGTCACGGGACATGCCGATCTCCGGCTTTTTTTACTCCAGCGGTTTTCTTATCTACTGGCAGGAATCGGCCTGATCAGCATGACCATCGCTCTGGTGAAACGTCTGCCTCACAAACCGTGGAAAATAGCTGTCGTATATACTTTTAGCTCACTATTTCTATTGGCAGCCTGTCTCGGAGGATTGTTATACATCCTGCATTATAATCATCAGCTCGATCTCCGTCATCAGTACATCATGACATTCGATAAATATGCAGATGTCCCGCATGTCGACTTGCTGGTCAACGATATTTCGGTTACTCCTCAAGGATACAGACTAGCAGGAAAGAGTACGGTAAAAGTAGCCAATAACAATGCAAAGCCTCTGGATAAAATTATTTTTTACCTTAATCCGGAGCTAACGGTTACCTCTGTAGAAATGGCCGGGAAAAACCTGCTCTTCCGAAGAGATCACCAGGTTATCGAAGTAGATCAACCCATCCAGCAGCAAGAAGAGCTTACGTTGACGATCAACTATGAAGGGAAAATCAGTGAAAACATTTGTTATACCGATGTCCTGACAGAAGATTACCTGGATACTAAAGTCCCGCAGGTATTCTGGCGTTTCGGTAAACGTTATGCATGGCTGAGTAATACCTTTACCCTATTGACTCCCGAATGTATCTGGTATCCGGTAACCATCGCCCCCGTTAACCCGGGAGCTCCGTACAATGTCAGGAAGAATTTCACAGACTATACACTTACCGTTCATTATGAAGGCGACAAGACCGTTTTGTCACAAGGCAAAAGTAAGATCGACGGCCCGGCAATCACCTTTACGAACGCCACCGCCTTGCCCGGAATCAGTCTAACCATCGCCGACTATGATAAAAAGGCTTTACGGGTAGATTCCACGGATTACGAGATCTATTACTTTAAAGGCCACGATTATTTTTCAAAATACTTCGAACCCTTATCCGATACCTTGCCCGGAGTCATTCGGGAAGTAAAAAACAGCCTGGAAATAGAGAAAGACCGGGATTATCCTTTCGGAAAATTTGTCTTAGCCGAAACCCCGGTACAATTTGCCACTTATGCCCGTAACTGGAAAGGTTATACCGAATATGTCATGCCTGAAATCCTCTTCGTCCCGGAACGAGGAATTTCTCTAGGCCAGGATTTTGAGGCAGAAAGAAGACGGATGAATGAATGGGGACGGCATGGAGGCCCTATGGACGAGATGGAACAAAATATTTCCCTCTTCAATCGTTTCGTGAGCTCTTTAACCTCCGAAAACAGCCAAAATGGCTGGAATCCGGACAATAAACTGATCAATAAATCCAATATCACTCCGATGTTGTTCGGACATACGAACTACATCAGCTCTCCCGAATATCCGGTAATCGACATCGCAGTCAACAACATGATGAATACTTCTTCCGATCAGGGCTTCCGTTTCTGGGGAGGTATCATCAACGACAAACAGCGAGCCAACCTCTATCTGGAATCACATAGTTTCGAGACAGCGATCGGAGATACCGAACTGAAGCCGGAAATTTTCTATGAATTGCTGAAATTGAAAAGTGCAGCATTGAATAACTATATCACTTCCCGGATCACACAGGAAGATTTCAATCAATTCCTAAAGGCATTTTTTACTAGCCGTCAGTTCCAGAATATACCGTTCGATACACTCCGATACGAAATAGAGAAGAGGTTCGGGATTCGGTTGTCCGATTTTATCGACACCTGGTATACGGCCTCCCATACCCCGACCATCTATATCAAGGATGTGGATGCCAATCAAATTGTGTTGGATGAGTTTACCAAATACCAAATTAAATTCAAGGTCAACAATCCCTCCGACATAGATGCTATCATCAGTACGGAAGTCATGCAAGGCGGAGGAGGCGGTATGCGGCGGGGAGGCGGTATGAGTTTTGAAACGGAGAAGAAAAATTACATTATTCCGGCCGGAGAAGCCCGGGAAATCAAGATTATCAGTGACGAGCGTCCGGCCAATATTTCGATAAATACCAATATTTCACACAACCTACCGACATCGCATAATTTCAATTTTTCTAAAATCGACAATACGATCAGCGATACTACTTCGGGAATTTATCCGATAAACCCGGATGTCTTCAAGCCGAATCCGAATGAAATCATTATCGACAATGAGGATCCGGGATTCAGGACGATCGCCTCGAATAACCGGCATAAACTGAAGGATCTTTTCAAGAAAAAAGATGACGAAAAGTATAAGAATTTTATGCCCTGGTGGATGCCTTCCCAATGGACGGCCATAGCCGCCGACTATTGCTACGGTGAAACGATAAACTCTGCGGTTTATAAAAATAAAGGCAGTGGGGCCAATGCCGTAGAATGGAAAACGGAAATCCCTAAAGACGGTTACTACGAGGTGTCCATCTGGAATGCAAAAATGTCGGGCAGAATGTTTTTTATGGACAGACGCCGCGGTCGTCACAAAGAGGAACGTAATCAGACTTATACCATCCAATACGATAAAGAGAAAGAATCGGTGACACTGGACCTGGATGAAGAAACCGAAGGATGGGTTTCGATCGGGAATTTCTATCTACCTCAAGGAGAAGTCATCATCACTTTGACAGATAAAGTTTCCGGAGATTACGTCATTGCAGACGCCGTTAAATTTACAGCCACAGAAGAATAATAAACGAATAACCCGATAAACGCAGACAATATGCTTAAACAAACTTTGGTCCTCGGTCTTTTAACCCTCAGCGGGTTATATAGTGCGCATGCACAGGAAGTACTTACACTCGAAAAAGCATTGAACACGGCTTTCGAACACAGTCCTTCACTGATTCAAAGCAAACTCAGCCTCGAGCAACGTCAATTGAATCTAAAAGCTCAGGATGCTTCCCTGAAATCACAATTTTCATTGGATGTCACTCCTTTCAGGTATACCCGTAACAACCAATACGATAATTTCAACAGTAAATGGTATGCCAACGAGACCAAAATGTCATCGGCTTCATTCGGTATCACGCAACCCATAAAATGGACAGACGGAACCATCTCTCTATATAATGACTTTTCCTGGCAGGACGCTTCCAACAGGACTTCCGGTGGCAACAATACCTCCTTCAAGCATAATCTGTCTTTACGTATTTCGCAGCCTTTGTTCACTTATAACAGGACAAAGATGCAGCTCAAAGAACTGGAATATGCACTCGAAAATGCCAAAATCAGTTATGCCCTCCAACAATTAAGTATCGAAAAAAACGTCACCAGCCAATTTTACGATGTATATCAAAAACAAAAGGATCTGAACATCTCCCGGGATGAATACAACAACCAGAAACAAAACTACGATATCATCAAAAATAAGGTCGAAGCCGGGCTGTTAGCCAAAGAAGAACTTTATCAGGCGGAAGTCAATCTGGCGAACAGTGAATCCACTGTATATTCGAAAGAGATCAGTTTTGAAAATGCGAAAGACAATTTCAAGCTTTTACTGGGAATGTCGCTGGATGAAGATATCGCGATACTGTTCGACAATAATATTCCGACAGTCGATGTCAATATTAACGATGCAGTTAAATACGCCCTGGATCAACGCATGGAAATCCGCCAAAAACAGATTACCCTGGAACAGGATGTATTTTCGATTATCCGGACAAAAGCAGAAAGCGAATTCAAAGGTGATTTAAGTGTCCGGGTAGGTATGGATGCCCTGGCTGGAAAAGTAAAAAATATGTACGACAAGCCCACCGACAACGAAGAGGTTGGCGTAACCCTCACCATTCCGATCTTCGATTGGGGGGCTAAAAAGGCAAAAGTAAAATCCAGCCAACTGGCTATGGAATCGGACGAAATCAGCCTCGAAGAACAGAAAAAAGAGATTGTCATCGATGTCCGCCAGATTTGCCGTAACCTGCCGACGCTGATCCGTCAAATCGAAATCAAAAAGAAAAGCATTGAAAATGCGGAACGTACCTATGAAATCAATCTGGAAAAATATCGCAACGGTAATCTGACCGGTATGGACTTACAACAGTTCCAAAACCAGTTGACTACTGCCAAACAAGATTATACGAGCGCTATTATCAGCTACAAAATCGAGCTCTTGAACCTGAAAATCCAAACCCTTTGGGATTTTGAAACCCATAAAAGTTATTTACCTGTAGATCTATTGAAATAAAATAACCCTATAAGTCCGTTAACAAGTAAAATCACGATAATCATGAATAAGAATTTTAAAATCCTGGGAGCTGTTATGTTAGGATTCATGTCGTTTTCCTGTAATAACAATCAGGGAAATAACTCTTCTGAAGCCACTACCCCAGTATGGGTCGAGGACGTACAACTCAGAAACATTGAGGAATATATTACAACAACCGGAACAGCAAAGGCAGCTAAAACGATAGAAATAAAATCGGAAACCAACGGAGCTTACTACTTACAGAAAAATCCGAAAACCGGTCGTCCTTATCAGCTGGGTGACATCGTCGAAGCCGGAGCCGTCATCATCCGTCTGGAAAATAAGGAATATGAAAACAACGTGCAGTTGGAAAGTAAGAAATTACAAATCCAGATCACCGAGAAGGAATGGGAAGGTCAGAAAATCCTGCTCGAGAAAGGCGGAGCAACCGAAAAAGACGTAAACAACGCTGAAAACTCTTATATCAATGCGAAGTTAGCCTTGGAAAACGGTTATATCACTTTAGAAAAACTGAGTATCAAAGCTCCGTTCAAAGGAGTTATCGTCAATCTTCCCTACTATACTCCGGGGGTAGAAGTCGCTTCCGGTAGTGTGATGGTCGGCCTGATGGATTATAGTAAAATGTATGTAGAAACCCAATTCCCTGAAAACACATTGACCAAACTGAGAATCGGACAGCAAGTACATATCACCAATTACAATATCAAATCGGATACTTTAAGAGGCATACTGACTCAGTTATCTCCGGCCATCAACGAAGAAACCCGTACCTTCTCGGGGTATATCGAAATCGATAACCCGGATTTAAAACTTCGTCCGGGTATGTTCGCCAAAGCAGATATCGTCACAGTACGGAAAGACTCTGTCATCTCTATTCCCAAAGATATCATTAAAAACCGCCGGGGAGGTAAATTAGTATATACGGTCGACAGAAACAGTGCCGAAGAAAAAGTCATCCATACCGGTATCAGTGACGATAAATACATCGAAGTAGAAAAAGGACTCAAAGCCGGGGACAAGATCGTCGTGAAAGGTTACGAATGGTTACGTAACCGGAGCAAAGTAAAAGTGATGAAGTAACTGTATTCACGACAGTCTGAAAAATTCTTTGTCGGTAAACGTCCAAATTGGTAAACGATTAAATTATGGGAATTACAAAATTTGCAGTAAAATACCCGGTCAGTGTATTAATGATCACACTGGGGGTATGTCTGCTAGGAATCATATCATACAATAAATTGGGAACAGATTTATTTCCCGATTTAAAAAATCCGGCTTTATATATCGATTTGCAAGCCGGTGAGCGTCCACCTGAAGAGATCGAAAAACAGTTTGTAGAAAAAATAGAAGCTATGGCAGCACGCCAGGAAGGTGTGAAAGACGTCAGTAGCAGCAGTAAGGTAGGAGGAGCCACGATTACGGTGGAATACGACTGGGATCAGGATATGGATGCCGCCTTTTTGGATTTGCAACGCAGCATGTCTCAAATCGCTCAGGACGAAGAAATCACTTCCCTGAATGTTTCCCGCTACGATGCCAATGCCACGCCGGTCATGATCATTTCCATGAGCCATAAAGAAATCAAGGATATGAACGAACTCCGGAAAATAGCAGAAAACTATATGCGGAGCGAACTGGTCAGACTGGAAGGTGTGGCCGATATCCGACTCAACGGCCAGGAAAATGCTTTTGTGGAGGTCAAAACCGACTCTTATATGCTGGAAGCTTTCAACCTGACTGCCGAAACGATCGCGTCGAAAATAGAAAGTATGAACCGGAATGTTTCGGGAGGTACCATTGTAAACGACGACATCCAATATACGGTAAAAGGGGTGAATTTATTAAAAGACCTGGAAGACATCGGGAATATTATCGTTGCTTTCAAAACCCCCGGTAGTACCGACACCGAGTCGGGGAACAGCTCTACCGTGAAAGCTCCGGTATACCTGAAAGATGTTGCCAAAATCGAATTAAAAAATAAAGATCCTGAAAATCTGGTGCGCTACGATGCCGAACGTAGTCTGAGTATCAGTGTCTACAAAGAGAATAAATACAATACGGTGAAGGCAGTTGAAAATATCACTGCCAAACTGGAAGAATTGCAGAAAAGTATGCCCGGTTATGAATTTCACGTCATCAGTAACCAGGGAGATTTTATCGGAGCTTCGATCGGGGAGGTCAAGGATTCTGCCGTTATGGGTATTTTATTGGCCATGCTGGTATTGTACGTTTTCCTGCGCCGCATCAATACAACCTTGATCGTCAGTGTTTCTATTCCGGTGTCCATCATCGCTACGTTCAATTTGATGTACTTCAACGGATTGACGATCAATATCATGACACTGGGGGGATTAGCCCTGGGAGCCGGTATGTTGATCGATAATGCCATTGTTGTCATGGAGAATATTTTCCGGAATCTGGAAAACGGCCTTTCCCCCAAGGAAGCGGCTATCAAAGGAGCTTCGGAAGTTTCAGGGGCTATCACGTCTTCAACCCTCACGACCATAGTGGTATTCTTACCTATCGTTTACATCCAGGGAGCTGCCGGAGAACTTTTTAAAGAACAGGCCTGGACCGTTTCGTTCTCTCTATTGTCTTCTCTTTTTGTTGCGGTATTGTTAATCCCGATGTTAGCTTCACAATATGTGAAAGCACCTGCCAAAAATCAGGCTTCTTTAAAAATCAAAGGATACGGTCAGTTTGTCGGTAAACTTTTGAAACACCGGTACGCTGTCGTCCTGACCGCGTTAGTGGTCATGATCGGAAGTTACCTGCTGCTCCCGTTGATCGATAAAGAATTTATGCCTAAAGCAGATTCCCGGGAATTTTCGACTTACATCACTCTGGAGCCGGGAACCCGTCTGCAAAGCACGGATAATGCGGCCGCTACCATCGAAAATATGATTATAGAGTTGGCAGGAGACGATCTGGAATGGATTTTTACTCAGGTTGGACCTTCGACAACAACCGAAAGCCAAACGACTAGCGGGAAACTCGAAGGCGAAAATCAGGCAGAGGTAAAAGTCAAATTGAAAAACAAAGCCAAAGCCGATGCAGATTATATTATCAGTAATCTGAGTCATAATTACACGATTCCCGAGGGCGTGGAAATATCGTTCGAAAAGGAACAATCTGCCTTACAAAGCATCCTCGGAACGGAAGGAGCTCCTGTAATTATCGAGATTAAAGGGGAGGAACTGGAAATGATCGACGAACTCAGCACGGAGGTGAAGGAGAAAATAGCCTCTATCCCCGGACTCTACGATATCAAAACTTCTATGGAACAAGGAGCTCCGGAAGTCAACATCTCTATCGACCGGTTGAAAAGCGGGATTTACGGGGTAGATATCGCTTCGGTGGCCAGTCAGATAAAAGAAAAGCTGAACGGGAAGACGGCCAGCAATTTCGAATCCGAAGGTGAACCGATCGATATCGAAATCAAAGTACCGGAAGTATCGCTCGATGAATTGCAAAATGTTGAAATCGTACAAGGAGAAAAGAAATATCGTCTGGGTGAGATTGCAGAGGTTTCGATTACGACAGCTCCGAAAGAAATCAACCGTAGCAACCAAAACCGGATCGGTAAAGTCACCGCAATGCTCGAAAAGGGCTATACATTAGGCAGTGTCACTCCGGAAATCAAAGCACAGTTGAAAGATATCCAATTCCCTGCTAAATATTCAGCACAAATTACCGGAGAAGAAGAGAAACGGGCCGAATCGTTTCAAGGTTTGTCCTTTGCTCTGATACTATCTATCGTATTGGTATATATGGTGATGGCTTCTCAATTCGAATCCTTGCGTCATCCGTTTACCATCTTGCTGACGATCCCGTTGGCCGGAGTAGGCTGTATTTACGCATTTTTGCTAGCCGGAGCCTCTTTGAATATGATGGCTTTTATCGGTATCATCATGCTGGCAGGTATAGCCGTCAACAACTCCATCTTACTGGTAGATGCAGCCAACAGGCTCAAGGCAGAAGGATTCGCTCTGACAGAGGCCATAAAAGGAGCTGCCCAACAGCGTATCCGCCCGATCATCATGACCAGTCTGACTACTATCCTGGCTTTATTGCCGATGTGTTTCGGATTCGGAGAGGGTGCTTCACTGCGATCCCCTATGGCTTTGGCGGTGATCGGCGGTCTGTTCACTTCTACCCTGATGACATTAGTAGTGATCCCGTGTGTTTACTACATTTTTGACAAAAAAGTCAAAAACGTAGAGAAGATTTGAAAGGCATTTTCGAGCTTTTGACATTTTTGATTCTAAATAAGAAAAAATGAACAAACTAATAAATCGTAAAGTACTGATTTCGATGATCTTCATCGGTTTGACCATGATGGGGTTGTTTTCGTACAGGTACTTACTGATGGAATTATATCCGGATGCGGAGTTCCCCTCCCTGAATGTAACTATTTCCACCAAGACCGAGCTGGATCCGAAGTACATCGAGAGTCAGGCAGCTATTCCGGTAGAAGGCGTAATCAGCGGCCTGGAAGGCGTCGAGGATATAACGACATTGATTTCCAATAGGAACGCCCGTATCACTGTTTCCTTTACCAAAAATACAAATGTCAAATATGCTTACCTGAAGCTGGAAGAAAAAATCAAAGCGATCACCAAAAGTATTCCGGAAGACTTCACCATCCAGGTCAATAAAGCCGGTAGCGGAATGGCCAGTGATCAGTTTATGACTCTACAGATTCTGGGAGACGACGATGTCGATTATGTCCGGAATATCACCGATATCGACATTGCTCCCATCCTTGAAAGTACGGATGGAATAGCCTCGGTCACGGTCATGGGCGGACGTCAGAAGAGCATCGAAATCCTTCTCGACGATGAAAAATGCAAAGCGCTCAATATCACCGCATCACAAGTCAGCTCACTGATCGGCAAGAATATGTCTGAAAAGACCTTCGCCGGTTCGGTATTTCAGGATAACAAACGTTTTTTTGTCAACGTTACGGCAGAATATCTCGCGACAGAAGACCTGGGAAACATCGTTGTATCCGAAGGTCCGGTATTGTTGAAAGACATCGCCGACATCAATTTCGGCATTAAAGAAGAAGAATCCTATTCGCGGGTGAATGGGAAAGAAGTTATCACCTGTGTTATTTCCAAATCTCCGCTGGTCAATATCATCGATCTTTCACAGCGGGTACGGGAAGAAATCGCCCAGTTGAATGAAGAACTGGCTACCAAAGGAGTTTCTATCAAAGTCGATACGGACACAGCCGAAACGATGAGTGAAAACATCAACACCATCATCAATCTGGGTTTGACCGGAGCGATTCTGGCTATTTTCATTCTCTACCTGTTTTTGCGAAACTTCAAGATCGTCACTTTCATTGCCGTGGCAATCCCCATTTCGGTATTCTCTGCTTTTTATTTCTTTTACTTTTTCGGTATCAGTATCAATACACTGACTTTAACGGGTATAGCCCTCGCTGTGGGCATGTTGTTGGATAATTCGGTCGTCGTCATGGAGAATATCTTCCGGTTGCGTGCGATCGGAGTCAATAGTCAGGAAGCAGCGGTAAGGGGCACTCAGGAGGTGGCCAAAGCGGTTATCGCCGCCACTCTGACTACGATCACTGTATTTCTTCCTTTCCTGTTTTCAGACGATTTTATCCTGAAGCTGATCGGTGAACATATCGGCGTGTCGATCATCACGACTCTTATCCTGTCGTTGGTCGTGGCTTTGCTACTGATCCCTATGGCCGTCAATCAATTCATGAAAGGCCAGGGCGACCGGGTAAATTTCAGTACATTATCGATTCATAGCCGGCCGGTACAGATTTATATCGCTTTACTGAAAATGTGCCTGCGCAAACCGGCAGCAGTCGTATTTACTGCGATATTGGTATTGATCGTCACGGTAGCTTTATCTTTGACACTGACCATGAATACGTTAAAAGAAATCGAAGCCGATACGTTCAATGTCTATATGACTTTCCCCAATGGGAATACCCTCAACCGGACAGACGAAACAATAAAAGCTTATGAAGAACGCTTGAACGATATCCAGGAAATCGAACAATACAGTACAAAGATCTATTCCACGGATGCCAGTGTCACCATCAAACTAAAAGAGGACTTCGAAAAGATCAACAAAAAAACACTGAACGAACTCAAGAGTACGATTCTATCCCTCTCCGATGGGTTAAGAGTCAGCGATATCAGCCTCGAAGCTATCGAGAGCAGCGAGAACTTCCGGGGTGGTGGCAGTTCACTCATGGGAGGTGCCGACCAACTGATGAAAAAAATGGGTATGGGTACCCAAACGGAAAAAATTGTCATCAAGGGCCAGGATTTCGAAAAAATGGCTAACCTGGCCGAGTTGCTCAAATTCCAATTGGAAGAATTGGACAATATCAGCTATTCATCGGTCAGCTCATCCCGGGGAAAACCCGAAGCCAGGATCATGTTCGACCAATATCTGATGGGAATCAATGATGTAACTCCGAATAATGTCGTCACCGAGCTCAATAATTTCGCCCCCCAAAATACGACTTCGATCAAATACAAAGCGGGAGATCAGGAGTACGATATCATCATCAAAGACAAACGGCTAGCCGAGAAAAAAGAAGAAGAAAACCAGGATCCGGTACGTACGCTGGAAGACTTGCGCAATATGCAAGTCACCAACACGAATAATTCCCTTACCGAATTACGTAGCTTCAGTAATATCAACCTTACCCGGGGACAAGGAAACATAAACCGGGTCAACCAGGATAAAGAAATCACGGTGAACTACCGGTTCAATTCCGATGTAAACGAATCGAAGAATATTCTGGAAGCCGCAAGGACAGAGATAGACGAACTGGTGCAGAATACCGATATTCCTACCGGCATCGCTGTCGAGGTGGTACATGAAGAGGACGAAACCAGCGAATTCACTTTTCTGATTCTGGCTGCTTTTGTGATCATTTACATGATCCTGGCGTCTGTTTTCGAATCACTTACAGCCCCGATCGTATTGATGTTCGCTATTCCCCTGGCTGCCATCGGTTCCTTACTGGCCTTATTGTTTACCAGCAATTCGTTGATGAATGCCAATGTATTGATCGGTGTCATTATCCTGATCGGTATCGTCGTCAACAACAGTATCATCCTGATCGACTACACTTCGCAATTGCGGCGACAGGGTAACCGTAAACCGCGAGCCCTCATCATCGCCGGAATCTCGAGGGTACGTCCTATCCTGATCACAGCCATCACCACCATCGTGGCCATGTTCCCGTTAGCCATGGGACAAGGAGAATTTGTATCAGGACTCGGAGCTCCTTTCGCCATCACGGTGATCGGAGGATTGACCATGAGTACATTATTGACCCTGGTGATTATCCCCACCCTATATTCCGGTTTGGAAGAAGCACTTCATCGGCTGCGTACCCAGAGTTTAACCCTGAAGATTATTCAACTCACCCTTTTGATCCTGGCAGTCATCGGTATAGTGATGATAACCGACTCGCTGATATGGCAATTGGGTTACTTTGTCGGAGCCATTATACTGATACCGGCAGCCACCTGGTTTATGGAGACTAGTCTGCGTCAGGCCAACAGCCGGATTATCCCTCCGGATCAGGAAATCCATATTTCAATCCGTAATCTGGTGAAGATCTACGGCCGTCCCAATGAATTTCAACGGGAATGGCAATCCGGCCAACGTGTACGGGAACGGCTGGGATTAAAGGAAGAATACCGGCAATGGTCGGATTTAAAACCTTTGGTATGGATGTTACCTATCACCGGCTTCCTGATTTATTTCACCTATTTCTATCAAACATTGACCTTCTGGGCCATCATTTTTGCCGTCTGCACCTGGATGTTGCTGACAAAATTGATTGCCATCGGAGGTGAATATTTTAAAGCTCATAAAATCAAAAGCTTGAGCTGGTGTATACGGGTATGCGGAATCTTCATTTATTACTTTTCGCCCTTGTTTACGCTCATATGGGCTTCTATAAAATTCTCGGATTCCGGCATGGCTATTTTACTCGGTCTCCTTTGGTATGTCGCTATAGTTGCCCGCTATTTATCGGACCGGATCCATAAATACAATATCAACATCGATATGATCGACGGTCGGTTCAGGGAATTGAAAAAAGGAGTATATAAGATCGCCACAAAAATTCCGATGATCGGATATAAGAAAAAACCGTTCAAAGCCTTGAACGCCGTCTCAATGGAGATCCATACCGGTATGTTCGGTTTGTTAGGACCTAACGGTGCAGGTAAAACCACCCTTATGCGTATCATCTGCGGCATATTCGAGCAGAGCTATGGAAAAATATTCATCAATGGCATCGATACCCAGAAAAAACGGGAAGAATTGCAGGGATTGATCGGTTATCTGCCTCAGGAATTCGGTACTTACGAAAACCTGACCTCCTGGGAGTTTTTGGAATATCAGGCTCTCCTGAAAGGAATTTATAATCCCAAAACCCGGAGCAAACGGATCACAGAAGTGCTCGAAGCGGTTCATATGTATGAAAACAAAGATAAAAAGATCGGAGGTTTCTCAGGAGGTATGAAACAACGGATCGGAATTGCACAGACTTTGCTGAACCTGCCCCGCATTCTGGTTGTCGATGAACCGACTGCCGGATTGGACCCCCGGGAAAGAATCCGTTTCAGAAATCTTTTGGTAGAATTGTCGCGCAACCGGATCGTTATTTTCTCTACCCACATTATCGAGGATATCGCCAGTTCCTGTAACCAGGTGGGTGTTATCAACAAAGGGTCGTTGAAATATCACGGAACTCCTTCCGAAATGGTGGAAATTGCTAAAGATGTGACATGGACTTTCGAAATTCCGGCCCGGGAATTTGTAAAATTGCCTTCCGACCTGTTATTGGTACATCATATCCGGAACGGAGAGAATATCAAAGTCAGGTGTCTGTCGGAGACCCAACCGGTTCCCAATGCCGTACATACTTCTCCTCTACTGGAAGACTCGTATCTGTGGTTGTTGAGGAATGTAAAATTAGCTAATCATGAAAATATCATCACTCAATAGACTTGTAAAGCCATGAAATATTACATCACTCCTATAGCAAAACTCGCCCGGTATAATATAAAGATTATCTTCGGCAATAAGTTTATGTATTTTATTCTCAGTGCCGTCGGTTTTTATATCCTGACGGTGGGGTTAAATCTTATTTCGGATTCGGAGATTACGATGGCTACCGGATACAGTATGTTATTAGTGCCTTCTATCCTATTGATCTTCTATCCGACCTGTTTCGGTATACAGAACGACCAGGATGCCAAAATCATAGAAATCATTTTCGGTATTCCGAACTATCGGTATAAAATCTGGCTATTCCGGCTTTTGATCGCCTATATGATTTGTTTTATCATCACTTTGCTTTTAGCTGCCGTCACCGACTGGCTGGTTGTAGAGGTACCTCCCCTGCAACTCGCTTTGCAAAGTATGGTACCTGCGCTTTTCATCGGTTTACTGTGTTTTATGCTCAGTACACTCATCCGGAATGGCAACGGTACGGCAGTAATGATTATCATTATCGGTTTATTGCTGTTCGCATCGAGTAAAATTCTGGACGTCAGCAAATGGAATGTATTTTTGAACCCCTTTGACGTCCCCTTGGATAAAAATCCGCAAATTTTTTATAACACCCTGTTC
This sequence comes from Odoribacter splanchnicus DSM 20712, assembly GCF_000190535.1. Lineage (GTDB taxonomy): Bacteria > Bacteroidota > Bacteroidia > Bacteroidales > Marinifilaceae > Odoribacter > Odoribacter splanchnicus. The sequence goes on from NC_015160.1 coordinate 3,038,862, forward strand.
GACAACCGATTGATTATCTTACTCTCTTCCTTCATATTCTTATTGGTAGGACTTTACAAGACACAAAACCGGGAAAAGTTCATCTGACTCACCGAGTCCGCCCAGGAGAAATATCCACCCGTATCCGAGATATATTTCTCCCACCCCCAAAGGGGCATATCCAGCGCCTCCCGGTTCGTCAACCGCCATTCCCCATCCCCAACCCTTCTCATTTTTCCGTTAACTGAGGATATTCAGTAAATGTCCCTAAATATTTAGGCAGTTATATACATATTAACACGTTATAAACGTAGGTTTATTTTTTCTTTCTATTCCGATTCCGGGTTTTGTGCCGTCAGACCGGTTCGCCTGGAACGGTCCGGTAAGGCTTTCCTTCACTGACCGGCGGAACTCCTCACTATGTTCGTCAGACACCACCGGTCGGGCGTTCGGAAAACCTAACCGGACACTCGTTCCTGCTCCAATGGTCTTCCGCCACAAAACCCTCCATCTTCCGTCAGCACTACAGGGCAAAGAAGGAAAGTTTTATTGAATGAAAGGGCAGGCCACCCTGACCGGAGTACGAATACCTGGATTATTAGATCGGATTATTTCTATAAAATACTGATTATTAAATTAATCTCTAATGCATAAAGTATCAGAAAAACATCTGTTTGATAGAAGTTTATACTTTTTAGGTCACAGTTCGTTTTCCATGCAGTGATAACACGAACACCGGAGACGAATAAGTAACGAACTATATTAATCTGCAAGTAAAATGAGAGAAAAAACTCCACCATAAGCTATTTTGTTTGCCGGGTAGATACAAATCCATCCACATAAGGAGAGTCTGATTTGATTACGGCAAATGCTTGCCTGACGAGCTTGTTTGCAACAGTAATAAGAGCCACCTTGGAAGGTTTCCGTTGGCTTTCAATCGTGTGTAGCACTCTTTACAGGTTGTGTTACCACGTAATGCCGACCACGAGGCGACATATAGCAGTGAACGCAGGCTCACATCCCCGTTACGGTTTATCCCACCTTTGATGTGCACGGATGTTCCGGATTGCTGGTATGTCGGGCATATTCCGATAAAACGGGAAATTTGCTTTGCGTTATCGAAATAGGAGAATCCTCCGGTAGCGACAATCAAGGCCGTAGCCAAAGTGATACCAATTTCTTTGATGGATGTAAGAAGTTTAATCTGCCTGTCAAACTCTGACGAAGCCAGGTCTGCAAGTTCAGATTCCAAAGACTCTATTTGACTGGCCAAAAAAGAATATGTTAAAGCAATAAATAACAAGCTTATCTTTACAAAAAATAACTGTTCTGCTATAGATTCATTAAAAGTATGCCAGGAAGCCTACGAAGATTTATTGGCAAATCTCATAGATGTAAATAAAGTTATAGAGCAAGCAGAAAATGATTCACTTGAAATAAATTTGCAATATCCATTCCCAACTACATATTCAGCTTCTCACACAAGTTATATATTCACAAAACATAATACGACAAATAATTTAAATATTCTTTCCCCACGTTTAAAAACTTCAAGCGAAGATGGAGGAACAACAGAAAGAAATGTATTGTTAGCTTCAATGGCAGCTAATAGTCATTGTTATTTCCAAAGTGGCACTGCTAACATAAAATCTATAACACATGTAAATATTTCCATTTTCTTTTGGTCTTTTATGATTTATGATGAGGTATGGGGACACCATAATGGTGCAAATGGATTAGGTGTAATTGGAGAAAATAATGGTAATTATGAATATGATTGGTTATATGCTTTAGATAATCACACAGGAGAATTTAATTGGGAATTTCGTAACGTATCTTCCAGTACAGATGGCGTTTCTATTAATCATAATTTTTTTGGTAAAAAAGTAAATCGATAGATCGGGATATTCAGTAAATATCCCTACCTAAAGATAAAAAAGTCAACTAATTCGCAATAATTTACACATGAATCAGTCGACTAATTTCCTAATATTTTAGGAATGTCCCTGGATCAACCACAGTTGTTTTGCTAAATCGTCCTTTTCAATTTCTCATTGATTCTGGAGCGGACTTTAATCATAGCATTCTTTTTCTTAATCCATTCGACAAGCCGTTCCATATCGCCTGCATTTTGAAATTCCAGAATCTTCTCGTCAGCCTCGCGGCAAAGGATTTCTACCCGGCGCATCTTATAATTATCTACAATTTTAGGCAATAGTTCGTCGAGCATCATCTCTTCGGTCCGCATCGAGGAATCTTTCAGGGTCCAAAGTTTACTCAATTCATAGGGTTCGCTCAGAATATCCGCGACAAGTTCACAAATCGACACATCCGGGTTGCCGATAAAATACTTAGAAGGGATAAATCCGGGATTCCGATAATTCTTCCGGTATTCATTCTGAATTTCTCTCAAACGGGGATTCAACATTTCCAGTTCGTCCTCAGCCAGTTCGTGAATGATATATTCCCCGACAGTAACCGAATAAGGCATCCCGTCACGCTCTTCTTCGTAAAGCTCCTGTCCTCCGAAGAGCAACAAATAACGCACCAACACCATTTCTTCGGTGTCGCAAGGCGTCACCTGAACAGTCTTGGCCGGAGTCAGAGTCACCCGAGGGGGCTGTTGAGTGGGCGATTTATAGGGCAAAGGGGTCGGATCGCCGACTTTTTCTTTCCGGATACGGGCGATCTCATTGTAAAGGAGCTTTTCTTCCACCTTCATTTGGTTCGCAGTCTCCTGAACATATACCGAACGGGTGATCGTATCGGGAATCAACGAAATACTCCTGACGATATCTGTAATCAACTTCGCTCTTTCTATCGGATCACTACCCGCTTGTGTCAACAATAATTTTGTCTTGAAATGAATAAAATCCGTTTCATGCCCGGAGATATACTCCAACACTTCTTCGGCAGTATGCGCCTGCGCATAGGAATCGGGGTCCTCGCCGTCGGGCAAGGACACGACACGGACATTCAATCCCTCTTCGAGTACCAGGTCGATCCCGCGTAGAGACGCTTTTATTCCCGCAGCATCACCGTCATAGATGATCGTTACATTCGGGGTCAAACGGCGGATCAGACGGATTTGTTCGATCGTCAGAGAAGTACCCGAAGAAGCCACGGTATTTTCTATCCCCTTTTGGTGAAAAGAGATCACATCGAGATATCCCTCTACCAAATAACAACGATTGTGCTGTACAATACTTTTCTTGGCAAAATAGATCCCGTACAGCGTACGGCTCTTGTGGTAAATCTCAGACTCCGGAGAGTTGAGGTATTTGGCACTTTTCTTATCGTTGGTCATAATCCGGCCACCGAAAGCAATGATCTTACCGGCCAAATCACGAATCGGGAACATCACCCTGGCACGGAAACGATCGAACAGTCCGCGTTCCGATTCTATGGTCAGTCCCGTTTTTACCAAAAACTCTTTTTTATATCCTTTTTCTAAAGCTGCTTTCGTGAAACCGTCCCAAGCTTCGGGACAATACCCCAAACCGAATTTCTCGATCGTCCGATCATCCAATCCCCGACGACGAAAATACCCCAACCCCACCGATTTCCCTTCATCGGTATGCAACAGTTGCTGTACGAAAAATTCTTCGGCATAATTGGTCACGATCAGCATACTTTCCCGCTCGCTCTTCTCTTGCTTTTCGTGTTCCGAAAGCTCTTTTTCTTCGATGATAATATTATATTTAGCCGCCAGCCAACGCAGAGCCTCGACATAAGACAATTGTTCGTGTTCCATAATGAAATTCACCGCATTCCCGCCTTTCCCGCATCCGAAGCATTTATAAATACCCTTCGACGGGGAGACCGTAAAAGAACCTGTTTTTTCATTATGAAAAGGACAACAGCCCACATAATTCACCCCTCTCTTCTTCAGACTTACAAAGTCGGAAATCACTTCGTAAATATCTGCAGCATCGAAAATCTTCTGTATCGTCGCTTGATCAATCATAGTACAAAGGTAAGAGGTAAAAAGGAAAAAGATAAAAGGTAAAAGGTAAAAAGTAAAAGGTTTTTCTATTTATTATATTTCACAGTATTTTAACTACATTACAATCACGCTTTGGCACAATATTTGTACTTTTGCGTCCCATGGAAACGATATATATTCAAAACGTTTTCATGTGCAAATTTAATTTTATCATGACAGAAAGCGAATTTAATCGGGCAAGAGAAGAACTATTAGAAAATATTTCTGAGTTATTTTTAAAATATGGCTTAAGAAGTACTTCAATGGACGATATCTGTTCGCATCTCAAGATCTCGAAAAAAACTTTATACCAATATTTCAGTAATAAAGACGATCTTGTCGAACAGATCATGATGCACCGTAGAAATAATTACCGTACACAGAAGGATATCGAAGAACTGAAACAACATAATTCTGTAGAGATCATGTTGACGATCAGAGACCATATCATCCGGAGCTTCAACAGCAGGATGCCGGCGAATTTATTCGATTTAAAGAAATACCATCCGGATGTTTATCAACGAGTAAATAACAAAGATCAGATTTTTATCCAAAATTTATTTAACGAAGTGATCGACAAAGGGATACGGGATGGTTATTTCCGGTCTGATATCAATCGTGAGATCCAGGTCTACCTGTTTGTAAAGCAAATGTCTCTCATCGGTGAGCCGGAAATGATCAGTGAATTGAAATATCCGATTTCTACGATCGTCTCTACGATTGTAGAAAATATTATCCGCAGTTTCGCGACTCCCCAAGGGATGCATGAATTGGAACATTTACTTTATAATAAACCTCATGAAAAAACAACTAAGCCATGAAAAAGAACAGATCTAACTTTCCCAGGAGCTATGCTGTTTAGCTGAATTTCGGGATATAAACGTGTATAATCAAAATCAAAAATCTAATAATTAAAGAGAATGAAAAGAGGAGTATTAATCATTTTTGTTGCGATTCTCATTCCGTGTTTGCTGCAAGCCCAGACCACACCGAATGATCCCCAGCGTCTGACGCTAGAACAAGCGGTAAATTTTGCCGTAGAGCACAACAAAGAACTACAGGCATCCCAAATGAATATCGAATTGAGAAATAAAATGGTGACAGAAGCCATTTCTCAAGGTTTGCCTCAAATCAACGGCGATCTGAACTATAGCACCAATTTCAGATATAAGATGAGTTTCCCTGGATCGGAATCGTCTACCGTACTGAAAGACCAGTCGAGCGTCGGGGTTACCGTTAACCAACTGCTATTCAGTGGTGAATGGATATTGGGAATACAAACCAGTAAGATTGCTAAACTGATTGCTTCTCAGCAAGTGGATGTAACCGAATTGGATATTAAAGAAACGGTTTATAATTCGTATTATACCATCCTGGTGAGCGAACGCCTGATGGAAATCGTAAAGCAGAACCTGGAAAATATGAGCCAGATACAGCGTCATACCGAAAATATGCTGGCAGCAGGTACTGCCGAGCCGACAGACGTCGATCAGATCCGCATCACTGTCGGACAGTTGAAAAACAGCCTTCTGGCTATGCAACGGACAGTAGACGTAAACTATAATTTATTGCGCCTGCAACTGGGTTTACAAGCCGGGACTCCGATCACCCTGGCCGATCAACTGGATAATTTTCTGGAAGTCGGTAATTTCCTGAAACTGGCCGGCCAGGAATTCGATATCAACCAGAATGCCCAATACAAACTGATGGAGACCCAGGAGGAATTACAAAAGAAAATGGTAGGATTGAAAAAATGGGCTTATTCACCGACGATCTCTGCAAACTACGGTTACACCTATAAAATCCTGAAACCTAGCTTGGATTTCAGTCCGAAACATTCAGCTACCATTACGATGAGTATTCCTATTTTTTCAGGTCTGCAACGTAAAGCGCAGCTCGATCAGGAGAAAATCACGCTGGAACAAACCACGCTGAACAAGAGTTTATTGGCGGATCAATTGAACTTACAGGAAGAGCAATATAAATTCGCCCTGAAAAATGCTTTGGAAGATTATAACCTGCAAAGTGAGAATATTCAGGTTGCCCGGAAAGTGCTGGAAAATTACCAGTATAAATACAATGCCGGAGCCGTATCCAGTTTAGATCTGACCCAGGCCAACAATAATTACCTGACCGCAGAAAACAACTATACTTCGGCTTGTTTAACATTATTACAGGCACAAACTCAACTGGAGAAACTGTATAACGAGCTAAAATAATCAGGAGTGAATAGTCGGAAAGCGATCTTTTAGCTCTGTAATTGAAAAAGAAACAAATTAAATATTGAAAACAATGATAAAGAACGTAATTTTATCTACCCTCGCGATTGCTGTATTAGCCGGTTGTTCAGGAAAGAAAGATTCTGACAAAGATACCAGCGTAGTTGAAGCTATCCCGGTGAAAGTTCAAAAACTGGAAAAAGAAAACATTGCCCGTACCCTGGACTACACAGCAAATTTACAGGCAGACGAGCAAGTGTATTATGCACCTGCAGCTACCGGACGTATTGAAAAAATCTATGTAGAAGTTGGGGACCGGATTAAAAAAGGACAATTATTAGTCGAAATGGACCGGACGAATCTGCAACAAGCCGAAGTCCAGTTAAAAAATCTGGAAACCGAATACAACCGGGCTAAAATGCTGAATGAAACTCAGAGTATCAGTAAGCAAGCCTACGATGCTGCAGTGACCCAATATGAGGTAGCTAAATCGAACGTAGACTTCCTGAAAGAAAATACCCGGATGTTGGCTCCTTTCAACGGAGTAGTGACCGGAAAATATTTCGAAAACGGAGAAGTATATACAGGAGCTGCTTTCGGTGGTGCTTCCAAACCATCGATCATTGCAATTGAAAAAATCAATCCCCTGAAAGCCTACGTAAATCTTTCGGAACAATATTTCTTATCGGTAAAGAAAGGCACGAAAGTAGAATTGAAAAGTAGCCTTTACCCCGACCGGATATTCGAAGGACAGGTAAGTATCGTTTATCCGACGATCGATCCGGCTTCGAGAACTTTCACCGTTGAAGTGAAGATTCCGAACGATGACGAAGCATTACGTCCCGGTATGTACGGAACCATCAATTTCTTTATCGGAAATACCGAAACCGTTGTTGTTCCTGCTATCGCTGTGTTGAAACTTCAGGGTGCGAATGACCGCTACGTATTCATCAACAAAGACGGTAAAGCCAAAAGAGTATCCGTGAATTTAGGGAAGCGTTTTGAAGATAAGATCGAATTGATCAGCGACGAAATCCAGGAAGGAGACGAATTGATCGTTGTCGGTCAGGGACGTGTTATCGACGGTTCACCCATTACTATCACTCAATAAGATAAATACATCAAATAAATAGTAAGAATATGAGTATATACAATACAGCGGTCAACAAGCCTATTTCCACATTAATGGTATTTATCGCCATTATGGTATTAGGTGTTGCCTCTTATATACAGTTGCCGGTGGACCAATACCCTAAGATGGACCCGCCCTACCTCACAGTGATGGCAACTTATCCGGGAGCGAATGCTTCGGATATTGAGGAAAATGTAACCAAAATCCTGGAAGATCAATTGAACTCCGTAGATAATCTGAAAGAGATGACCTCTACGTCCTATGACAACTTAGGAGTAATCTCTCTGGAGTTCGAATGGGAAGCCAATCTGGACGAAGCATCCAACGACGTACGTGACGCTGTCGATAAAGCAATGCAAAATTTGCCGGACGATATCGACCGACCGACCATTATGCGTTTCAACACGTCTATGATGCCGATCCTGATTTATGCCGTCACGGCCGACCAATCTTATCCCGGTATAGACAAGATTCTGGATGACAAACTGATCACCCGTTTGAACCGGGTAGACGGTGTAGCTTCTGTGATCGTTGCCGGAGCACCGGAACGTGTGGTTTATGTCGATTTAGACCCGAATAAACTGGATGCTTACAACCTGACTCTCGAACAGATCGGTAACAAAATTCTGGCAGAGAACAAGGATGTTTCTTCCGGTAATGTGAAAATGGGGCTGATGGACTATGCCTTGCGTGTAGAAGGGGAGTTCGCAGAAAGCGACCAGATCAAAAATATCGTACTCGGCACTCAAAATAATAAAACCATCTATTTGCATGATGTTGCTGTCGTGCGGGATACGATCAAAGACATCACACTGGAACAAACGATCAACCGGGGACGCGGCGGTGTACTGATGATCACCAAACAAACCGACGCCAATGCCGTTGCCGTAGCTAAAGAAGCGAAAAAGCAACTGGAATTGGCGATGAAAGAATTGCCTTCGGACATCAACTTCCAAATCATTTCGGATAACTCGGACTTTATCGTAAAGTCGATCAACAACCTGCAGGAAACATTGATGTACGCTTCGATCTTTGTGGTATTGGTCGTATTTCTGTTCTTAGGACGATGGAGGGCCACCTTTATCATTGCTCTGACCATCCCGATCTCACTGATTGTCGCCTTCATCTATTTGTTTGCAACGGGTGAGTCTCTGAACGTAATTTCACTGTCCTCCCTCTCTATTGCAATCGGTATGGTGGTAGACGATGCCATCGTAGTGTTGGAAAACGTAACGAAACATATCGACCGGGGAAGCCGGCCACGTGAAGCAGCCAAATACGGAACGAATGAAGTATGGTTGTCTGTAATCGTCACCACACTGGTAACCGTAGCTGTGTTCTTCCCGCTGACCCTGGTAACCGGAATGACCGGAATCTTGTTCAAACAGTTGGGATGGATCGTTTGTATCACCGTATGTACCTCGACACTGACGGCTATTTCTCTGACTCCTATGCTTTGTTCACAATTAATGCGGATACAGGAAAAGACCAGTAACAGCAAGTTCAGCTTTTACAATTTCGTATCCCGGCAATTGGATAGGCTGGATTCAGGTTATGAAAGACTGATCCGTTGGGTACTGCATCATAAAACATTCGTCATTTGTTTCATGACTGCCATCTTCCTGGGGTCTTGCAGCCTTACGCGTTTTATCAAAACCGACTTTATGCCGCAGAACGACCAGAGCAATATGACTGTATATGCAAAAATGCAATCCGGTCAACGGGTAGAAGAGACGAAAAGAGTCGCTTTACAGATCGACTCAATGATCCGGGCAGATATACCGGAAATTACGATCATCAACTTGTCGTACGGTAGTGAAGAAGAAGCTTCCTTCGCTTCTATGATGAACAGTACCGGTAACAATATCCTGAATATGCGTTTACGTACCGTAGATATTAAAGACCGTGAACGGAGTATTTTCGTCATTGCCGACCAGGTTCGTTCTATCTTGAAGAGTTTCCCGGATGTACTGCAATATACAGTCAGTACCTCATCCAGCGGTGGTTCTATGGGTAGCAACTCTGTCGATATCGAAATTATGGGTCACGATTTCAACACAACCACCCGTTTGGCTCAGGATATCGCAGTGAAAGCCCGTCAGATCCCGGGAGCCGAAGATATCAAAATCAGCCGGGACGACGATAAAGCCGAACTCCAGATTGCTTTAGATCAGGATAAACTGGCTCGTCATGGTTTGACCACTTCAGAAGTCGGTTCTTATGTCCGTAACCGGATCTACGGTTTCCGTAACAGTAAATTCAAAGAAGACGGAGAAGAATACGACATCATCGTCCGCCTGGATGAGAAATACCGTTCTTCTCTGACGGAGATCGAAAATATCCTGATCATAGACGGCCACGGCGAAAAAATACGTCTGAAAGAATTGGGTGAAATCAAAGAGTACTTCTCACCGCCAAATATCGAGCGTAAAAGCAAACAGCGTATCCTGAAAGTGTCTATCACTCCGGCAGCTGGCGTAGCTTTAGGAGATATCGCACAGGCATCACAACAGATTATCGACAATCTGGAAGATGTACCTCAGGATGTCAGTCTTTACATCGGTGGTAACTACGAAGACCAGCAGGAATCCTTCAGTTCTTTGATCTGGCTGTTACTGTTGTCCCTGATGTTGGTATACATTGTGATGGCCGCTCAGTTCGAATCTTTCAAGATGCCGTTCATTATCATGTTGGCCATTCCGTTTGCATTCACAGGAGTAATTCTGGCCCTGTTGCTCACGAACACCACCTTGAGTATCGTGGCTGCCTTGGGTGCTATTATGTTGGTCGGTATCGTGACGAAGAACGGTATTGTGTTGATCGACTTTATCAACCTGATGCGTGAAAGAGGTATTCGCTTGTACGATGCTATTGCACAAGCTTGTCGTTCCCGTCTGCGTCCGGTATTGATGACCTCTTTGACTACGATTCTGGGTATGGTACCGATGGCGATCAGTGCAGGTGAAGGTTCCGAAACCTGGCGGCCAATGGGTATCGCAGTAATCGGTGGTATGGTTTTCTCCACCATCATTACGATGATCATCGTCCCGGCCGTATACGCTGCTATGGACAAAAGCGGTAGCCGTGACAAGAAAAAGGCACTGGCCAAAGAATTTAAATTTATGAAAGACTTCGATCCTGAAAAAGATCTACCCAAAAAGTAATCGATAATGCAGATTTACAGTTTCAGACCGATATTAAAGTCTGAAATTGTAAATCAAAAATCAAAATCAAATATGAAGAAAGCAGTATTCATAACATACAACCAAGCCCTGACAGAGCGAGTAGCTTTTCTCCTCGATCAATTACAGATCAAAGGATTTACACAATGGCCTCTGGTTAACGGAGCAGGAACAGAAACCGGAGAACCTCGTATGGGATCTCATACCTGGCCGGAAATGAACTCCGCCACCATTACCATCGTCGAAGAAGAAATGGTGCCCCTGATTCTGAAATACGTCAAAGCGTTGGATGAAGTAAACAAAGAAAACGGTATCCGGGCTTTTGTCTGGGATATTACCGATATGTATTAATCCGAAAACTCAATAGGGTCTGCGCAAAGCAACTGCACAGACCCTATTCAAAAATTCTCTTTCTTAACCACAACCGACAATCTGCCTAAGTGGCAGTAAAATAGTTTCAACTTTCTTTCAGCGGTTTAAAGCCGCGTCCCAGAATTTCTTTCGAATCGATTACATTGATAAAGGCTTCGGGGTCGATTTCTGCAATCCGATGCCGTAAAATCATCATTTCACGGCGTGTGAGGATGGTGTAGATCATATTGCGGCTTTCTCCCCGATACATACCGACAGCCGGCAATAAGGTTGCTCCCCGGTTGATATCCTTGATAATGACATCCTTCACCGGATCTAACTTATCAGTGACAATCATCAGGGTCTTATGTACAGCAGCACCGTCGATTACCAGATCGATCACTTTTCCTTCGATAAATACGATAATCCAGGAATACATCGGTAAACGCCAGTCACCGAAAGCAACAACCGTCGACAACGTAATGGTACAGTCGACAATAATCACCAAAGTTCCAAGCGATATGTGGGTATATTTATTCAAAATCATAGAAATGATATCGGATCCTCCGGAAGTTGCCCGTGCCTTAAAGATCATACCGATCCCGATACCATAAACAATTCCTCCGAAAATAGCGGACAACAACTGTTCGTTCAGTAACGTACGATCCGTAATACCGGGCTCCAACAAGGCATCATAGCCGTATAAATAGTGGATGAGACGCATAAATGCCGGAATAGCGAACGTACAGATAATGGTTTTTACCCCGAACATACCTCCCAAAAAGTAAATTCCCAACAAGAGTAAAGGAACGTCCATACACAGGGCTGCAATTTCAGTCTCCCACCCCCACAAATGGTGAAATACCATAGACAATCCGTAAGTTCCTCCGGGAGCAAACCCATAAGGCTCAGCAAACATCACCGCCCCCAGGGCAAAAACAAAACATCCGCCCAACAACCAGGCATAGGTTATAAAAAAATCTTTAGAGAGAAATTTCTCTTTCGTAACAAATCCCATATTGACTTTAGATTTATGATTTTGATTTATGATTTAACGCCGCCAAAATTACGAATTGTTTTCGGCATTTTCTTGGCATAAAATATTTTCAACATGTTTTGTTTATATCTGTATATCAATCTATTAAACAACAAGACACAGGCATATTTATACAAGAAAGAGCATATTTATACAAAAACAGGAAATCGCATTGAAAACGATTGAAGCCCTATACGGCAATAACAGGATAAGGTGAGTAATCGTAAAGTTGTATTTTCCCTTTCAAGAGGGATTCAGGAACATCGATCAGCCGTTGATTGCTACTTCCCCTGAAAAGCAAATCGGTATCCCGCAAATGCTGATTAAAACGTCCATCTACCAAAACATCGATATAAGGCAAGATTTGTGCCAACCGGGCAGACCGGCACACCTCTTCGTAGCGATAACCGGTATAACACCAAATATTCTTTTTGCTTTTGTTTTTAATCAACTTAGCCAATTCAGTAAATGCTTCGACTTGCTCCAAAGGGTCTCCCCCACTAAAAGTAATATTTGAAAAAGGATCGGTCAGCAAGCGTTCGGCCACCTCTTCTACTCCGACCGCATGCCCATGCTCACGTTCCCAGGATTGGGGATTATGACAACCGGGGCAATGATGCCGGCATCCTGCCGCATAGAGAGAGGTCCGGAATCCCGGACCATCTACCACGGTATCTTCGATAATATCCAATAAAAACAGGTTCATCGCTAAACTAATTATGTCTGACCCGATCATTCAATTCAGCCAGTTTCGCCTGATTCCAGCGATTTGTCGTACCGACCAGATATCCGGTAATCCGTTGCAGGCGATCGATATGATGTCCTCCGCAATTGGGGCATTCTTCCAAACCGTCGGTCGCGTCTTCATGTCCACAATCCATACAGCGGTTACGGTTGTGATTGACAGAACAATACCCCATATTATAGCGGTCCATCATGTCTACCACCGACATAATCGCATCCGGATTGTGGGTTGCATCTCCATCGATCTCTACATAGAAGATATGCCCTCCGCGGGTCAGATCATGGTAAGGAGCTTCTATTTCTGCTTTATGCCGGGCACTGCATCGATAATAGACAGGCACATGATTCGAGTTCGTGTAATATTCCCGGTCGGTCACTCCCGGGATGATTCCGAAACTCTTTTTATCCTTCTGAGTGAATCTCCCGCTCAATCCTTCGGCAGGAGTAGCCAATACACTATAATTGTGCTGCCAGCGCTCCGAAAATTCATTCGCTTTATCCCGGAAACGGGTTATAATTCGGATCCCTAACTGCTGTGCAGCCGGATCTTCTGCATGGTGCTTACCTGTCAACGCGACCAAACATTCGGCCAAACCGATAAAACCGATCCCCAGTGTCCCTTGATTTATAACACTCTCTATCGTATCTTCAGGTTTCAACTTCTCCGTTCCTACCCACAGAGAACTCATTAAGAGAGGGAATTGCTTTGCCCGGGCAGTTTTCTGAAACTCAAACCGACGATGTAATTGCAAAGCCGTCAACTCAAGGAGTTCGTCCAATTTCGAGAAAAATGTCCGGATTCTTTCTTCCCGTTCGGAAATATCCATACATTCGATAGCCAGACGTACAATGTTTATCGTCGAGAAAGAAAGATTTCCCCTACCGATGGAAGTCTTCTCTCCGAAGCGGTTTTCAAAAACCCGGGTCCGGCATCCCATGGTAGCCGTCTCATAGCGAAAACGCTCCGGATCGTCGGCTTTCCACAATTCATGCCGGTTAAAAGTAGCGTCCAGGTTGATGAAGTTGGGAAAAAAACGCCGGGCACTGACTTTACAAGCAAAAACATATAAGTCGTAATTGGGATCCTGAGGTAAATAATTCACGCCCCGTTTCTTTTTCCAGATCTGAATCGGAAAGATAGCCGTACCTCCGCTTCCCACTCCCCGATAGGTAGAGGTCAGCATTTCCCGAATAATACAACGGCCTTCGGCAGAAGTATCCGTACCGTAATTGACAGAACTGAAAACAACCTGATTGCCTCCCCGGCTATGAATGGTATTCATATTATGGATAAAAGCCTCCATAGACTGATGTACACGACTTACCGTCCGGTTGATCGCATGTTGTAAAACCCGCTCATCCCCGCTCAAACCGTCCAGCTCAATCCGGACATAATCTTTGATGGGAAAATGGTACAGGTGTTTGTAATCTTCGCCGGTAATCTCTTCCAATACTTTCACCTCTTCGATAAAACTATTCCGCACATAAGGTGCCAGATAAAAATCAAAAGCCGGAATCGCCTGTCCGCCATGCATTTCATTCTGAGCCGTCTCGAGCGAAATGCAACCGAGGATGCTAGCCGTCTCGATCCGTTTTGCCGGACGGGATTCACCATGACCGACATAGAATCCGTTTTTCAGGATCTTATCCAAGGGATGCTGTACGCAGGTGAGACTTTTGGTCGGATAATAATCTTTATCGTGTATGTGCAGATATCCTTGCCGAACGGCATTTTTTACTTCTTCTACCAACAAATAATCGTCGACAAACGGCTTTGTCGTTTCACTGGAAAATTTCATCATCATCCCGGCAGGCGTATCCGCATTCATATTGGCATTTTCCCGGGTCACCTCATTCGATTTCGTCTCTATGATTTCCAAAAAAATATCCCGGGTTTTCGCTTTACGGGCCACACTACGCTGATTCCGGTAAGCAATATATAATTGAGCCACATCTTTACGGCGGCTCTTCATCAATTCGATTTCCACACAGTTTTGAATATCTTCGACACTCATCTGCTCCTGTCCCCGGCAAGCGATACGATCGGCAATTTCATGTGCCAATTGCATATCTTCTCCTTTATCGGTATGCAGCATCGCTCTTCTCACTGCAGCAACGATTTTCTCCTCATTAAAGCCAACTACACGGCCATCTCTTTTCAATACAGTCTGAATCATTATTTTACTTTTTAATCATAAACCGATAACTCATAAGGCAAGGAGAGGACAAAAAAAAGACAAGCGAATCCTTCTTTCCGGCCTTTCCTCGAAAGCCTCAGAAAACAATAATTACGGCAGGTCTTCTGACTTACTCCCGGTTTAAACAACCTTCCCGCCAATAACGGCAGTGGTTCTTCTCGGGTTTAAACCGCTCTACGGAGCTTACAGCAGCGGGACTGTCCGGGATTCTCACCCGATTCCCTTTTCATCTCATCCCTACGCTAGGATAAGAACCGAAATCAAGACAAAAATAGAAAGTTTTTTACGAAGAGAAAAATATTTTCAGAAACTTTTCTGACATTTTTTCAAAGTAACAGATTATCAAAGTTTTCCAATACAAATCTTTTAATCTAGAATCCGGCACATTCAAACTATTGATAATCAACATATAACTACAAAACAAAATTCAAATCATCAAGCAATCAAACATTTAAAAGTTTTCCAAAATAAAAATCCAAAAATTAATCGAGTTAATATTTTTCAGCATTGATATTTTATTCTTCGTCTTTTACTTTTGATTTTTCATTTTGTAGATATTCCACCCAAATTCGGGCTGCTTCTTCCACTGTTTTGAGACAAGGACGTTTTTTATAATATTCGGGTGTCCGGGCTTCAGGCACCGGATCGAACCCGATTCTTGGGGGAGTCACCCCCAACAATTCACCGCAGATCAACGAACCGTTACGCTTCACAAATTTCTCTGCCAATTGTTGTACCAGTCTATAATTCGCTTCTTTCCCTTCCCTATCTTTTCCCTCTACACAACCTGTTTCGAGGCCTGCCAATATAAACATTCCGCAAGCAGCACCGCAAGTCATTCTCATCCGACCGATCCCTCCACCGAACGAAGCCGACATCCGTAATGCCTGTTCGAAAGTATAACCATACTCGTCTGCAAAAGCAGCACATACCGACTGTGAACAATTGTAGCCTTGCCGGAATAATTCGACGGCACGCTGTATCCGGTCTTCCATCATCCTATTTTTTAATGTCCGGCAAAAGTAACGAAAGACCGTGAGAATAGGAAATCTATTTCTTCTATTGCGTAATAATATTCCCTTGCAAATCTATATCCAAAGCCATATCGAGTCCCGGTTGTTGTTTAGGGGTCAAAACAAAATGATACCGATCTCCCTGAGGGAATTGCCGATAGTCGACGCTCCGTACGGTATAGTTTTCATAAGCGGTACTATTCAGGACTTCTTTCACCACCGCAGGGACTTCGGAAAACAATACCGGCCATTCTGTATACTGCCAGTTCATCGAGCGATCGAAATAGATTTGTTTAGCTTCGTTGCCGTCCAGCATATTCGCCTGATATGCCCCGTCGGACCATTTCCCGACTTCAGTCAGTAAAGCCTGCCTATAATTTTGAGTAACAAAAGTAAGAATCGTCTGAGGAATATCGTTTCCACTATAATCTTCAACGACTGCCCGGTGCAGATAAGCTTCGGCATCAGCCCAAATCGTCACCTCATTCGCCCCGTTCTCCAATTCCACCGCATACCAATCGGGATAATTTTTCCGTTCGAGCACTTCTGTAGCCGCATCCGGCGTCCATAAAGTAGGAGGATAATCAATGCTATTGGCAATAAAATCTTTTATCGCAGCAGGAACCGAGGTATAAGTGACCGCATATTCTGCCTGCAACCAGATCCCGGAGGTATTGAACCAGGCTTCATATTCACGTCCGTTCAAGGTAAAGTCGGCCTCCCGGAAAACTCCTTTAGATTCCCATTCTACACCGGTAGCACCCGGATATTTAGCCTGAAAAGCCAATTCTACCGCTTTCCCCGGCCTATCGTCATCTTTATCCGAAGCATCGTCCCGGCAAGCAACGAACATACCCGAACCCAAAAATCCAAGTAATACAACTATTAATCTCGTTTTCATATTCTTTCGTTTTTTCTATTCCTTACGAAAAAAGAAAGAAAATGTTCGAGCTTATAAAATCCGATTCGAATACATGTCTTCGAAGTTAGAAAACTTTCCGTTTATTTTCTGTGCTTCTTCTCCTTCGGGATTCAGTTCGAGTGCTTTTTTCAAATCTTCGACAGAACCGTTTTTATCTCCTTTCATCAGTTTTGCCCGTCCCCGCTCACTGTAAGCACGCGCAAATTCCGGTTTCAATTCTATCGCTTCATCGAATAGTTCGATGGCCTTATCCGGTTGTTCACGGGCAATATAAAGCGTTCCCAGTTGCAGATACGCTTGTTCGTTAAAAGGATTCAGCCCGGTCACCACTTCATAATCCTGCTCTGCAGCCTGATCGTCACCCAAAGCTTCATGCAGACGCCCCCGGATCAAAAAAGCGTTTTCTTCTTCGGGCATCAAACCGATCACCTTTTCGATATCCTGTAATCCATCTTTATAATCCCGAGTAGACAGCATCATCTCTGCCCTCAGCAACAATGCTTCGGCAAAATCCTCCTTTATCGTAATCGCCTGAGACAAAGAGACGATCGTTCCCAATACATCGCCAGCAGCTTTTTTAGCCTTCGCAGCCAGATAATAAGCCGAAGCATTGGTTGCATCCAAAGCAATTACCCGGTTACAATCGGCAATGGCCGCTTCATATTTTTCAGCCATAAAATTCAGGTTGGCCCTCATTAACAAGACAGGAATATTATCAGGCTCGATATCGACCAAACGTCCTGCCGTTTCTATCGCTTCTTCCATCCGATCTTCGCGGTTATAGGCCCCGACCAAATGTTCGAGTACTTCCACATCCTCTTTCAATTTCAATGCTTCATTGAAACAACGGATAGCATAAGTATTCTTACCGATCTTCAATGCTTTGATACCATCGTATTTCAATACATCGAAATTGCGGTTCAATTTAGTCTCTTCGGATTCATCTGTTTCTCCGAAGAATAAAGATTTCAGAAAATTAGCCATATCGATTCAGCGTTTAATCACCATTTCATCGACAAAATTAAGCATTTTTATATTTCCTGCCAGCAAAAATAGATTTAATGACAGGGTTCCTTTTGACAAGGTTGTCCGGGCAGCTCCAATTCTAAAGTAGCATGTCCGATGCCGGCCTTCTGTAACCGGCATTTTAGTTCACTTTTTATCTGTTCCATTTCTACCATATCTGCAACGACGATATGCGCAGTCAGAGCAATTTCTGTCGTACTCAACCCCCAGATATGCATGTGATGGAAACTATCCACCCCGGGAGTAGTTGAAATAATCTGCCCGATCCGGTCATAGCTGATTCCCTGAGGCACCCCGTCCAACGACAAACGAAGACTATCGCGCAATAATCCCCAGGTGGAATAGACGATAAAAAGAGCGATCAGTATGCCGGTCAACGGGTCCATCATATACCAGCCGGTATGCTGAATAACAATTCCCGAGACAACTACCCCGACAGAAACCAATGCGTCGGCAGCCATATGCAAATAGGCCCCTTTTACATTCAGATCTTTTTCTTTGTCTTTCACAAACAACCAGGCAGTCAGCGCATTGACCAACACTCCGACTCCGGCTACCCACGCCACGGCATCTCCATCTACCGGACGAGGATGGAATAATTTATCTATACTCTCCCCCAAAATAAATCCGACAGCGACCAACAAAATAACTGCATTCAGCAGAGAAACCAGAATCGTACTTTTCTTATAACCGTAAGTATATCTCAAAGTCGGACTCACTTTAGCCAGACGAAAAGCCAGCATGGCCAATACCAAACTGAACACATCTCCCAGATTATGCCCGGCATCCGAAATCAATCCCAATGAATTATACCAAAAACCGGCAATAAATTCGGCAACGACAAATCCGGCATTTAAAACAATACCTATGACAAAAGCTTTATTCAGCGAAGTAATCCCAAGGGATCGGTGGTCATGATGGTCGTGTGACATATTTTTCGATTTAAATTTGTTTCTTCAAGCCGACTTTTTCCGATGCAAAAGGCGGGTCATCATAAAAGATTGTTTATAAAATATAAACAAGGGCAGCGAAACTCCGATGACCAAAGCAAACAGTACGAATAAAGCCGTCAAGCCATTCCGGAAAATTTCTACGATCAACTGTTGCAACACCAGCGGGTCGTCATTTTTCATAAAACGAATCAGAGCTAAAATTGTTTTATAAGCATACATACCCGGAATCATAGGCAAGAGAGAAGGGAAAGAGAATACCTCGGCCGGACAATGAATCAATTTGGCGAACCACATGCTTCCCATCCCAATCGTAAAAGCAGCGATCAGGGTAGAAGAAGTAAGATCCAAAGGAGTCTGATGGAGAAGGTAGTAGCGACAAGCATGCCCAACCGCTGCCAATAAAGCTGCTATAAAGACCGCTTTTTTCGGAGGATTCGAAATCACAGCAAAACCGATAGCGGCAATTGCAGCTAAAAAACCGTCGAACAAGACCGACAACCCAAATTCAGTATTCATATTTATCATTTCTAAATTACAACACTTCTTTTCCCAGGATCAGCAAAGTCATCGACAACCCTAAGGCAATACATATAATCAAGATAGCGGCATTGATCGCCCTGGAAAAACCGATCAGGACATGCCCTTCCAGGATATCCAGGATAGAATTGATTAAAGGAACTCCGGGGATTAAAAAAAGTACACTCGTACCTAAAGCGACATCCTGAGTGGTACCCCAATCAGAATACACACCGAGCGCCGCAACCAGAGAAGCCACAAATGAACAAACAATAAATATCAACATATGATTGACCTTACGGACCGTCAATTCCTGCCTGACAAAAAAACCGGTCAAAGTAGCCATCCACACTAATCCCATAGCGATCCAGTCTCCACCGAACAAACGGCAAAAAGCAGCATTGGCAAAAGCCACCAAAATCAACACTACCCAACGCGACATACGGGGTTGCGTCGTAATTACGGCATAACGTTTTTTCAATTCGTCCAAAGGCAAATCATGATCATAGGCTTCCCAACTCAACGAGCTCAAATCGGATATCGTCCTGAAATTCAATGCCAAAGCCGGGATACGCCTTACATAAGTGCGCCGGATAGAATAATCGTCGGCATGTTTTACGGTCATGGTTATATTACGCTGAAAAATAGTCATATCCACCCCATAACCGAACGACTCGGCAATGCGATTTACATTCCTTACTACCCGCGAAGTATGGCTCCCCACACCCATCAAAGTCGTAGCGAAATCAAGTAAAAAATTAGAAAGTTCCTGAATATCGGTATCAGCGTTCGTCATAAGGGAAGAATTAAATTTTGGAATGGCAAAATTAGAAAAACCCCCTTGTTTATGCAACCCGGAATCCGAACAATACATCCGATTGTAGCAAAATCGTAATCTGTTTGAAACAATTTTCGGGTAATCTTGCTGCAAATAAAATTCACATTTACTGTTATGAAAATAAAGTTTTTTTATGGTTTGATCCTCATTCTCACTTCGCTGTCCCTCGGGGCAGAACCGGCCGAATCTTCTCTTCCGCGTCCCAAATTAGTAGTAGGCATCGTAGTCGACCAAATGCGCTGGGATTACCTCTACCGTTATTACGACCGTTATGGAGACCGTGGATTCAAACGCTTGCTGAAAGAAGGGTTTACATGTGAAAACACTCAATTGAATTATTTACCGGCTTTCACAGCCGTCGGGCATACCTGCATTTACACCGGTTCTGTTCCCTCGGTGACCGGTATTGCAGCCAATGATTTCTATATTGAAAAGGAAAAGAAAAAGTTATACTGTACAGCCGATCCGACAGTCGAATGTGTCGGTAGCGACTCACAAGCCGGCCGGATGTCACCCCGGAATTTATGGGTAACGACAATCACCGACGAATTACGTCTGGGTACAAATTTCCATTCTAAAGTTATCGGGATCGCTCTCAAAGACCGGGCCGCTATTCTACCGGCAGGACACACGGCAAATGCCGCTTACTGGTTCGACTACGATTCCGGCAAATGGATTACAAGTAGTTATTACACCGATAAATTACCCCGCTGGGTCGAAGATTTCAATGCCCGGGACCGAGCCTCCCAACTATTGCAACAAGACTGGAATACGTTGTATCCTATCGGGACATATAAACAAAGTACAAAAGACGATACTCCTTATGAAGCCCCATTCATAAAAGGAGAAAAACCTGTTTTTCCTATTCCGACTTCCAAATTATTGAAGACAAATGGATATAGTATGATCCGCCAAACTCCTTACGGAAATACCTTCACTTTGGAAATGGCGAAAACAGCTGTCGAAAAAGAGGAAATGGGCCAGCGTGAAGAAACCGATTTTCTTGCTGTCAGTCTTTCGGCTACAGATTATATCGGTCATCAATTCGGTACGAATGCCATCGAGACCGAAGACACCTATCTCCGGTTAGATCAGGATCTCGGTCTGTTCTTTGAGTTTCTCGACGAGAAAATCGGCCGGGATCATTATACCGTTTTTCTGACAGCCGATCATGCAGCAGCCCATAATGTCGGCTTTTTACAATCCCACCGGATCCCTTCCGACAGCTGGTTATATCAAAAGGTCTTACATCGGTTGGACAGTACCTTGAACAATCGTTTCGCCGTTCAAGGCCTGGTTTATAGCCTGGATAACTATCAGGTCCATCTGGACCGTCAGCTTATTTCCCGGTTCAGGCTAGCGTATGAAACCGTAAAGTCGGCCGTCCTGGATTATCTAAACAATCTGGAAGGCATAGCCTATGCCGTAGATATGGAAAAAGTCGCAATTTCTACACTCCCTACAGGTATCAGAGAAAAAATCATCAACGGATATTGCCGGGAACGCAGCGGAGCAATACAAATCATCGTCAAACCAGGCTGGTATGAAAGCGGGACGCCTACCCCGCAGGGAACTACTCACGGGACATGGCATTCTTATGACACTCATGTTCCCCTGCTTTTCATGGGTTGGGGAATCCGGCAAGGAGCAACCCGGCGCCTTGTCGGGCTGACAGACATAGCCCCGACTATAGCAGCATTATTGCACATACAAGCCCCTAATGGTTGTATAGGCCAACCCATTCCGGAAATATTAAAATAATAAAAAAACTTGGATTAGCATTTCATTTTTTTGTTATCTTTGTTCCATACTGGTTTTCTTGTTATCATCCGGTACAAGAAATAAAAGGGAATCGGGTGAAAATCCCGGACAGTCCCGCTGCTGTAAGCTTCATAACCAGATCCGGACAATACTCCTGCCACTGTCTGCAATATGTACGACGGGAAGGCGTCCGGAGAGAAGCAAGTCAGAAGACCTGCCAGTAACAGCAAACGTCTTTACTCTCGAGGATTTAGAGTGGGACACCTGCACATATATATTTACTGTACTGTTAAAAACACCGGAGATAAAAATGGTGTATGCGGAAGTATTGTATGATGTGGCCACAATACGAAAGATACAGGGTTTTTATTTGAAGGATCCGCCAGTCGCATCCTGCCGGTGTTTTTTTTTATGTCTTTTCGGAGCGGAGCTTTTCTGGCAAAAAAAGTCACAGGCCGGCTTTACCTGTGACTTTCGCAACTATTAATCAATAAAACGTGACAAAATTCTGATGACACAAAGATAGGCCGGCTAAATAGACCCGGAAATCCCCGATTCTAGGTATTCCGCCTGTTTTGGTATCCCTATATTAAGGTAAATCGTTATTTTGGGGCTTTCTGAAGGAGAATTCACACCCACAATATTGCTGATTATAAAAACCATTTTCGGCCAAAAGTATCTTACGGCGTTCGCTTAAACCACCTTTACGCCAGTTCTTTTCCCAAAATTCCAGACCTTCAAAGCGAGCCGCAGCCCATTTCCCGGCTTCGGTGATTTGTTGAAGGCTCTTCCATCGCGAAGAGGCCAGTGTAGTAGTAAACAAACGAAAGCCTCTTTCATCAGCCAATTTTGCCGTGGCCAGCAACCGTATTTTGAAACACTGCAGACATCGCTTTCCCCGTTCGGGTTCATCCTCCAAGCCCGCCACGTCACTCAACCAGGCTGTATGATCATAATCCCCGTCGATAATCTCCAAACCTAATTTTTGTGCATAACGACTGCATTCGGATTTCCGGATTTCGTATTCTTCCTGTGGAAAGATATTGGGGTTGAAATAATACAAAGTCGGACGGATATCCTGAGCTAGCATCCATTCGACGATAGCAGCCGAACAAGGGGCACAACAACTATGCAACAATACATTTTCCATTTTGATCTATCTTTGTCGTCTTTTGTTTTTATATAAGCCATGTCTGATCACTGTACGTCCGGGATGTATCAGATAGGTCAAATCGAGTAAAGGAACATAAGTCCATCCGGATTTTTCATTTATCCTGATATAGGGAATTTTACAAACAGCTGAGAGCCCGAAGTGCCTTGACACATAATAAGTAAGACGCAAATTTCCTTCTACAGCATATGCTTTTGTGAAATCAACACTATAAAAAAGGCCGTTTAAACTATAATGAAACCGGTGTCCCCAATAAGAATCAAACTGCAATCCTCCATAATAAAGCACTTTACCGTCGAGCAACTGAGTATGATACAAGGTGTGGGCATAATCGAACGGCATTACTTCGTTATTCCCGAACCCGACATAACCCTCTATGCCCGCATGCAGGGTCAGTATTTTTTCGGCCGAAGGATCGGGACATCCCCATACTTGCGGATTCAATAACCAGGAAAACAATATTTCATGCCGCATAGCCATCCCCTGGGCCACCTGTACCGAATCCGGAACCAGTTCTTTAAAACCGGTCGACTGCAATATCTTCAAACCGGGATAAGAATAATACAACGTATGTGCTGTAGCCCAGGCAAAACGCCTGTTCCCCCACCAACGGTGTTTCAACCCGATATTAGGTAAAAAAGGTTCCTCAGCTATCCGAAAAAGGATTTCCGTACGTTTTGAGAAACCGATCCGTGTGGGATTAAAAAGACTGATTTCTGCTGCATCCGAAGCGACAATACCTGCTGTCCCGGTATGCCAGGCAGAGATTTCCGGAAAACCTTTACTCTTTGAAGGTAATCGGCGGGGATCCCACCGCAACTCGGTATCTTTCTGCCGGAGAGAATTTTCTTTCTTTTCTATCTGTTTTTCTGTTCTCTTCTGTTCTTTACTTTTTGCAGGAAGCACCCGTTGTGCATAAACACCTGAAGAGATTGTCCCCCATAATAATAGACAAAACAGGATTTTCATTTTACGGAATAATAATTCAGGATCAAAGGCAAAGCCGGCTGAGGCACATAAGGTGAAATATCCTGCCCTTCTCCGAGCATCTCCCGGATTTCCGTCGAAGAAACATCGGCAAGAGGTGCGTCTATCAGAAATAGATTTTCCCACATCGAAGCGGATACCCCCTCTCCTTTACGAGGATAAACCAATATACGGTAATTTTCCACAATTTCTTTAGCATTCCGCCATTTATGAAAATCTCTCAGGTTATCCTCTCCGATGATCAAAGCAAACTCTTCCTCCGGCCATTTTTTTTTCAACAGCTGCAAAGTGGCATAAGTGTAGGAAGGCTTAGGCAAACCGAACTCGACATCACATGCCTGCATCCTTTCATCCCCACGGATCGCAGCTTTCACAATTTCCAATCTTTTTTGCTCATCCAATAAAGAACGATCGCTTTTCAATGGATTATGAGGCGAAACGACAAACCAAATCCGCTGACAATATCCTTTGTACAACAAATACTGTGCGATCTTCAGATGACCATTGTGAATCGGGTTAAAAGACCCGAAGAATAAGCCTGTCATTCCTTTCACTTTAATCTAACTTCAACACAGCCAGGAAAGCTTTTTGAGGAACTTCGACATTTCCGATCTGTTTCATCCGCTTCTTTCCTTTTTTCTGCTTTTCCAGCAATTTTCTTTTCCGGGAAATATCCCCCCCATAACATTTGGCCGTCACGTCTTTACGCACTGCTTTGATTGTCTCCCGGGCGATGACTTTAGCTCCGATCGCTGCCTGTACGGCGATATCGAACTGTTGACGCGGTATCAGTTCTTTGAGCTTCTCACAAATGCGACGCCCGAAACCATAGGCATTATCGAAATGAATCAATGCCGACAGTGCATCGACGGACTCTCCGTTTAATAAAATATCCAGTTTCACCAGATTTGCCCGCCGATATCCGATCTGATAATAATCGAACGAAGCATATCCTTTCGTTATACTTTTCAATTTATCGTAAAAATCGAACACAATCTCTCCTAAGGGCATTTCATAGGTGATCTCTATCCGGTTACCGGTATGATATTGCTGGTTGATCAAAATCCCCCGTTTCCCAAGACACAAGGTCATAATCGGACCGATATAATCGGCCGGAGTAATAATCTGGGCACGGATAAACGGTTCCTCTATAAAATCCAACGTGCTGGCAGAAGGCATATCCGAAGGATTGTGCATCTCATAGACCTCGCCTTTGGTGGTATGAGCGATATACATCACATTCGGAACCGTGGTAATCACATTCATATCGAATTCCCGGTCCAGACGTTCCTGAACGATCTCCATATGGAGCATTCCCAAAAATCCGCAACGGAAACCGAATCCCAAGGCTGCCGAAGATTCAGGTTCGAAAGTCAGCGATGCATCGTTCAATTGCAATTTCTCTATCGAAGCCCTCAAATCTTCGTAATCTTCCGAATCAATAGGATAAATCCCGGCAAATACCATGGGTTTCACTTCTTCGAAACCATCGATGGCAACATCACAAGGTTCGTCGACATGAGTGATCGTATCTCCGACTTTTACCTCGGAGGAAGTTTTGATACCTGAAATAATATATCCCACATCACCGGTCTCGAGCACTTGCCGTGGCTCGGGTTTTAAACGGAGTACACCGATCTCGTCGGCTGTATATTCTTTCCCGGTGTTAACGAATTTCACCACATCTCCGGTGCGCAAACTCCCGTTTACAATACGGCAATAAGTAATGATTCCCCGGAAAGAATTGAATTCGGAGTCGAAGATCAAAGCCTGTAAGGGCTGATTCGGAAAACCTTCGGGATGCGGTACCCGCTCGACAATCGCCTGCAAAATTTGCTCTACCCCCAACCCGGTCTTTCCACTGGCCTCGATAATATCCTCGCGTTTACATCCGATCAATTCCACAATCTGATCTTTCACCTCTTCCGGCATAGCATTCGGCATGTCCATCTTATTCAATACAGGAATAATTTCGAGGTTGTTCTCTACGGCCAGGTAAAGATTGGAAATCGTCTGAGCCTGTATTCCCTGAGTAGCATCGACGATCAGTAAAGCTCCTTCACATGCTGCAATAGAACGCGATACTTCATACGAAAAATCGACATGTCCCGGAGTATCGATCAGATTCAAAACGTATTTCTTCCCTTCAAAATGATAATCCATCTGAATGGCATGGCTCTTGATCGTGATCCCACGCTCCCTTTCGAGGTCCATATCATCGAGTACCTGCGCCTGTAAATCTTTACCGGTTACCGTCCCGGTATATTCCAACAAACGATCGGCCAATGTACTCTTCCCGTGATCAATATGCGCTATAATACAGAAATTGCGGATGTTTTCCATGAATCAATTCTTGATTTATGATTTTGCTATCTTTTCTCTTTTATTATTTTGGGGTGTAAAGATACGAAGAAAAATGAAATAATCTGCAATAAGAATATTTACAAACAAATCGTTATTTTTGCAGAAGAATCAAAAATCAATATTATGGTAAAATCAATGACCGGTTTCGGAAAAATCACCATCGAAAACGGAAATAGGAAAGTCGTGATCGAAATTAAAAGTCTGAATTCAAAAACCCTGGACTTGAATCTGAAGATGCCTAATCTTTACAAAGAAAAAGAAATGGAAATCCGGAATATAGTAAAAGAACAATTAGACCGGGGGAAAGTAGAAATGTGTATCTACTTTGACAATACAGAAAGCGATAAGGATGTGACCATTAATAAGCCTGTAGTAACTCAATACTTCAATCAATTACTAGACATCGCCAACGAATTGGGCATCGAAGCCGACAAAAACAAGATTCTCCAAACCGTCATGCGTTTCCCCGATACCTTGCAAATCAAATCGGAAGAGTTGGAAGATACCGAATGGGAGGCTTTGGAAGCTGGAATAAAAAAAGCTTTGGAAGAAATCAACAAATTCAGAATCCAGGAAGGAAAAGCTTTAATCAAAGATATATGTCACCGCATCGAACTTATTCAGGAACTGTCTGCTCAGGTACCTCAATTTGAAGTAAAACGTGTAGAAGTCATCCGTCAGAAATTACAGGAAAAAATCAATGAATGGACGGATATTCAAAATATCGATGAAAACCGGCTGGAACAGGAAATTATCTACTACCTGGAAAAATTGGATATCACAGAAGAGAAAGTCAGGTTGGCCAATCACTGTAAATACTTTTTGGAAACGATCGAACATGAAGATGCTCCGGGCCGGAAAATCGGTTTTATCGCTCAGGAAATCGGTCGGGAGATCAACACCATGGGCTCTAAAGCCAACGACCACGACATCCAGAAACTCGTCGTTAAAATGAAAGACGAACTGGAAAAGATAAAAGAGCAAAGTTTGAATGTCCTATAAGTTTTTAAAGTCCGTAAAGTTTATAAGATTTTTAAAGTTCATGGACCCTGCAGGCGCTTGGTGTTAAACATAATAAGGATAAATCATGAAGATTGAACGTTTTGAAGATAGTCTGGCGTGGCAAAAGGCAAAAGAGTTGTGTATAGAAATCTATTTGCTATTCGATAAAAGCCATGATTTCGGTTTTAAAGACCAAATCGAAAGAGCAACTGCTTTGATTATGAATAACATCACCGAAGGCTATGAACGAAAATCAAACGTCGAACTCAGATACCGAAACAATACCTAAAATGTTATCGAACTTTATAAAAAAACTTTGATCCCACTTTACAAACTTTATAAACCTTATAAACTATCATCGTATGGGAAAAGTAATTATTTTTTCAGCACCGAGTGGAGCGGGTAAGAGTACAATTGTAAATTACTTATTGGAAAAGGGGTTAGGGTTGGAATTTTCTATTTCAGCAACCTGCCGGGCTCCCCGGGGAAAAGAAATACATGGTAAAGAGTATTATTTCTTTACAGCAGATGAATTCAGGAAACGAATTGAAAATAAAGAATTTTTGGAATGGGAAGAGGTGTATCCGGGATGTTACTACGGTACGCTTCTCAGTGAAATCGACCGGATCTGGGCGAAAGGTCATACTGTATTGTTCGATGTCGATGTCGTAGGCGGCCTAAATATCAAAAAGAAATTCGGAGACAATGCGTTATCGATCTTTATTCAGCCCCCATCTGTAGAAGTACTACGCCAACGCTTGACCGGCCGGGGGACCGATGCTCCTGAAAAAATCGAACAACGCCTGGCAAAAGCAGAATACGAAATGACTTTCGCAGACAAATTCGATACGATCATCGTCAACGATAAGCTGGAAGAGGCCTTCCGGGAAGCAGAAAAAAAAGTGAGGGATTTTTTAAAATAATGCTACAATGAACTATTTTACGTCAAAAACTGCGGAACAATTAACTCTGGTATCTATTTCCCATGCCCGCGAAGGGAAAGCCGGAGAATTAAAAAAAGCCTGTCTCGACCTCATCGAAAAGACCCGTCAGGAAGAAGGAGCTATCAGTTACCATTTGTATGAAGATCGGGAAGACCCCTGTCAATTCATTTTTCATGAAATATGGGCAAACGAAGAACTTTGGAAAAAACATACCCAAAGTGAACATCTGCAAGCTTTTCGGGCCCGCAGAGACGAACTGACAGACCGAAAACCGGTTTTACAACGCTGGGAACGTTCGGAAGCTCCGAATCCCGTGATAGTCCCGGATTCGTTGGTATTGTTCGCCTATAACCGGAACAAAGGAAATACTGAAAAAGAATGGCAAAAAATTCTCGAAGATCTGATTGCGCCTACATTAGCTGAAAAAGGGGCTTTGCATTATGAATTACATGTCAGTAAAGACGATCCGAAAGATTTCATGTTTCACGAAACCTGGCAGACTGTCGAAGATTGGAACGCTCACATGGCAGCCCCCCATTTGATCAGTTTAGTCGGGATCTTAGACCGGTATACAGAAAACGGCATTACCGTTATCAAAACCAAGCCGATCGATTAATGACTCCGATTATTGGTATCAGCACAAATCTCCATACCGTAGATAAAGGTAAATTTCTGGGGATGGAAAGGATATACGTCAACAAAGACTATATCGATGCAGTCGTTAAGGCAGGGGGCATTCCCCTGCTTCTTCCCCCGGTAGCCGATCGGGCTTCCATTGTCCGGTATGCCGAAGTCTGCGATGGTTTTATTCTCTCGGGCGGAGGAGATATCAACCCCATCTTATACGGAGACTTCCCTCATCCCTGCCTGGAGGAATTTCATACCGGACTCGATCGGGCACAATGGGCGTTGACCGAAGAAATCCTAAGGACAGACAAGCCTCTATTAGCCATTTGCCGGGGAATACAATTATTGAATGTCGTATTGGGCGGTACGCTTTGGCAGGATATCACAGCCATCGGCCATCCGGTTATGCTACACAGCCAATACAGCCCACGGGAGGATATTTTCCACCCGGTAAGTATTGAAAAAGATTCTATTTTAGGCCGACTTTGGGGAGAGCAACTGGAAGTCAACAGTTTTCATCACCAATGCCTGAACCATTTAGGACGTCACCTGAAAATCACAGCGACAGCCCCTGATGGAGTTATCGAAGCTGTCGAAATGCCCGATCACACTTTTGTCGTAGGTATCCAATGGCATCCCGAAATGCTCCTGGCCGGTTCGGACAAAATGTTACCCTTATTTCAGCAACTCATCGCTCACTGTCGGAGGGAATAACCGAACTTTCGGGTATCGTCGGCAAAAACAAAACCGACCTGTGGTATCGCCGGAATTTTATCATTCCATCCAACTGGAAAGGGAAACATATCCTTCTACATGCCGGAGCTGTAGACCGCTCCAAAGCCATGAAAAATACCGATCTGGTTCTACTTCCTGAGTCTCAAACTACTGATAACGGCCGAAACAACAGCGATAACGGCTCCAAAAATCAAAGCATATCGCATCCCATGTCCGGGAAACATAGCAAACAGGACTGCCACAAAAGCCGCACCGACAGTCTGTCCCAAGAGCCGGGCCATCCCCAGCATACCACTGGCTCCGCCGCTACGTTCTCTGGGAGCCGATGCAATAATCGTACTATTGTTGGGGGTAATAAAGAGACCGAAACCTATACCTCCTAAAAACATACGCCAGATAATATCGATATGTGAAGGATGTGCAGGCATCATCGCCAACAACAAAAGAGCCGTACCGAATATCATCAATCCGATCCCCCCCAATAAACCGGCATTGTAACGATCCATCAAACGCCCGGCCAGCGGAGCTGTAATCATAGTGGCCAGTGGCCAGGGTGTCAGCAATAACCCCGTCGCAACTTCACTCAGGTGTAATACCCGTTGAAAAAAGAAAGGAATAGACACCAAAGCCAGCATTTGTGCTATAAAAGAAAACACGGAAGTCAGCAAGGATAGGGAAAAGATCTTATTACGCAGCAAATCGACCGGAAGCAAAGGATAAGTCTGCATTTTCTGACGTTTGATAAAAAACCAGCCGATGATCAGCATGATAACAAAACCCGGAATCAGAATATACCAATGAATATCGTGAGCAAATCCATCGATTACACATATCAGCAAACCAAAAGTCAGGGCATTCATTACCGCACTCGTTACATCAAAACGTTGTCCTTCTACTTTTACCGGATTCCGGGGTAAAAACTTCAAACTCAATACAAATGCAACCAGTCCTATGGGCACATTGATGGCAAACAACCAGGGCCAATCGGCAATAGCTAAAATACCGGCAGCAACAGTAGGGCCGGCAGCAGCAGCGACAGCAATGATCAACCCGTTGATTCCCATTCCACGGGCCAAAAAACGGGCCGGAAAAATCACCCTCAGTAAAGCGGTATTGACACTCGTGATCGCTGCCGCACTGAAACCTTGTAAACCACGGGCTATAACCAAAGTAATAAACGAATCGGAAAGAGCACATATCAGCGAAGTCACTGTGAACATACTCAAGCCCAACACATACACCCGCTTATATCCCCAAAGATCACCCAAAGAGGAAAAAGCCAGTAAAGAGATGGTCATTGCTAACTGAAAAGCATTTACTACCCAGATAGAACTGGATGGATTGACATGTAAATCTCCGGCAATCGTAGGCAAAGCAACGTTCGCAATAGCCCCGTCCAACACGGCCATCGTCATCCCCAAAGCAATTACTGCCATGGCCCAATTCCGCCGTGGCAAAGGCAAACCGTCTTGTTGTATTTCACCCATAACAAGTTCATAAAGTACTGGATATAATACGAAAAGTCCTGAGTTTTGTTAGAACTCATCCTTCCTGTTCTACGTAAACCTGAGAAAAAGGCTATGAAAACAATAGACAAAAGCACTGTAAAAGAGTTCAATTTACAACGTTATCTTGGTAAATGGTATGAAATCGCCCGCTACGATCATCGTTTCGAACGGGGTCTGCATTATGTCACAGCAGAATATTCAAAACGCCCGGATGGGAAAATCAAAGTTCTGAATTGTGGTCATCAAGATGCTGTCGACGGTAAAGAAAAATGTAGTATCGGGAAAGCACGGCCTTCCCATAACGGTCAGCCCGGTCAATTGCAGGTCGCTTTCTTCCTGTCGTTTTACAGCGATTACAACATTCTCGAGTTGGACCCGGACTACCAATGGTCGCTGATCGGCAGTTCCACAGACAAATACCTGTGGATTTTAAGCCGTACTCCTCATCTCGACCAAAATACCCTAAACCAAATTCTGGAAAAGGCCCGGCAACGAGGATACGACACTTCCCGTCTGATTTTTCCCCAACAGCCCGAATCATAACTGCCGAACTCTTCTCATTATTCAGGGATCACTTTCGTGATCTCTTCTTTTTGAGTATAATAGAAGATACACCTCACTTCCTGTAAATCGGGATATAAGTTTATGCGCAAATATTCATATTGCGGGAGCTGCTTTAATGAAGCTTTGCGTTGGGCAGCATCCTTTGTAGTGTCGAGAATACGCAAGACGGCAGCTTTATCAGGCAATTTCGACTGTTCGACCAATTGCCGCAATCCGGCCCAATTTTCACCGATATATTCGAGCTCGATCTCTTGGGCCTCCATCTGTTTCCGTTCGACTAAACGCTGTTTCATTTGTTCGGCCCGTTGTTCGGCTAACGAGGCATTGAAAGTCGCCGTACCTATAGGAGACGAACTTCCGGCAATGACTAGTTTTTCCAGGCGCATCGTTGAATCCGATCGAAATGAATCGACCAACTTCATCATTCGTTTCATGCTCGAAGCGTTGCCGTCATATTCCCGGTTGAAGATATATTGTCCTGAAGGAAAGAAAAATTCGAATTCCGATACTTTTTGTACCATCACTCTTTCTTTTGCGTACTTCACCCGAACCGGTCCCGGCCCCATAGGCAACCAGATCACTCCATCGGCCAAGGTTAAAACTTCAATATGTTTCTCCCGGTCACAAGCCTCTAACGTCACATCAGCCCTCAATTTAGCTTGTGCCATCCATAATTCGAAAGGCACTGTTTCCGACAAACGGACCTGCATTCCTTCTCCTTCCGATATAAGCCGAAGAGCTTCGGGATAATCCGGTTGTTTATCCGTCAAGGCAGTTAACCGCTTTTCTTGCCGAAGATTGTTTTTTCCGCTAACGACCAAAGGAGTCAAATCATAGCGATGCCCGGCAGACAGAAAATAAGGTTGATAAACCATACGGGCACAGGAAGGGATAAACCCATGAGGTATATTCAATGTATAAACTATTTTTATCGTATATGGATCTGTATGTTGATCGACAAATAGTTGCAAGCGGGAAGGAGTAATAGTCAAAGCCGGTTTCTTCTCAATCCGTTTCACACCGCTCTCCAGCAACAATATGCATAAGCATCCCAATAATATTCCGATCGTTTTTTTCATTTCTGCCTGCTTTTAAAAAGATACATGAAACTAATACTTAATTTTGTCGGTCCCCAATAGTTGCGATGTCCGGTGTCTATAAATCGTCCGCATCGGTTACGTAAATATTTATCGTACTTCAAGTAAGCATACCCGATTCCAAGTTCTGTTTCCAAGTTCCAGTGTTTACCGATGATCCATTGGTAACCATAAGAAAAACCACCACCGACACCCCATCCGTCATAACGGTATTTTTTTAAACCACCGTTATATTTTCCTCCATGTGCATGTACTCCGATAAAATGCCCCATAAACCGGCGACAAGTCCAATAACGCCATTCCGGCTGAACCGCCCAATGCATAATCTTCTTATTCCCACGGAAATGAAAGGGATTATAATTTGCCGTCATATCTAATGTCATTCGCGGAGCTAAAGCGATTTCTCCACCGATATTCAAAGTCGTAGTCGCCCAATAGGCCAGATTTGTTTTCACGGCATATTTCTGTGCAAAACCGACACTCGATGTAAACAAAAGTAAAATAAATCCTATTCGTTTCATTCGTTCTATAACTTTTACCTATTTCTGACGTTTTTGATATTAACGAATACCGCTATCCTAAAGTTTTACTTATTTTTGTAAAAACAAAAGCTATGAATAAAAAGATCATCCGGAACGCCCGTATTATCACGATGAATGAAAGGTTAGATATTCTCCCTAACGGAAATATCCTGATCGAAAATGGAAAAATCAGTGCCATCACGACTCAATCTTTAGAAGATACCGATGCGGAAATCACAGACGCAGAAGGGATGTTCTTATTACCTGGGCTGATCAATACACATACTCATCTTCCTATGACTATGCTAAGGGGCTTTGCAGATGATCTTCCGCTGCATGAATGGCTTACCGGACACATCTTTCCGGCAGAAGCCCGGTTGGTGACTCCTGAAAATGTCAGAATCGCTACCCGACTGGCTTTTATCGAAATGATCAAATCGGGTACGACCTGTTTCAACGACATGTATTTTTTCGAAGATATCATAGCCGAGGAGGCTAAAAATGCCGGTATCCGGGGAGTTATGGGAGAATCGATGATCGACTTTGCAACAGCGAGCTTTCAAACGGTAGACGAAGGTCTTGCCCGATGTGAAGCTTTGATCCGAAAATGGCAAGGAGACTCTATCATTCACCCTTCCGTTTGTGTACATGCCCCATATACCTGTTCCCAAGCCACTCTCCAACAATCCAAACAACTGGCAGACCGGTACGGTACTCTTCTTCAGATTCATGTCGCAGAAACCCGGCAAGAAGTCGAAGACATCACAGCCCGAACAGGCATGCCACCTGCCGAGTACCTCCATTCGATCGGGCTTCTCGACCGGAACGTGATTGCAGCCCATTGCGTATGGCTCAATCCGAAAGAGATCGAACTCCTGGCCCGAACCGGGACTTCGATCGGCCATTGTCCCAAAAGCAATCTAAAATTAGCCAGTGGCGTTGCAGATATAGACACTTACCTGAAAGCAGGAATTACTGTCGCTTTAGGAACAGACGGAACGGCGAGCAACAACACCCTCGATTTAGTAGAGGAAATGCGTTTTGCCGCATTGCTCGCTAAAGTCGTCCATTACAACCCGGAGGCTGTAAAAGCCCAGACAGCCCTCCGGATGGCTACCATCAACGGAGCAAAAGCCTTGGGACTCGACACAATAACCGGTTCGATCGAAATAGGAAAAAGAGCGGACCTGATATTGATACATGCAGATGCTTCCAATATGCTTCCTGTTTATGATGAATACTCAGCCATTGTCTATGCCATGAACAGTAAAAATGTACGCTCTTCTATGGTAAATGGGGACTGGATCATGCGCAACCGGATCGTATGCCATGTAGACAAAGAAAATACGTTGGAGGCAATCAAACAACTCTCCGGTCAAATCCGAAAAATGTAAGCGATTTTCAAAAATAATTTGTAAATTATTGTTGATAAAGTATAATTTTGTAGTTTAAAAATCAAAAACCAGAACTATGAAAAATTTAATATTTATCAGCGCATTTACCTTTTTATTCAATTGGACAGCAACAGCTGCCGGTCACATTAGCCGGGATTCAAGCTGGACATACGGAGGTAACGGAGGATTAAATTTATCTCAGGTTAGCTTAAACAATTGGGCCTCAGGAGGCGAGAATGCGGTCGGCTTCGATGTATTACTCAATTATAGTGCCGATTATAAAAAGAATAAACATTTGTGGCAAAACCGGATCGAAATGGCTTATGGCTTGAATCAAACGGAAACAAGCGGAACGAAAAAAACGAATGACAAACTTTATTTTTCGTCGACCTATGGCTACGGAATGACCAAAAGCCTTTATTTGAGTGCTCTGTTGAACTTCAACACGCAATTTGCGAAAGGGTATGATTATAAAACAGAACCCCGGACTTATATTTCACGTTTTATGTCTCCGGGATACCTGACTACCGGTCTAGGTTTGACCTGGAATCCAAAGAATTGGATAACAGCTACCTTTTCGGCCATTTCCTGGCGGGGAACTTTTGTCAGTAGTAAAATTCTTTCCGACGAAGGTTCATTCGGTGTTGATCCCGGCGAGCATCTTTTTTCAGAAATGGGTGGTAACTTAAAGGTAGAAGTAAAATACGAATTTCTGAAAAATATGACGATCTATTCACGAGTCGATCTTTTCTCGAATTATCTGGAAGATCCGCAAAACGTGGATGTCCGTTGGGATGTACAATTAAATATGACCGTGAATAAATGGTTTTCGGCCAATATTTCCACAAACCTGATCTATGACAACGATACTAAAATCGTTCAAAAAGATGGAAGTAAAGGGCCACGCTTACAATTTAAAGAAAGTCTGGGTGTAGGATTTCAGGTAACGTTCTGACTATTTTAAATATATTTCACATGTATAGCGCTTATTTCCCACAAAATAAATCTAGATTTGTAGTATAAACTATTTAGGTATGGATAAATTACTTTACGGAGACTTTGAAGAACAATACACCGATTACGAAACGGCGGAAATAGCTATTCTTCCTGTGCCTTACGATGGTACAAGTACTTGGCTGAAAGGAGCAGACAAGGGACCACGTGCCATACTCGAAGCTTCGCCCAACATGGAATTTTACGATATCGAAACCGATTCGGAAGTATATAAACACGGTATCGCCACTTTAGAACCCGTTACGGCCGATTCTTCTCCCCAAGCTATGGCTCAGGAAGTCGAACAGCGCGTGGAAGCTATCTTGAAAGATAAAAAGTTCCCGGTGTTATTGGGTGGGGAACACTCGGTCAGTATCGGTGCTTTCAAGGCTATAGCCAAATACTACGATACATTTTCTATCCTGCAACTGGATGCTCATTCGGATATGCGGGACGAATACGAAGGTTCGCCTTACAATCATGCCTGTGTTATGGCCCGGGGCAAAGAAATTACCCCAAGTGTCGTTCAGGTAGGTATTCGTAGCAGCGCCATCGAAGAAAAGCACAATATCGATCCGGACCGTATTTTTTATGCCCATGAAATTAAAGAATCGGACGATTCTACCTGGATGTACGAGGTGTCTCAAAAACTCCACGATAATGTGTATGTCACAATCGACCTGGACGTATTCGACCCCGCTTATATGCCGTCGACAGGTACCCCCGAACCCGACGGACTGACCTACCGGACAGTGTTGACTTTGCTCAAACTAATCAACGAACGCCATAATATCGTCGGTCTCGATGTTGTCGAACTTTGTCCGAACGATATCAACAAAGCCCCGGATTTCCTGGCCTCAAAACTGATTTATCAAATCCTGAGTATACGTTTCAAGCAATAACCCCGATCAATGATCACCTATCTCATTACCGGAATAACCGTTGTGGTCTCTTTTATTTGTTTCAACAACAGACTATTGTTCGATAAACTTTCACTCAAACCCTATCGGATTGTACATGCAAAGGAATGGTACCGTATCATTTCGCATGGTTTTGTTCATGCAGACTGGGTGCATTTATTCGTGAATATGTTTACTTTCTGGTCATTCGGCAAGTATATCGAAGAGACATTCCGTTATCTGGGATTCGGAGAAGGGGCTTTTTTACTACTCTATTTCGGAGGGATGGTTGTAGCTTCTGCCTCTGATGTGATCCGTTACCGTAATGCGGCATGGTACACTTCTATCGGAGCTTCCGGTGCGGTTTCTGCCGTTTTATTCACAGCCATATTCCTGAATCCGTGGGACAAAATTCTGCTTTTTGCCGTAATTCCCATTCCAGGTATTCTGTTCGGCCTTCTTTATTTAGCTTACTGCCAATATATGGCCCGCCAGGGAAGTGACAACATCAATCATAATGCCCATTTTTACGGGGCGATCTACGGTTTTTTATTCCCGGGAATCTTAAATCCGACGCTTTTCCATTTGTTTTTCAAGCAATTGATTTGAATTTTATATTTTATTATTTTTGTGAGAAAATAAAAACAAGGAATGTATCCGTCCGCATCTGAAATTTTAACGGCTTTTACAAAAAATCCGGACGAGGGAGGAAAATTATTATTCGAACGATACTATAAACCGTTAGTATTGTTTGCAGATTCTTTTTTGACGGACATTCATTTTTCGGAAGACATCGTACAGGATGTTTTCTATGATTTCATAAAACATCGTTCCTACCGCCAGATCGCCCCGGAAGCTCTCACCACTTATCTGTTCCGGTGTATACGGAATACCTGCCTGAACCGTCTGCGCAATCGCAAGCTTGTTATGGAAGCCGAATTGTTGAAATTCGAAGCTGCAGAAGAGGAAGCGATGACTATATCGCCCGAACTGATCGCTGCAATCCGGGAAACGATCAAACAATTACCTGACAAAACACGCCAAGTGATCGTTTCTATCCTGATTCAGGGGAAAAAATATAAAGAAACAGCCGAAGAATTAAATGTTTCTGTCAATACAGTGAAAACTCTACTCAACTACGGCGTAAAACAATTACGGAAACAATTCCCCGATACACTCCTGCTAATATTTTATTGCATCGAAAACGACTCCCTGACGTTATAATTTTTCAATTTTCTGAAAAAATAATTGAAAAAATCATTCACCCATTTTTAAAGTTGTGTTATTAACTTATAACAAGTAACACTCTTTATGAACATATCTGATCCGAAACAACAAATACAGGACTACCTCGCAGGACAAATGAGTCCGGAGGAAGAAAAGCAGTTCGATTCATGGCTGAAACAAAATCCGGAAGGCCAAAAGCTGTTTAAGCAATCAGCCAAAGACTATCAGGCAATCCGTTGGGCAGGACAATGGGATAAACCGGATGAAAAACAAGCCTACGCCCAATTGCAGCAACGGCTGCACAAACACCGGCTGTATTCCGGTTTATGGAAATATGCCGCCTTATTCTTTCTCCTGTTGGGTTGCGGTATTTTCTTCTGGCAACGACACATACCGCAACCGCTTCCTTTAGCTTCGGTAGAATCCCGGGCGAATCACAAGTTCCCTACGCTGACTCTTTCCAACGGACAACAGGTACTTTTAGCCGATACTCTGCAAATCATCAGCGGGTCGTCCTCCAAAGTGAATATCCTGCAACATGACTCCGGCAGTCTGAGCTATACTCCGATCCGGGACACAGTTCCGATAAAGATCACATACCACACCCTCACCGTACCCAAAGGTTGTGAGTTTTCGCTCACTCTTTCAGACGGCAGCCGTGTTTGGCTCAATGCCGGAAGCAAACTGAAATACCCGGAAGTCTTTGCCGGTGATCACCGGGAGGTATACCTCGAAGGCGAAGCCTATTTCGAAGTTGCCCGTAACGAACAAGCTTCTTTTTCAGTCTATACCCGCGACATGAATCTACAGGTATTGGGGACCAGTTTCAATATCAAAGCCTACCCCGATGAGACGGAAACGGTAACTACGCTTCTCTCCGGCAGCATCGAACAGCATTACCCTTCCTCCCGGCAAACCCTAAAATTGTTGCCCTCACAACAATCCCATTTCGATTGTCACACCGGTAATTTACAAATTCTAGAAGCCGATCCCGAAGAAGTGCTGGCCTGGAAAAACGGAAAATTTATCGCCCGCGACAAAACTCTGGAAGAAATTTTCAGAGAGCTGACCCGGTGGTATGATTTCGAAGTAGTTTTTACCCGTCCGGCCCTCAGGCAGCTACGCTTTCATTTGCATACCAACCGTTATGCCAGCATCCGGGAAATTCTGGATAATCTGCAATCGACCAACGGTATTCATTTTTCCTATATCGGTAACAAAATATACATCAGCCAATAAAAACAGGAAGACGCCCTCACATCTTCCTGCAACAGCTTAGATAATCATCCTATTAATTAACCAAAGCTAAACAAAGTTATGAGAAAAAAACGAAGATTACAACAAATCCTGCGAAAGATGAAGCTTCTTGTTCTTCTAACGTTAGTGGGATTTTGTACCTGTCAGGCTGCCGTAAGCGCCCAGAACAGCAAAATCACACTCTCTGCCACCAACACGACTTTAGCATCCGTCTTCCGGCAAATCGAACAACTGACGGATTACATGTTCATTTACAAATCCGGTGATATCGCACCATTCACGGATATCACCATCGACCGCCGACAGACCGAAGTGAACCGTATCCTCGACGAATGTCTGAGCGGAACAGGGTTAAGTTATACCTTCAAGGATAACCTGATTATCATTCAAGGCGCAACACAACAAGCCGAAGAGAAAAAAGTGAACGGAAAAATAACCGACCGGCAAGGTCATCCGCTACCGGGTGTGACAGTAATGATCAAAGGCACCCAGATGGGAGTCGTTACAGACGCCAACGGAAAATACACCATTGCCTTGCCCGACGCAAAGGATATCTTTTTGCGTTTCACCTTTATCGGCATGAAACCGCAAGAAATAGCCTACACCGGACAAAAAGAAATCAATGTGACCCTGCACGAGGAAGCTACAGAGATGGATGAAGTGGTCGTTACCGGTTATCAAGTCATCGACAAAAGGAAAAACACCAGTGCAGTGACAACGGTGAAAGTAGACGACATCATGATTCCTGCAGCAACCTCCATCGACCAGATGCTGGAGGGCCGGGTTCCGGGAATGATCTTGATGAGCAATTCCGGCGAGGTAGGCGTCGTACCCAAAATTCGTATCCGCGGTACTTCCACATTGATCGGTAACCGTGAACCATTATGGGTGGTGGACGGAATTATCGTACAGGATCCCGTACCGATTTCTCCCGAAGAATTGAACGACCCCGATTACATCAACCGTATCGGTAATGCCATCGCCGGCCTGAACCCACAGGATATCGAGCGCCTCGACATTCTGAAAGATGCTGCCGCTACAGCATTATACGGAGCCAAGGCAGCCAACGGCGTGATTGTCGTGACCACGAAAAAAGGACACGTCGGTGCGCCGATTGTCAATTACAACATGACCACCACGTTCCGGCAGCGTCCGCGTTATACCGACCGGAAAATCAACCTGATGAATTCCCGCGAAAGAATCCAGTTCTCGCGTGAACTTTTCGACAACCATTATCGGTATGATTATAATGCCAACATGGTGGGTTACGAAGGAGCATTGCTCGAACTTTACAGCGGAAAAATCAACGACAAGCAATTCGCAGAGAAAGTGGCGAAACTGGAAACCATGAACACCGACTGGTTTGATTTGCTGACCCAAGACACCTGGTCTCACCAACACACTCTCAGCATATCGGGCGGTTCGGAACAGACACGCTACTATTCTTCACTGGGTTACACCCGTGACAATGATGTCATCAAGGGTAACTACAACGAACGTTATACAGCTGCCATGAACCTCGAAACCACCTTCAACAAGTGGTTTACCGCCGAATTGCAATTCCAGGGCAATCTCAGCAAAAAAAAATATAATCAGGATGAAATTTCTCCGATAGACTATGCTTACAATTCCAGCCGGGCGATTCCCGCATTCGATGAAGCAGGAGAATATGCCTACTATTTAAAATACAACAGTGCCGGATATAACCATTATTTAAACTACAATATCTTAAATGAATTGGAGAACAGCTACTCCAAACAAAACGCGTCAAGCATCACAGTCAATACGAATTTGAATTTCCGGTTCACCGATTGGTTGAATGCCCAGGCAATTCTTTCGTACACAAATTCCAATACGGAAATCGAAGGGTACTGGGGACCTGAAACCTGGCATGCAGCAGGTCTGCGCCAATCCAATTACGGCGACAAAGAGACGCCCTCCTATAGTCTGCTTCCTTTCGGCGGAGAATTATCTCAGAATCAAACGCGGCAGAACAGCTATACGGTACGTCTGCAAGCCAACCTGAACAAATATTTCGGAACGAACGAACAACACAACATCAGTGCCAGCGGCGGTTTCGAAATGAGTTCATCCCACTATAACGGATTGTCCGCTGTTTATCGTGGCTACTATCCGGACAGGGGAAAAATGTTCGTGAACAATATCAATGCGGAAGAG
Source organism: Odoribacter splanchnicus DSM 20712 (assembly GCF_000190535.1). GTDB lineage: Bacteria > Bacteroidota > Bacteroidia > Bacteroidales > Marinifilaceae > Odoribacter > Odoribacter splanchnicus. The sequence goes on from NC_015160.1 coordinate 3,080,185, forward strand.
TGGCCCGATTACGCAGCATGGGCGGCGAACAATACTCCCACGATCAAGGATGACTTGAGCAATATGGTTTCAGGGTATCTAACCTTGGCATACAGTTACTACAATTATTTCACGCTGAATGTAAACGGACGTACCGACGGCTCCAATCGTTTCGGAGATAAAAGCAACGACAAATTTCTGCCCATTTGGTCGGTATCGGGAAATTACAATCTTTCGGAACACTCGTTCATCAAACAACGCAACTGGTTGAACTATTTGAGTCTGAAAGCCTCTTTCGGTTATCAGGGGAATATGCTCTCCTCCGTATCTCCGGTATTGCTAATGAAGAAAAACCCGCTTGACCCTTATTATGGAGAAATGACGGCAACGGTCGACCAAATCCCCAACCCCAATTTAAAATGGGAAAAGACGAAATCATTCAATACCGGATTGACCTTCATTTTGTTGGACAAGCGGATTTCGGTGGAGACGGAATATTACTACAAACGGACGAAGGATGCTTTCATGACGAAAGAGGTTGCCAGCATGAACGGTGTCGATTCATATGCCATCAACGGCGGAGATATTGAAAACAAAGGCTTCGGCGTCGACGTGACACTCAATCCCATCCGCACGAAAGACTGGCACTGGACATTGTCCACCTCCTTCTCCAAGGATTACAACAAAGTAAAGAACGATCCGGATGCCCAAACCTATGATTATCTGGATTTCCTCAACGGTACGGTCGTAGTGAAGAATAAGGCCGTCAATACGTTCTATTCCTATAAATTCGTAGGTTTGAGCCCATTGAGCGGAGGACCGGTATTCGACGATTACAAAGAATACCAGCACAAACTGGATGGCTTGAGCAAATACGACACTTTCAGAAAAGTACTGACTGCATCGGGACGCCGCGAACCCTATATGTCCGGCAGCCTGACAACAAACCTAAGGTACAAAAATATCCGGTTGAGCGGTACTTTCGCTTACAGCCTGGGAGCAAAAGTCCGTCTGTTTCAAATGTACCGTTCCAACCTGATTGCTCCTGAAAGCAACCTGCGCCGCGAATTGTTGGACCGCTGGCAGAATCCCGGAGACGAAAAACATACGAACATTCCCGTAGTCATCGGACAATTTGAACCTTACTATCATACTTACAATGAGCATTGGTCACAAAACTCTTATTACAATGTGCAACCCTTTGCTTCCAGTCTATGGAAGATGTACGATTATTCGGACTTGCGAGTGGTTAGCGGCAATTACCTGAAATGCAACAATCTGATGGTGACCTACGAATTCGGAGAACGCATTCTGTCCCAATTGCGAATGACCCGTCTGGCGCTTTCCCTCTCGGGAACCAATCTGTTCACCATTTCTTCCAAGAAATTGAAAGGACAGACGCCGACCCAGGGATTCACGGAAGTCTCCCTGTCCGACCGTCCGACTTATTCCTTTAGTTTGAGTGTTTCATTTTAAAACAACCGGTTATGAGAAATATTTTATGCACAATAATCATCGCCTCATTTCTGACTGCTTGCTCCAATTTCCTCTCCGACTATTCGCAAGATTTGTCGAAGGTAGAGACGGCGGCGGATTTAAACGAACTGTTGCTGGGAGATGCCTATCTACCCGTCGGCTTCTATGAAGCTTACAATTACAGCGCGCCACAGCCATACAATACATTCATCCATACAATGTCGGACGAAATCCAACAAAACCATTCGACGAATACAAGAGCCATTAATTCCATGCTCAGCTCGGAAGATATATTCGGTTATTTCACCTGGCAACGTTCGGTAGGAATCAACTCCTTGGAAACGGCTATCGGGACGGAAAACGAATGCTGGAAAAAGACGTACAAGTATATCAACACCACCAACATGGTTTTGGACGAGCTGGGAAACGTCACTGCCCGAAACAAACGCGAGGAGGCCGACAAAATCCGGATTGAAGGCGAAAGCCATTTCCTGCGCGCACTATACTATTTCACGCTGGTGAACCTGTATGCCGCCCCCTACGAACCGGCAAAAGCGGCAACAACGCCGGGCATACCGTTAAAACTGACCTCCTACATCGAAGACAAGGAGTACGAAATGAGTACCCTGGAGGAAGTGTACGGGCAGATTATCGACGATTTGGAAGAAGCGGAAGCCTGCCTCAAACAAACGGAAACGGTCTCCATTTACCATGCCGACCTGACAGCCACTTATTTGCTTATGAGTCGCGTGCACCTCTATATGCAGGATTACAAGAACGCCCGGAAATATGCCGAGGATGTTCTTAGCCGCAACAATGCATTGGGGGACTTGAATACATTCAATGACGAAGCGGGAAATTTCCTGAACAAATCCTTGCCCGAGGTCATCTTCTCCATGGGAGGCCACCAGTTGTCGACAGGCATGATGGGATCCGAAGGCAGAAGACACTATGATGACGAACGTCCCTTTTACATTTCGGACGATTTGATCGCTGCTTTCGATGACAACGATTTGCGGAAACAACATTACATCAAAAAAGAGGGAAGTTATTATATCCTTCAGAAAGTACGTTGGGACAGTAAAGACCACCCTAGTGCCAAATGCACGGTTTCCGAGAACTTCCTCTTCCGGACAGCAGAGGCTTACCTGAACCTGGCAGAAGCCGCCGCATTGGACGAAGACGAAGAGAAAGCCCGGGAGATGATCGGATTGTTACAGGCGAAACGTTTTGCCGTTCCGCCTGTCGTGAGCGCTACCGGTAACGATTTGATCGATCTGATCCGTGAGGAACGCCAACGTGAGTTGTGTCTGGAAGGACACCGCTGGTACGACCTTCGCCGCTACACCGTATGCACGAAATACCCCTGGTCTAAAGTCATCCGGCACATTTATCGCGATTACAAATACGATAGAGACTTAGGAGAAGATATCGCATACAAACAACGGGTATATGAACTTAAAGAATACGACAAAGCCTATACCCTTGCCCTACCGCACGAAGTAACCGAATTTCAGAACACATTGAGTCGAAACGAACGTCCGGAACGGCAACCGGTAGAGACTATCGGAGGCGATGAAACGCCAGAGGAATAAAACATACACCATTAATTGAACAGAAGATGAACAAGATATATTACTTCTTATTTCTTTCCCTCCTTTTGGGAGCTTGTACGAAAGAAGACGCATTAGAGCCCACCGGGGCGAATGACGACTACTTTACGGTGCCGGCAACGGCCACCGACCCGGAATCGGTCATGAGACGTGAATTTTACGAAGAGACAGGGGTACATTTGCTCTTCAACGATACCCTGCGCCACGAGCAGAGGGGCACGTTTGAGGATGGGAATCCGCGCTGGTACACGGAAACCGTGGACCTCGGCTATTCGATGACTTCATTTGATGACGCTCCCGCATTGACCTATCTCCAAACTAAACAGGAAAAAGAAAAAGCTGTGGAATTTGTCAGCAAATACATCCTTCCGCACTTGGGACAGGCGGTACGTCCCTATTCGTTTCTGATGGTAAACACCATATACGGGAGGGATCCTGACACATATCGCAAGGGTATTTTGAAATATTATATCGGTATGCGGACAATGGCACTCAGCATGGAGCCGATTCTCAAACTGGAAACCGAAGAGGACTATGCCACGCATTGTATCGCTATTTTCCAGTCATATGTCAAAAGTAAATTGAGTACGCTCAATGACGAGGCGACAGAACCCTTTGAGTTAATTAGCGATAAATGGTATTATAAAGTGTATGCGGATTTTGATGCAGATTTTTGGGACAAGTATAATGCACTTGAAGCAGAAGGCGATGAAGATGGTATCAACGCCTATTGTGAAGACATTGCCAACCAATGCGGTTTTATTCGGTTTGATAATTATTTTTGTGACTTTCCTTGGAGTGCAAGCTATGATTTGGAGGATTTCGTAAAAGCTGTATTAGGCACTCCGGAAGAAAAATTCATGGAAATGTACGAAGACTATCCGTTAGTTCGTGAAAAATACACAATTATGCAAAAAATCATTGCCGACATGGGATTCATATTTTAAATAAATAAGCGTATGAAAAAGATTATTTCCTATATATCGGTTGCTTTACTCGTCGTAGCTATCGGGTGCAACGATGATGACAACAACTTGCCAGTCATAAAACCAGAAAAAACAGGGATGGTAACCATCGGAGAAAACACGTACGAATGGGTACGTTATGCCGGATTGGATTGGATGACCTCCAATTTCAAGGAAGGCACCCCTTATTATGAATTGACTTATATCAACCAATATGGTTATACAGATGATTTAATTAAAGATTGTGAAGACTTGACTCCGGAGGAATGGGACAGATACGGGAATCTTTATTCCTATGAGGAGGCAAAAGCCAATGCTCCGGAAGGCTGGCGCCTGCCTACCGACGAGGATTGGAAAAAACTGGAACGGGCAATGGGCATGTCGCAGGGAGATGCCGATGCCACGGGATTCCGCGGAACAGAGGAAGGCACTTTGTTGCAACAGGATATAACGGGGACGGGTATTGCATTGCCTTTCGGTGGATATGCCATTGTAACGGGTCGACCAGCCGCGCTACGCTTCCGGCACTGGAGAGAGTTCGGTTATTTCTGGACGGCTACGGAAGAGAAAAATGAAACTCCATTTCCGGATGCTTATTATCGTAAGATTTCTTTCCGCTCTTCCCAAATCGAACGAGGAATAACAAGAATCGTGGATTCAAATTACGAAACCAATTATCCGAAACACATGAGTGTGCGCTACGTCCGTGATGCCGTGGATTAATATCCGGATGATATGAACGAGAGGGTGTCCAAAAAGGCAAAATACCCCCTTGTAGAATCGGATATTTGATTTCAGTCTCCAATAGGGATACGAATAAATCGAGGGTGCCAAATACTTTTTGGACACCCTCTTTATATGCTTTTAAAAACATCATAACATGAAATTTTACCTATCCATTTTACTTTGCCTAGTGTGCCTGAGTTGCGCCAACCAGGCAGATCAATACATCATCCGGGGCAGTTTTCCCGGATTACAGGACGGCATGACCGTCCGCCTGTTGAATGCCGAGACCCGTAATAAAGACGAGCAGCTGCTTGCCGCAGATACCGTGAAAAACGGCCGCTTTGAATTGATCGGAAACGTTGACGCACCGGTAATGTGCCATCTTTGGATCAGCAACAAGGACATCGTCAGTAACAAGAAACAGAGCCGCTCCCTCGGGACCCGCCTGTTCCTCGACCATTCCGCTATCGAAATCCGTACCCCGCATTTCGACAGCCTGTACTACATCAGCGAGTACGGCCCCGACGACCGGGAACTGCTGACGGAAGTAGTGGGCGGCACTCTCCAAAAAGATTACATGGACTACCGGCAGACCGTACATGCCAATGAACTGGAATATCATAAATACAACAGTGTTCTGAGCACACTGAATTGGGACAGGATGGCGACCCCGGACAAGTATACCCCGGAAGAATACCACCGCCTCTACACCGAATCCTATCGTTTAAGAAAAGAAGCGGCCGGACGGCTGCATGCCGACCGTATGGCCTTTATCCGCAGCCATCGGCAATCACCGCTTGCCCTGTACGTTGCCGGTGAAATGATTTCAAAATCGTTCTCCGTACCTGCCACGGATCTGGAAGAAATCCTCGCCCGGAACTGCCATATCAGCGACACCGCCCGCGCAGCCCGTTTCTGCCGGCAAGCCGAACAGGCCCGCTATTTCTGCAAGGACATCCATTATCCGGATGTTCCGCTCCATACACCCACTTTCGATACCACCCTCCTATCCGCACACATCCGCCCGGGACATGTCATGCTGATCGATTGCTGGGCTTCATGGTGCGGTCCCTGCCGTGCCGCCATCCCCGCCGTGAAAGCCCTTTATGACAAATATGACCGCGACCGGTTCGATGTGATCAGCATTTCGCTCGATTCGAAAAAAGAAGACTGGCAAAAAGCCCTCGAAGAGGAAAAAATGCCCTGGCCGCAATTCATCGCGGGCAACAGGGGATACGAACAACTGACCTTGCGCTACAACATCAACAGCATTCCTAACCTGATTCTCATCGACGACAAAGGACAAGTCGTGTGCAACACCTTCTCGCCCGAGGAAATCAGTATCGAGTTGGAAGAAATACTAAGATAGTCCTCACAAACTTACAGGAAATTGTATCTATTCTTTAAAAATTAAAAACAATGAAACGAATTTATTCTATAATTATCCTCCCCTTACTGGCTGCCTGCAGCCACACCCCGGCAGATCATTTCGTATTACATGGCACTGTGCCGGGAGCTATGGACAGCACCGAAGTCGACCTGCAGGTGGACAACCGTACCATTGAGCCAATCGAAGGTTATATCATCAACGGCAAATTCGAACTAAAGGGGCAGTTGCCTATCGGTGCAGTTTACGCGCGGTTGAGCATGAACAATAACGGTATTGCCGAACGCAAGGGTATTCAGGAAGAAAATGCCGTAAAATATGTGGAAGCCAATATCTTTATTGAAAACGGGGACCTGACCTTCTCGACCCCTCATATCGACAGCCTTCCGCAATCGTTTTGGCGCTACGACATCCGCCGCGAAAACAATTACACCCTGAAAGGCTCCGCCGCCCATGACGTTTTCGACCGTTACCGCCGTGCAACCCTGGATTTGCAATACCGCCTCCGCCGGGAAGAACGCGCTGCGTGGGAGGAAAAACGCGAACCGGACGCAAAAGCCATTGCCGCGATGCGCAGCGAACTGCGTCAGGCTACCCACGAATTTATCGCCGCCAACCGCCATTTAAGTGTCAACCTACATTTAGCCGAAATGTTAGAAATGGAACCGTTTACCTACACCCAAGCCGATCTTGACGCCGTGACAGCACTTTTTGCCGGCTATACCGACACATTGCCGGCCCTCCGGAAATTCCGCGAAGATTACCGTGCCGCTTCGGCTTACACACAAGGCAAACCGTTTGCCGGAGGAGAAGTATACAATCTCCAGGGCGATACCCTCCGTCTGGGAACTACCCCGGGACGCTACACCCTGATCGACTTCTGGGCATCATGGTGCGGTCCCTGCCGTGCCAGCTTCCCGCATTTGCGCAAGGTCTACGAAGCCAACCGGGAAAAAATAGAGTTCATCAGTGTCTCTCTCGATAAAAACGATAGCGACTGGCGCAAGGCTACGGATGAAGAGAAACTGCCCTGGCAGCAATATTGCGCTACGCCCTCTTTCTCCCGCGCCATCGGGAAAGCATACAAAATCACCTCCATCCCGACTTTCTTGCTTATCGGCCCGGACGGAGGTATCATCTTCTCCGGTCATGACAGTAATGACCTGGATGCACAGCTGGAAAAACTATAAACTCCGAACCCCTGAACCGATAAATACATGAAAACACATTTAAAACTGATTGCCGTACTCTTTCTCGCCGGCTTTGCCCTCCTGGGGCAAAGCTGCGCGGAGGAAGAATTCCCGCCGAGGCCTGGCCCTGCCTTTCCGGCGGATGTCACAAATCGTTATGCCTTGCTGTTACAGGAACAGCTGCAAGCCGACGGTGCTGCCTACGACCGCTATACCGAAGTCCTGTCCGACCGCACTCCCGTCTATGAGGAAGTGCGCTTCGCCACCCACTCGGCTTACGGTTTATGCTACATCATCCCGTATTGCTCCCCGTCCGGTCCGACCATCGAAGGTGCCGTTTACCTTCCTGCCGGAGCTACTTGTGCAGAAGACGGCACGGTCACCTTCGACGGCTCCCTCGGAACACCCATAGACATAGACGCCCCGACAATCAACCGTGACATACCCTTCACCGAACGCTACACCTACTCCATGCCCTTTAAACATTTACAGGACAAAGGATGGAACGTCGACCCCGAACTGCTCCTCTACGCCGAACTGCTGGACAACAAAATCCTCCCCCTTTCCCCCGAAGACTTTCCGGACGGCTTCATACACACGAAAGCAACCGTAAATATACTGGAAATTTGTATGCGCTATGAGTCCGAATATGTAGGAGGAAGGACAGATGCCGTTATAGGAATGCACCCTGATTTATTAATCAGGGTAATTGAAGAATCGCTTAAAAGACTTGGCATCAGAGACCTAGATAATCCATGCCAGCATAGATTTTTAACCATGATTATTTCCATTCCGGAAAATAAGTTGCCTTCATATAGCGTTAATGTTTTCATCGATCAATTGATGTTTGAGATAAGACAAGCTTTAATTGTACAGGGTTTTGAACTTTCCATTCAATACACTTTCGAATTCAAACCTTACACAGTAAGTGGCGGTAGTTCCACAGGAGAAAGCGGAGGAACAGGCGGTAGTAGCGGAGGAAGAGGTAGTGGAGCTTCTACTCCAACGCAGCCTTCTTCTTTCAAAGAACCGCTAAAAGACAATAGTGCGATGAGTAAGCAAATACAACAAGAAAGCGTGGAACTATGGGAAAGTCTGAGCTCCATTAAAGATACAACCCTTGGAATAAATACCTATATCTCTTTTAAAACTTATCTGGATGAAGTTGCCAAAGATCCGAAAGATGAGCATGCAACTTTATTGATCGATTATGAGGATGAAGACCATACCCGAGTTCTGACTGAAGTTTTCCATGGTACGGAAGATAATGTCATACAAACTTATTCCTCTAACTATGTGGCAGCCCAGGTTCACAATCATCCCAACGGCTCACCTCCTTCTGCGCAGGACTTGTTATTTACGGCAGAAATGATGCGGGAAGAGAATAACTATCAGGCCACTTTTGTTTATAATCATGAAGATAAATCCTATTATTCTTTATATGCTTACGAACCGGAGGCAGGAGGGAATTTATATCAAGCTCTTAAAAATGAAATCGATCCTGTGACACATGATTTTAAAAGTGGGGGAGAGTGTGATAAAATTTTAAAAACGATGGAATCCACTTATAAAAATTTCTCGTCTGAAATAATGCAAATTTACCGTTTATGTGCCGTTATTGAGGAATTCGGAAAAGGCATTGCGGTAACGAAATATAACCCGGAAACAAAAAAGAATGAAGTTTATCGGGTAGAAAAAGGAAAAGATAAAAAAGGGAATGTAGTTTATGCACCTTTAATATGTAAATAATTATGGATATGAAAAAGAATTTATTAGTCAGTTTTTTGTTCTTTCTTTTTGTCACAGGAACATACGCACAGCATTTTGAATCCTTGTCCGAATGTAAAAGTATTGAGGATACTTTGAGATATTTGCAACATACCTTTCTGGAACCAAAGGATAAATTTGTAGGGAAACCGGCTAAAGAGGTTATTGAGGCATTTAGGAAAGTATTGCCGATAAAATCCGCTGTTCTTCATAGATCAAGTCCATGGATTGATAAAGAAGGATTATCTTATATAGATGGATTAGATCTTTTTTATGTCGAAGTATCTGGTATTCCAACAAGAGGAAAACAAATCTATTTTGATATTTATTTTGAAGACACCCATGCAGAGGTGGATAGCTTCAAAAAGAAAATAGCAGAAGAAGATTGGGATAATTATGACCGGTATGTCAATTATTTCCAAGATTTTATAGTGAAAGAAATAGATATCCATCTTTGGGACTGGGGTACAAGGAAGAAGATTGAGTAAAGTATTCAACCATGAAAACATTATTTTTCATTATCTCCTTTTTGGGCATCACAGATTTGACATGTATTATGTTTTCTATCACAGGAACATACGCACAGCATTTTGAATCCTTGTCCGAATGTAAAAGTATTGAGGATACTTTGCGATATCTGCAACATACCTTTCTGGAACCAAAGGATAAATTTGTCGGTAAACCGGCTAAAGAAGTCATTGAGGCATATAGGAAAATATTGCCGATAAAATGTGCAACCTCTCATAGCTCAAGTCCATGGATCGATGAAGAAGGATTGTCTTATATAGACAGACTAGGACTTTATTATTATGAATTATTTGGCCGTCCCCAAAAAGGAAAACAAATCTATTTTGATATTTATTTTGAAGACACCCATGCAGAGGTGGATAGCTTCAAAAAGAAAATAGCAGAAGAAGATTGGGATAATTATGACCGGTATGTCAACTATTTCCAAGATTTTATAGTGAAAGAAATAGATATCCATCTTTGGGACTGGGGTACAAGGAAGAAGATTGAGTAAAGTATTCAACTATGAAAACAAATGCAAAATATATGCAACATATCGATTATAGAGATTTGAAATAATAAGATACAAGATAAAAATAAATACCAAAGACATGAAACACATTTACACCTTGCTCCTTGGACTGTTGGCCTGGAGCGCATCGATGGCCCAGGAGGGCGTGAACTTTCGGGATATTACATTCGAAGAAGCTTTAAAACAGGCGAAAAGCGAAAATAAACTGGTTTTTATGGACTGTTACACCTCCTGGTGCGGTCCGTGTAAGAATATGGCGGATAAAGTGTTCCCGCAAAAAGCGGCAGGTGATTATTTCAATCCCCGCTTCGTATGCGTGAAATACGACATGGAAAAAGGTGCGGGCGTAGAACTGGCAAAAAAATTCGAAGTGCACGCCTATCCCACTTTCCTGATGATCCGCCCGGACGGTAGTATGCAACACCGCTTAGTCGGCGGAGACGGTCTGGAAGCCTTTATTGCCCGTGTAGAACAAGGTTTCGACGAACAAAACAATCTTTCCGCCCTGCACAGCCGTTACGAAAAGGGTGGGTTGTCTAAATCCGAACTCTTCCGCTATTGGGAAGTGTTGGAGGAGGCAGGCGAGGATGCCCGGGCGGAAAAAGTGTACGCCGAACTGCTGGCCCTGTTGACAGACGAAGAAAAAACACAGGCCGCCTACTGGAATCTTTATGAAACAAGGGGATGCACCATCGGCTCGCCGATGCACGACTTCATGCTAAGTCACCTCGACGTGTTGCGTGCCAATAACGGCAAGGAAAAAGTCGACCGCTATCTGACAGCCAAATACGAGGACGCACTGGGACTGTACATTATGGGCTACGCACGGAAAGAGGATGTACCTTTCGGCACACTGCAACGGAATGTACCGCTGTTGAAAGTGGCACAACAGAACGAACTGGACAAAATGCTGGAACTGGCGGAATTGGTATATCACAAAAAGGCGGATGAACTGACAGAATTAATTGAAAAACGGTTACCGGAAATGAGCGTACAGGAATTGAAAATGTATGCTTTCGGATTCCGGGGTATGATTTGGGGGAGCGAAAAGAAAGAAGCATCACCGCATATCACCGAACTAGGTACAAAATTGACGGAATCAGTAATCGCCAATATGGAAAAAAGAGCCGGCAAACTAACGGCGGACGATCTTTTTACATACACCATCCTCATCGATTCCTTTTATGGAAAGATGACACCTCTGCTTTACAAACGTCTGGCCGATGCGGGTGAGAAAGCAATGTCTACCCTGCCCGACAACGAAGAAAAAGAAAGAATGATCCGATATTATAAAGCATACCGCGAAAAAGGGAACAAATAAAAATTTATAAATACGGGGTTCAACCGGAAAATTTGTGTGTAAAAAATAACTTTTATACACAGATTTTCCGGTCGAGCCGTTTAGACATATCCGAGAACTGATTATCCTCCAAAGTCAACAGGCGGATTTCTATCTTATATTTTGACAGGATACGCGTCTTGACACACTCGATCTTTTCCATAAATTTCTTATGGTCATAGTTACGTCGCAGACGTTTCACTTCTGCAATCAATGCTTTCTTATCCCTGGCAAAAGGCCGATTATATCTATTTCATCCGTTTCCTTACCTTTCTTGCGTTCCCGCCACGAACCGATGGCTGAATACTGTTGACTCTCCATCATCTTTAAACGGAAATACTTTTCAAACAACGGTTCTTTATATCCCTCAAAGATCTTATACATCATTGAAAATACCGATCCCATTAAAATCAGATTGAGATGGGTCTGCTTCCTATATTGGTTCCATAGGTTCTGCACATCGCTATAGACCGATGGATTGACGTATTCAAATCCCTGAAACTCATCAATGATGAGATTAAATTTGCGTGTCTTTGCCAATTCCATCACCATCTGGAACAATGAACGAAAACTCTTAATCTCAGGTGGTACATAAGTTCCCAGCCCAGAAGAAATAAGTAGGCTGAACCCTTCACATAACGCGGTTTCATTTTTCCGGCTGACAAAAAGATATACAGTAGACGCCTCTCCCTTGGTAGCCTCAACTGCAAGGGAAGTCTTACCGATACGCCGCCGGCCAGTAATAACCGTCATTCTTGAATAACTATCAAACGAGAGCCTCTGTATACGTTGCAGCTTCTTTATTTCAGATGTCCGATTATAAAATTTCATAAGATTTAATTTTGTAACCATTGTAATAATTACGGTGGTTACAAAAACAGTGAATTTTGTCGAATTGTCAAAATCAGTACTTGTTGATTATAGATTCAATCTATATCGGATAACTTTTAACAAAGATTGCAAATAATGAAATTAAAATATATTTTTGCTTTGTTATTGACAAATATCTAATTTGTTAACTATGAAATAAACGGACGTTTTTTTTGACGATAAAATCGTCAAAAAATGAAGAATAAAAATGAAAAATGAAAAATAACTGAAGGCTTTGTTTTAAGTGAAAAATGATTGCCCTAAATAATAAAAAAATGGGAGGAGATGAATAAATTAAAATATTGATAATATGCACCTTAAAACAAGACCGTGATTTTAAATTTGCTTTATCCGAAAAGTTATTACCAATCGGTAATCTGAAAAATATTTGCCGAAAACAAGGATTTTATAAACGTTATGAACTTTGTAAATTTTTAACAAAAAAAACGTCCGTTTTAATTGGAAATAAAAATTAAGAAATATGAGATTTCAGTTTAAGGGAAAAAGAAAACATAAAGATTTATGGATTGTGATTATTATCATAACCATCCTGCTATTATATACCTATTATGAAGCGAACTTCGGAAAAAAAAGAAGATTACAACAAAGCGAATCCTTATCTTCATGTTTAGTAAATGCTCCCCTTCCAAACCAGACTTCCCCTTTATCAGGCCAATTTCCGAATGATTCGGGCAGGACTTCCTCCTACCATTGAATCGTCGGGCACATCTTTAGTTACTACAGCCCCTGCTGCAACGATACAACGGTCCCCGATCGTCACCCCGGGACAAATCACAGCTCCTCCTCCTATCCAACAATCATCGCCGATTGTAATGGGCTCGCCATGTTCGGCTCCTGTTGCGCGTTCCCGATAATCGATCGGGTGCATCGGAGCATATAATTGTACATTCGGGCCGATCAGTATATTTTTCCCTAAATAAATCCGGGCCGTATCGAGAATCGTACAGTTATAATTAATAAAACCATTCTCACCTCCGTAAATATTGAATCCGAAATCACACCAAAAAGGAGCCTGTATCACTAAAGAAGGATGGGCATTCGGTAAAAATTTACGAAGTAATTCACCTCCTTGAGTATAATCCCGGAAATAAGTCCGGTTATATTCTTCCACCCATTTCAAACAGTCACGGTGCAACTTCATTAACTCCGGATCGAAAGCATAATAAGTCTCCCCTGCCTGCATTTTCTCTTTTTCTGTCTTCATATTACGATTTAATTAAAGAGGGTGTCCAAAAAGGCAAAATACCCCCTTGTAGAATCGGATATTTGATTTCAGTCTCCAATAGGGATACGAATAAATCGAGGGTGCCAAATACTTTTTGGACACCCTCATTATTATTCTAAATAAGTATATCCATACAAACCGGAGCGGTAATTGGATAAGAATTCCCTTCCCTCCTCAGGAGAAATGATCCCTTTTTTGACAGAAGTCGTCGCCCATACTTCAACGGTACGAGCCATCCGTTTAGGAGTAAATTGCACATACTCGAGAACGTCAGCAACTGTTTCTCCTTCAATAATTTTATCGATCACATATTCACCGTTTTTCACTTTGATATGCACAGCATTGGTATCACCGAACAAATTATGCAAATCCCCTAAAATTTCCTGATAAGCTCCAACCAGGAATACTCCGAAATAATAGGGTTCTTTATTGCTCAATTCATGTACCGGCAGGTGATAGGAAAAATTACGGGTAGAAATAAAATTATTGATTTTCCCATCTGAATCACAGGTAATATCCTGAATTGTAGCCGACTTTGTAGGCTGTTCGTTCAACCGGGAAATCGGCATAATGGGAAAAATCTGGTCGATCGCCCAGGAATCGGGTAAGGATTGGAAAAGTGAGAAATTACAAAAATATTTATCCGGTAACATCTTCGCAATCTTTTTTAACTCGTCGGGAGCATGTTTTGTCGCTTCGGCCATCTCGTATACTTCACGGGCAACGGACCAGAAAAGCCGTTCTACCTGTGCACGGGTACGCAAATCGATCAGGCCCAGATTAAATAAGTTCAAAGCATCTTCACGGCATTGCAAAGCATCGTGCCAAGTTTCCAACAAACGGGGCTGATTGAGATTTTCCCACAAATCATATAGTTCCTTCACCAGCTCGTGAGCATCTTCTGCCAAATCTTCATTTTCATCGAAAGCCGGAAGACTGGTACTGGCCAAGGCTTCAAAAACCAATACCGAATGATGGGCCGTCAAGGAACGTCCCGACTCGGTAATGATATTCGGCTGCGGCAATTCATTCTTTTCGCAAGCATCGACAATAGAAGAAACGGCATCATTGACATATTCCTGAATAGAATAATTCATACTATTCGATGTCGCTGAACGGGTACCGTCATAATCTACTCCCAATCCGCCTCCTATGTCTACAAAATTAATGTTATATCCCATCCGTTTCAACTCCACATAAAACTGAGAAGCTTCTTTCAGAGCTGTCTTTATACGACGGATATTGGTCACCTGACTGCCTATATGAAAATGAATCAGCTGAAGAGAATCGGCCATCTTATTTTTTTCAAGAATATCGAGAGCGTCCAAAAGTTCACTGGAATTTACCCCGAACTTACTTACATCTCCTCCTGATTCTTCCCATTTACCACTCCCTGAACTAGCCAGCTTGATCCGGATTCCGATATTCGGTTTCACATTCATTTTCTTAGCCAAACGAGCGATGGTTTTCAGCTCCATCAATTTCTCCACCACCAAAAAAATCCGTTTCCCCATTTTTTGAGCCAGCAAAGCCAGTTCGATATAACTTTCATCTTTATATCCATTACAAATGATCATGGCCTCATCATCGATATCGATCGAAAGTACCGCATGCAACTCTGGCTTCGAGCCTGCTTCCAAACCGATATTGAATTTATTCCCATGACTGACAATCTCTTCAACGACAGGACGCATTTGATTGACCTTGATCGGATAGATAATGAAATTCTTAGCCGAATAGCCATATTCCCGAGCAGCAGCCTGAAAACAATTAGAAATTTTCTCGATCCGATTATCCAGGATATCCGGGAATCGCAAAAGTACCGGGGCTTCCACATCACGAACCTGTAACTCCTCCATCAATTCTTTCAGATCGATCGAAGGTCCATCCGTTTTAGGTGTTACAGCAACATGCCCTTTTTCGTTAATCGAAAAATAGTTCAGCCCCCAACCGTTGATATTGTACAGTTCTGCTGAATCGTCAATACTCCATTTTCTCATTTCTATGCGTTGAAATCGATAATATTAGGTTTTTAAAATTCGTGCAAATCTAAGTGAATTAATCGACAATTAAAAGGTGTGACTTAAAAATTATTACGATTTCACACACAGTAAGTTAACTCAATATCCGACAATCCGGCACAATAGCTTTAATTTTATCGTCTCATCGCATCACTTTTCATCCCGGACCATTGCCCGGTTTCATTCTATTTCTATAAATTTCGAACGACTTAAAAGCAGAATAATTATAGTTTCCCGTTGTTCAGCATTCCTCTTGCCTTGCTGAAAGAATCGGAAATTCTGTCGAGATAAGATCCTCCGGACCTTCTGGTTAGAATCCTAGTGCGAAAACGACCTCGGAAAAGAGTAAATATACCTCAAGCTTTGTTCAATCCGTAAATATAGAGCAATACCCCACCTTTGATAGTATCGATGACCTGCTTACTGATATCCGGTGGTAAGGCGGGACAACCCAGACTGCGACCGAGACGCTGCTGGCCTTTCAAGACAGCAGGATCTGCATAATTAGCCCCGTGCACAACAATAGCACGTTCCCTCGCTTTATCGTTAATTCCTTTTTCCAAACCATCTAAAAATAAAGAGTAACCATTTTTTCCCATATAAGTATCACCGGTACGAAAAAATCCCAGGGAACTTTGATACGAACCGGGCCTATTGGAAAAAGCCACGGCATAATTATCCCCACTTCCTCTGCCATGAGCCACATAAGTACTCAGTAAAAGTTTTTTTTGCAAAAGATCTAAAATATAAAACCGCTTCTCCGTGGAAGGTTTGGTATAATCGATCAGTACCAACAAGCGGTCTTGTCCGGAAGCATATCGGGAAAATCCTTTGAGTGCCTGTTCGAATGCAGGAAAATTCACTTCTCCCCTCAACCCCAATTCCTGATACAACTGAAAACTAGAGGCCACCGTAGTTTCCGGTAAAGCTTCTACAGCTTTTCCGACTCTTACCCCACACACCAGACTCAAAATTAGAATAACTACTTTATACATTTTTCCTATTTTAATCAAATACAATCACCAATGCTTCACTTATAGGGGCCCAATCGTAAATGAATTTAGCATGAGAAGTGGCATTTCTCACACACATGTGCGAACGCGGAGTTGTCCCCAGCGTACCGCTATACTCCAAAACAACGGAGTCCGGATAATTTACCGGTACTCCATGCAGGTAGGCTCCTCCGGAAAAACGGCTGGCCCATGGAGCAAATCCTCCGGGCTCAATGGAACCGTCCCTTAAAAAAGGCATCGCTTCCAGCTTACGGCGAATGACATAGACTCCCGGAGGCGTTTCTCTCTTATAGGGCGGTCTATGCAATCCTGTCGTTATCGGGTTCATACTCCTGACCAACCAGGTAGAATCCCCCTGCTCCAAAGTAGCCAGGTTTTGATTCGTCCGGTCGATAAATATCAACTTCCGAAAGTCGGCCCCACCCAAACGATCTACATATTTTTCAGGTACCCACCACTCACCACCGAAAGAAGAAGGTGTCACCAACAAAAAAACCGCACTATCACGGATGACCGATACTAACGCTCCATCACGCCCATATCGTTCGGGAGCTTCCCAGTTCCCTGTTTTATAAAATGGAACGGATTGATCTCTTTTCACCCCGTATTTATCTTCGATAGCCCGATAAGCGTCTTTCCGACTCGAATCCGACAATGGAGCACGGCCGTTCCGGTTTTTATAATTACTCAAAGCTCCGAACTCTTTAGCCTGATTTTCAAAATTCAACAAAGAATCTATCATCCCTGCAATCTTATCCCACTGAAAACTCCGTTCCACCTTCCTGTATTCATAATTATCCTCCAAGGTATGCCGATCGTACAACAATTGTTTTTCAATCTTCACTCCCCCATTCTCCGAGAAAAAAAATGAAAACAGAAGAAATAAAAATGACATCTTTCCCATTCCTTAAAATATCAAAATATAAAACATGTCATTTGATACGTAAAAATAATTTTTTTTCCCAAACCTCACTCCTTCTTTTCGTACTATTTATAAAAGATTCACATTCAGGTGGTAAGAATTGGCTTTATTCAATAAATATTTTATATTTGTAGAAAGTTCATCCTCCAAAGGAGGAAGGAAATCGGAAAGCGGTAAATCGATGTATTTATCGCTTTTCGTCTCAATATACTTTTGCCAGCCGACGTTTCAATTTATGTTCAATTTTATACCGGTTTCTTCCCAAAAGATAATAGGCAGTCAGTAAATAATACCGATTGTCTCCCCGGGGTTCCAGAACGATAACATAAGATTCCTGTACATCATAAAGGTAAGTACGAATGGCTACTTTGTCTTTTACGGAAAACACCTGCAAATGTTCAGGTTGTCTTTCCTCGAGATGATATTTAATCCAATGTAGCCTCACCGCCCGATTCCGGTCATAGATCCTCTCCCTATGCAAGCGATCTTCCATTGTAATCAAATGATTGAAAAAAATGGATAAAGTATTTTTCCCTTGTGACAATGTCGGTAATACCTTCTTTTGCCTGAAATAATTTCCCGAATCGACAAAATCCCTTTTAAAAATGCCCATTAACGATGCATTACGTTCCTCCTCATCGAACGCATCCAATTCCAAAAGAGAATTATATGTCTTGATCAGATTAAGGGGCATATCAAATCTGAATTCTAAACAAGTTGAATTTTGAAATTCTTTTTGAAGTTGTACTTTCCAGATCCGTCCGGGTACGGATTTTTAACTTTTCTATGAATCGAACTTTAGCTTCCGACGCTTTCTCTGTCTGATTCAGATTATAGGCAATAGCTCCGATAAATAAATCACACAGCTGTAATAAATCCAGTTCATGAGAACGCACATGCTGAATTTTTTCAATGATCTCCATCCTGACATTCAGTATGTCTTTCAGCTTTTCAGTCCGGTAAGAGCTGAGATTATCTTTAATATCCAAATAAATATTATAATGCCAAACCGGATCCAAAGTATGAAAAAGCAACTGATAATACATCAGATAGTAAAATTTATTGTAATCATGATCACATTTATCGGCAATATACCGGCTTTTATCTACGATAATCGCCCTGAATCGTATCCCTCCTTTTTTGAAAAACCAATCTACCAACTTCGTATAAAACGGATAATTCCACTCATTCAAATAAGTCCATTTCACTTCCAGTGTATTCTTATATTTCACCCGCAAGCTTTTCAGCTCCCCCTTCATCTGTTCTATTTTATGCAAGGGAGCCGCAATATACCCCAATACCATGAACCGTTTGCCATCTTTTTGAAGATGACAGCTCTCATCGCAATAATAATTATATACCCAAGACCCACGCATGATTTTAAAGATAAGAAGATTAAGGCTAATTTAAGCAATTTTTACCTGAAAACAAAACCCAAACACATTTTTTCCCTTTACATAACAAAATCTTTGATCTGGCGGTAAAACATCGGCATTGGAAGCATGTAAAAACCGGTGATTTACCGGAAAGTTGTCATCTGTCATTGCACTTACCTTTCACTATATTTGCTGTATGAAAAGGGAAATAATAGCATTCGGAGATTATTATGACAATCTCATGAAACCCTGTCAGCGACCGAGCCTAAGAAGGTTCATTATCTACTTGACCTTCTACAGATCAGAAATAGAATTAGTACGAAATTCGTCATATTTATCAGAGATAGCCTCTATGAAATAAGGACTATGTATCATGGAAATATCTACCGGGTATTTTTCATTTTCGATGAAGGCCGGATCATAGTTTAAGGGGTAGATTTATCAACTTTAAACAAAAAACGCACTGATAATCAGTGCGTCCTGTTTTTTGTCGAGATGACTGGAATTTTGACGTCACTGGAAGCTTTTGATTTATATTGCTTTAGTTTTTGTCAATTTTATCAATAAAAAATGGATTTCTATTTTATACAATAAAAACTATAGACCTTATATTATTCTACGTCTTTTCCCGGAGCTTGAACATATCTACAGGGAATAAAATCGTTGTCTTTAAAATCTTTCAATAAAGATTTTTTTACATGATAAGTTTCCTCTATTACTTTTTTAGTAACAAAATCTGAGCCAGAAGTCGGTTGCTTACCATTTCGTAATTTTAATCCTAAGGATGCCAAAATATTTCCTGTAATGAAGTCGTCAGGATTATATCTACGCCGAACTTGTCCATGCGTTACCAATTTATTACCCGGCATATTTTCTAATAATGTTTCATCAACAACATAATGTGAAATTAATTCGTCTTTAGTTATACACATACTTCCTGATAAATGATCTTTCCCAGCCTTTAGTGGTAAATTCATTGTCCTAAGCTCATCACCTGTAATTAATTTTTCATTTTCCATAGTTATTATTCTTAAAATTACCAACACCAATTTTGTTTTAACTACTCATTTTTGGACGTATTCATTATTTTCCTTAGTATTGCAACATGAAAACGATTCTCAATATATTGTCCATCGCTTCAGTCTTCATGATAGAATGGAGTATTGCTTATCTTTTTTGTAGATATACTGTTGGAAGTATTATCCTTTTCTTCAATAAAAATATGACAACAAAGCTTAGTATCATTCTCGCAATTCTTACTTTAGGACTTGTTATTGGATTGTGTCGTTTTTCTCCTTTGTATTAGCTTTATAGAATTCAAGTAATTTATCAACATCACGAATTGTGTCTACATCCATTTTCTTTAAAACTTTTTGAAATACTTGAATCTTTTGTTGCCTATCAGCACTACTATTTCGATACTCATCCCAAGTTTTAAGGATTCCTGGATTAGTCATTTTAAAATCAAGCCCCCATGCACCTACTTCAAAATTACCTCCTACAACCGCATTAACTAATATTCCAAATCCCAAAATTCCTTTAAAAGTTTTTGAAATAATTTCAACTCGTCCTCGAGATTGAAGTCCTATTTTTATTTCCTGCTCTTCATCAGGAATTCCACCAAAATACCTCTCAAAGTCATCAATAAAAAAACTTGTATAGTTACAAAATGTATCAAAATCATTCCTCAGAATAGGATTGTCTGTCAGAATATTAATCACAAAATGTACTTTTTCATCCTTGATATATAAATCTGATATTGTTGAGTCTATGTATGGTGCATATTTTGAAATATCTGTAATGATATGTCGGGAAGAAAATATTGGAAATAATTTGGGATTCAATCTATGTCTTGCTTCCTGATAAGTCCAATTTACATCCCAACGTTTTTGAAAAGGACATTTGTCTTCAGAGTTTTTACTCTTCATGTAAGGACTATCAGAAGTAATTATTCCGTATACTACTCTCCGAGAAGCATGATCAGGAACTATAACAACATCTCCTTTTTTCAGGCCATGGACAAATCGAATCATTTGAGAAGCTGCGTATCCAGATTTATCAGCTTTTCCACTGATAGACAATTTAGATTTTATATGAGTACTAACCGTCTTTTCATCAGCAAAAGTTAGATCTTTTATTGAAATTTCATTATAACCTATTCCAATAAAGTTATATTTAAAAAAATCGCTATAATAGGCACCACCTTGACTCCGAAAAAACCAATATCCCCTCTCATCACTAATTTGAGAAATTGACATTGATAACTCTGATAGATTATCTGTTGACATATTTATTTGTTTTGATTTAGCAATATTTGTATGGTTCGTTCTTTCTCTGCCAGTAATTGTTGCAAATGCTCGATCTCTTTCGCTTGAGTTTCGATCATTATATTACCATCTCCGTGCTGTATTTTATTACCATTACCGGTAATTAATGGGCTTAGATCAGATATTTCAATGTTACGGTCAAAGAAATAATCAATAGGCAGTCGAAAGAAGTCTGCAATCTTTTCTAATGTATCTGCTCTGGGATTACCATCTTTAATAATAGCATCTAAACCTGATGGATATGTTTGCATATATTCTATCAACGATTTCTTCTTAAGATGTCGTTCTTCTAGTAATTTACTGATTTTATGACCATTAAACATTTTTCCTATTTATAATTAGTCTAAAATGATAGCATATATAGTAATTTTAACACAATATACGCTATTTATATTATCTTGTTTTGTATGTTTGCAGTATAAATATAATTAAAAGATATGGAAGAAAAAACAACAAAAAGTATGAATCTGGCACTCGAACGTCCAACAGAGCGTCTTTATGTCTTGATTCCAACAGAAATGGAACGTTTGCTAAATGAAAAAGCAAAAGAAATGAACACTAAAATAGCCCATGTCGTCAGACTGGCCATTGCAGAATTTATAACCAAGTAATTACTAACAAAAATCCCACTGCTAATCTTGGCGGACTCACAGCGGGATAAAATCTTTCGATCATGGAAACAAATGTACAACACTTTGGCCAGAGTGCCAACATCCCGGCCGGGATATTTTCCGGAACGGAACTATTTGCCCACAACGGGGATATGTATGCTATTTACAACGGAACCAGTATTTTATTCCAGGATTTACCCAGTATGGAAAAACGCAATTTTATAGAAGTGTATATGCAGGATAAAGAAGCCCAGGAATTTATCCGGAAACAATTCGGGATCACCGGTTTTGAGTCCGGATTTAAACAATGGCTTTTCTGCAAGTTTGGTTCCCTGGACGGAGACCCGGACTCCATCAATGGACAGATCACCCCTGACATCTATAATTCAGCATGTCAGCGGACAGATTGTTCTGGTCGCGGAAAAATATGCGGCAGCAATATAGCTTTAAAAGGACACGATATCGAAACTCTTCGTGAATTAAAATCCGGCAAAACAGCCAAAGAGATTGCAGACTCTTTGTGTATCTCCGAACCTGCTGTCAAAAGCCGGATCGAAAAGTTAAAAGACAAGTTTAATGTAGCCAATGCCGTCGCCCTGATCGGAATAGTTACAGAACTAGGAATATAGTCTGTGTTGAGTGAATCCGGATGCCGCACCGGAAACAAAAAGCGGTGAGTTCTTTCACAATGTCCCGGCATAGCGTCATAGCCGGGACATCCTCCGGAGAAGATCGCAGGTGCGTAAAATGTAAAGATAACGGCTATCGCGCGAACAGCTATCATAAGGTTATCTGGGTTCGAATCCCCTTCTCCGGTCCATTCCCAACGTCAAAACTATGAAAAAGAAAAAAGAACAACAGTACCGCGTTTCTGACTTTGAAAACGCAATCAAGAAATCGGATCTCAATATCCAGGTTTCAATCATCAACTATCTTCCCGAATCTCTGTATGTAAAAGAGATCGTCGGATTTGTTGAGCAGAACAACCGGGGTATCCGGGTAACCTGGAACAGTCAGGGTAAAGCATCTGTCGCAGGTGAAAGAACACCTGAGTTTGATATTAATCTTTAGCTATGAATAAATATGTTATTAAGGCTGCCAAACACAAAAATGACGATCGGTTTGGTTTCAAGGAGGCTACAGAACATTTGTATTTTTTTGCTGCCGGATTAAAAGATTTGCAGAGAACAATCCGGTGTCTAACCCCACCCGGGTATCATGTCGGAAGTATGCAGTACTTTTCCCGTATCCTCCGTTCCGGAAATGCTAAATTGATGAATCCTTTACTAAAAACTACCATGTTTGAAATAAAACTGGTCGGGCACCAACCTTTAGTTGAAAAGGAAATAGAATTGACTAATTCGGCGGGGTATAAATACAAACTGAAAGTAATATCACCGAAGTGTTGGTAAATCTAATTAATCCTAGCAATACTAATCTTTAACTAATTGAGCCGTTTGGCTCGCAAATTCAAAAAATTATGGGAGTAAGTGTATATGCTTTAAAAATCAAACAGTTTATCTGTAAAGAATATGATAGTAATTTAGATGACAACGAAAATGCAAGATGTATTTTTTCTCTTGACTTCAAACCTATCATTCATTTAAGCCAATTTCCAGAGGGGTATTATGATACTCAGTTTTTAAATGCACCAGACTTTGATATGGGGTATGGCGGATACAATCATTTTAGACAAAAAATATGTTTAATGGTACATGGTGTCACTCCTGATGATATTTGGGACAATATCGATAAATGGTTAGGGAAACCGTTTATCGAGTTTATAAATTTTGCTGATAATGAAGGTTCGTTTGATTTTGTAATCGCAGAAAAACTATACAAAAATTTTTCTGATTTTAAAGAAAAGGCCGAGAAGGAATTACCCGCTGACTTGTATCGTCGATATTGTGATTACATGGAAATACTAAAAGTCGTCTATGAAAATAAAGGTGTTATTTATTACAGCTAAACATTCAAGTATGCGGCGATTTGAGCCATTGGGCTCATTAAAATACAACACTATGCGAACACCAATAACCTATTATGGAGGTAAACAAGGTTTATCCGGCCGGATCATTCCGATGATACCCCGTCATCGGATTTATTGCGAACCTTTTTTCGGAGGTGGGGCTGTTTTCTTTGCGAAAGGGAAATCCGAAATAGAGGTCATAAACGACAAAAACGAAATGCTGATAAATTTTTATCAGATCTGCCGGGAAAAGTTTGGAGAGCTTCAAAAAATGATACAACACTCTTTGCATTCAGAAGCCGAATTTTTAAAAGCCAAAGACATCTATAATAAACGCATAGAGAGTTGCGATGTCGAAAGGGCTTGGGCTTTATGGATTCTTTCACATGAATGCCATGCCGCCAATTTGCACGGAGGATGGAGGTATTGCAATGGGACTGCCGGAACTCATATTGGACGTGTTTTGCGGAAAAAGCGTGAAGAATTTACCAATAAACTGTATGAACGGATTTCTGAGGTTCAAATATCATGTAGGGATGCGCTGAGAGTGATTAAAGATAGGGATAGCGTAGAAACGTTCTTTTATCTCGATCCTCCTTATCCGGGAGCTTGTCAAGGGCATTACTATGGGTTTTCAGAAAAAGACCTGGCAGACCTATTGATGTTTATTTCTAAGTTAAAAGGAAAATTCATTTTATCAAATTACTGGACAGATACGCTAAGATCTGCCGTGGAAAAATACAAATGGAATTTCAAAGAGATAGATGTTACAACCCACTCTGCCGTCAATAAAAATGCACGGAAAAGTACAGAAGTTTTAGTTTATAACTATGAGCTTGAACCGACCTTGTTTAGCTCAATTTTTTAACCTATTGAATCATGGAAAACGTTGATCGGAACTGGTATTCTCCAGAAAGCCAAAAACAAGATCGGGAATCTGCGCAAAATGTTCTCGACAAAATGAAAGCATTAGAAATAAAATTCTCCTGTTTTCGGGGAAAAGTTGTTGAAAAGACAGATTTCGGAATCCGAATTAGGTATGTAAAAAAGAAAGAGAAATGAATTTCAGTGAACATCGTTTAACCGATTGGGCCTGGCAGGAATTATACCGGGCACAATTAGGCGAGAACACCTATAACGAGTATTTCAACTCTGTTTGGATGGCTCTCGACCGATTACAAGAAAACGAGTATTACGATATAGCTAAACAGGTCAAGACGGAAAATCGTGACCTCTTTATAAAAATCTGTTGCCAGTACGTGATGACACATAAAGAATATGAATTTAGCAGTGATTACACTAAAATAATCAGAAGAGAATGTTTTATACTAACCGAAAACACTGGACAACGGCAGAAGAAAACTTCGTAACAGAAAACGCTGATAAAATGACCACAGCCGAAATCGCCAGGAAGATAAACAGGACAGAAGTAGCTGTACAGCAATATATGCACAGGAAACGGATCAACCCGTATGAAAAGGTTGTTCGTAACCTGGTGCGTGAGATTTTAACAAAGAAATTTACAAATCCGGAATATTTCAACCCGAACCGGTCATTTTATGATTCGGTGGGTATCACACAGAAGAGGTGGTGGGATCTCTATTACGGACGTAAACCCATTTCAGACAATGAATATAAAAAGCTATCATCACATTTCGGAATAGAACTGGATGATATAATCGTGAACGAACAATTAAATCTATTCGATAATGCAGATTCCTCCGGAGATAATTGATAAGATCCGCCAGGCTGCCGATATCGTCGATATTATCGGCAGTTATATAACTTTGAAAAAGAAAGGTGCAAATTACTGGGGACCTTGCCCTTTTCATTCCGAAAAAACAGCCTCTTTTAGTGTCAGTCCGGCAAAGCAAATTTTTAAATGTTTCGGTTGCGGAGAAGGTGGTAATGTATTTACTTTCCTGCAAAAATATGATGGTCTTAGTTTTCCGGAAGCCGTCCGGCAGCTCGGAAAAAAATATAATATCGAAATTCCTGAAAATGAACTGACACCGGAAGAACTTGAAAAAATCCACCGCAGGGAATCTCTTCAGGTTGTGCTACGTGCAGCAACTCATTTTTTCCGACAACATCAGACTGACAAAACCGCTGAAAAATATCTTATCTCCAGAGGTTTTACCCCCGGAGATAAGATCCTGGAACAATATCACATTGGCTATGCTCCTGCCAGCAATAAGCTTCGGGATGAATTGCAACGGCAGGGGTACGACCTGCAATTACTTCAGGATAATTCCCTGATAAAAGACGGGAAAAACGGACCTGAAGATAAATTTCAGGACCGGATAATGTTCCCGATTTTTAATCTCACCGGAAATCCGATCGGATTTCAGAGCCGACGCATCAATGACGCTTTGACCAAAATACCGAAGTACTGCAACTCTGACAATAATGAACTGTTTTGCAAAGGTTCGATTATATTCGGCCTTTACCAAGCCAGAGGAGCTATCTCCCGAGAAGATAAAGTGTACTGGGTAGAAGGACAATTCGATGTACTGACATTTGTAAAGGCTGAAATTCCGAATACAGTTTGTGGCTCCGGCACAGCCATGACCGAAGAACAGATCCGGACACTGCTGCGTTTTACACGCAATATTACGTTGATCTATGACGGTGACAATGCCGGACAGGAAGCTGCACAGAAAAATATTACTGCCTTAATCGAACAGGGCGCAATTGTCCGGTGTGTGAAATTACCTACTGGTGAAGATCCGGATAGTTTTGCCCGGAAAATGAATCCGGCTGACTTGAAAAAATACCTGAAAAAGCAGGAAAAAGATTTCGCCAGTTTTCTGGCCGAATTAAACGAGCCTCATTTTCACGATCCGGAATTAAAAGAAAAATGCCTGGAGGAAATATGTAGGCTGATCGCATTTCTCCGGAAAGAATCCCTTCAGGCTTCATATATTAAAAACATCGTAAAAATATTCGATCTGGATGAAGCAATTATCTGGAGTAAAATCCGTGAAACGGTCAAATCTCTTCCGGCAGAAGCTTATATTAAAGATGGTTTCTACGGAATCGATGAATCCTTAGAAATGCTTCAGGACAACCCCGGTAACTGTATCCTGACCGGAAATTTTGAACTTTTCTCAAAACACTACGGGAATGATCCGGTCGTATATTTTTCAGGACAGGTCCCGACCGATCAGATACAGAATTTTCAACGTTTCATTGACAATGTTGAGTTTCAGGATAATTATGCCCTGAACTTTGACGATAAAAAAGAATCGAAATCTTTACTGTTATTGAAAGCCCTGTTTCGAGCAGGCGTTGCTGTCACTGTTCTCTCTCCGGAATCCGGTGCTGTCGGGTTTGCACAATATTATGTGAAAATGTACGGCAGCGTAATGGACAGTGCAAATGAGACACAACGGGCTGTTTATGTTGATCGGTGTGCTGAGCTGATATCATGCGCCGGAGAAACTGTCCGTACAGTTATGGCGAATTCATGGGCTTCCAGTCTTGGATTGAAAATCGCACAATATAAAGACATCCTGAAACCTTATCTGGAAAAACGCCGGAGTAAATCCGCTATAAACACCCAGCGGATTGATGTCGATGATTTCCTCATTGCTTACGATCCGGAAAAAATCCCGGAATACGTTGAGGAAAACGAGGAATACAAAAGAATTTACCGTCGTTACGGCTTTTTTCCACTCCTGAACAAAAAAAGCGAACCGGTATGTTATATGTTCCGCAACGAGAAAGGGGGACATATCCAGGTTTCTGATTTCTACATGACTCCCCTTTTACATATTTACGATCAGGATTCTGAGTTCAACAAACGGGTTATAAAAATTACCCGGCTATATTCTCAACAGCCTCTCTATATCGAGGTGAAAAGTAAAAGCCTTGCTAAACTTAGCAGCTTCGAAGAGATCCTTCTGAATGAGGAAGCCTTGAATTTTGAAAATGGTAACGATACATATTTCAAAAAGATCCGCCAGGCTATGAGCTACAATTATACCAAATGTACTGAGTTAAAAGTATTCGGGCAACAATCAGAAGGTTTCTTTGCCTTTGCCAATGCTATATTCCACAAAGTCGAAAAAGAATTCCGGATCGATTACGCCGACGATCTCGGAGTCATGACGCACGATGATGAAAACTATTATAGTCCTGCATACAGCAAAATATACTCCGGTCTCCGGAAAGATTCCGACAAATATGAACAACACCGGTATTTCATTTTTAAAGACATCCCGGTAGAAAAACAATGTTCCTTCCAGGAGTGGGCCAGTCTGATGGACGAAGTATATAAGATCAATCACAATGGCAAATGGGCCGTCATTTACGCAATTATGTGTACCTTCCGGTCAGATATCCACGCCATTGACCGATTATTTACCTCCTTGTTTTTCGTCGGACCAACCATGTCCGGGAAAACCCAGATCGCTATTTCCATCCGCTCCCTTTTCGTAGATCCCAAAGCTCCGTCCTTCAATTTAAACTCTGGTACCGATGCCGCCTTTTTCACTCTGATGGAAGGTTTCCGGGACATTCCTCAGGTCCTTGAAGAATACAACAATAAGAGCATTACAGATGCAAAATTTCAGGGCCTGAAGGCTATCACTTACGACGGAGACGGGAAACAGAAACGGAAAAGGATAAACGACCGGGATCTGGATACCAGTAAAGTGAACAGCCCCGTCATTATTCTGGGTCAGGAAACCCCGGAACGGGACGACAACGCCCTGATGAATCGCGTAGTACTATGTGAAGTCCCCAAACGGACAGAAGAATATACTGCCCGGGAGACTGAAGTATTTCAACGATTGAAAGATTCCGAAAAGACCGGACTTTGCAATGTTCTGTTTGAGATTTTGAAGCTACGTCCGATTGTACAGGACCACTTTAAACATCTTGAGCGAACCACAAACAAGGAACTGACCGACGCCGTTCTTTCTGGAGGGGATGCTTCAGGCGACATGGTCCGGATTATAAAAACAGTCTCCCTGTTCCTGACAATGTGCCGTCTTTTAGAAACATATGCTCCGCATCTTCAATTACCCTTTACATATCAGGAATTTTTTAACCTGGCTAAAGACAAGGTTAAATGGCAAATAGAACTAATCAGTCACTCTGACAAACTAGCCGGATTCTTTAAGGCTATTGAGGTGATGATAAATACCGGGACTATAAAAGAAGGACGCGACTACGATATCTCCCAACCAGGAAAATTGACATTAAAAGCTTCAGGTGGAGAATCGGCTCAGGTCAATCTAAAAGCCGACGAAAAAATCCTGTTCATCCGCTTGGCCAATTTATTTACCTATTACGCAAAATCGTCCTACAATACAGAAAGTGCAACACAATCGACTATCGAACAGAACTTACGGTCAAATCCGGCCTATATCGGTGTTGTCAGCAGCCGGAAATTCCGATGGAAAGAGGTCGAAGAAGTGCCGAAATCTGAAGTAAGCGGCAATATGGAAATGATCCGGATCATGAGAGACAGGATACAAACAACTTCCTGTATTGCCCTAAACTACGATATATTCCGGAAGTATTTCGATATCGATCTGGAACGAAGTGCACCTCCTGAACAACCCGAAACAACTGAACTGAAAGAAAGACAGCTTTGTGAAGACAAAGTACTATTCTAAAGAGACAACCCGGCCGATTGGCCGGGTTTTTCAATTCCCGGTATTCTCGGCAAGAATACCGGAACCTTTCTTTCATATAAGGACTGGCCGGAATCGAAAACCATATGAGTCCGATCCAGTCATTTTTCCCCCCATACCCCCCCAATATTCAGAGGAAAATTATAAAAGAGAGTTTTTCTGAAAAATTTTCCAGAAAACAGCGACCTACCGACCTACCGACCTACCAAAGAAACTTTTTTCAAAAATAGAAACACACGTAAAGCTTTATATATTATATATTTATAAGAAAAAATTATATATATATTCATAGGTAGGTCAATGGTAGGTTGGTAGGTTTTGGTAGGTCGGGTAGGTTTTAGCCTTATTCAGTGTTTTCTCCCTGTAAAAATCCTAAAACCTACCAAAAACGTCAAAAAAGGGCTTGGTAGGTCGGGTAGGTCGTCATTTTTCTATGTTTTTTCACCTCTCCGTTTTTGCTTTTTGCTTTATTTTCAGTATATTAGCTTTTGAAATCCGGCCGTGGTAGGTCGGTAGGTCGGTAGGTCGCAAAAATTAGTGAAAACAATTTCAAAAAATAGTTTTTTGTCTTTTCCGGACAAAATCAGAGATATTAAATTCGGTTGAAAATGGAAATTTATACAGTTAAAGTTGCAGTGAAACCCTATACAAAGGCATATCTGGAAAACAATTACGGCAATCCGGCGGATATCCGGCAAGATCCCGAGCTGAATGACATGGTCACCATGATGCTCCGCGAAGGATCCACGCGCCTGGATAAAATCATTTCATCCAACTTTCCGGCTACCGTGGAGCTGAGAATCACAAAGGATACTTTCTTCCGGTATGGATTTACACTCACTAAAACAGAAACGCTGAAACTAAATTCCTTTCTTGAAAAAAGAATCAAGTTTCTTGCACGGATTCACATCGCATACCATCAAAGCCTGGGCTATTCGGTTGCGAAATGCATCCGGGATTTTCAGGAAACTTTCGGCTTTCCGGAAGACGTCTGGGGATATGATTCCATAAAAAAAGATTTCGACCGGAACGGCTCCCTGGTACAAAAACGGCTGATCGGAAATTTCAGGAACGAATTAAGCAGAATATTTATGGAAATGTTGTCGGATATCGGGACACCGTTGAAGGTTGTCGGTAAAAGACAGCTCTAATAACAACAATATGGATAATACAGGTGGTTTAGTAAAAATATATGTCTGTCCGGTTTCAAACATTAGTGATTCTGGCCAGATTATAGATCAGGAACGTTTAATTCAGGTTAATTTCATTCTGGATTCTGCCAAACGGAAATGTACCCGGAAAGATGATAAAAACGGGGAATATTACGACCTGAAAATAGAATGCACTGTTGCCCGATCCGATAAAGACAACTTTTACACCGAATTACTCCTGAACAACTTCGTTGTGATCACATCCGATAGTAATAATATCACCCGGATTGACGGCACCCGGAATGAACCCTTGCGTTATGAAATTGAATCAGACACCGGCGAAGAATTTGAGGACCTGAATTGTGTAAAACTCAAGTTTTCCCGAAAATTACGCTTCCCTTCCCCGTTAATAAGTTTGTAACTGTCCTTTTTCCACCTGTCCGATAGCCATAATATTGCCTGAAAAACAATATTATGGCGACTACAGAATTCGACATTGATTCCTATATCGGGGAATGGGGCTACTCAAATCGTTACATTAAATCTTACCTGAATGCTGCCGGAAAAAATCCGGTTATTTGTCATGTTTGCAGTGGTGGTGGCGACTTCCTGATGGCAATCAACATCAAAGATCAGTTTGCAGCTCACGGAAGTGTAACTGTAGATATTTCAGGGTACGCAGCCAGTGCTGCTACTTTAATAGGCTTGGGTGCAAAACATACCCGTATCAGCAATTCATCTTTCTACCTTATACATAAAGTCATGTCCTGGGTGAATGCCTGGGGAGGCATGAATGAAGATCAGATATCCGATCTGATTACTCACCTGGAAAAAGTTAAAGATGAAAATGAGAAAATGACTCTGGTAGCTGCAAAAGCATATGCAGACAGATCCGGAAAGCCGGTTCTGGAAATTCTGAACCTGATGAAAGAAGAAAAATGGCTAACAGCCGATGAAGCAAAAGAATGGGGCTTCGTTGACGAAGTGTATAACACTACAACCACAAAAATCAATCTGGCAAAAGTCTCTGAAAAATTCAACATGATGGGACTTCCCAAACTTCCGGATTTTTCCGCAACTGACGATGACTCACTCGTTGGTAAAGTTGTTTCCGGAATCCGCGAATTCTTCAGCAAAGAAAATACTCCGATTTTTCCACAATCCAAAATAGATCAAATACCAATGAAACAATTCACCCTACTCAACACGATTCTGGCTGTTACATC
The DNA here is from genome assembly GCF_000190535.1 of Odoribacter splanchnicus DSM 20712. Taxonomy (GTDB): domain Bacteria; phylum Bacteroidota; class Bacteroidia; order Bacteroidales; family Marinifilaceae; genus Odoribacter; species Odoribacter splanchnicus. Next base: position 3,112,043 of record NC_015160.1, read on the forward strand.
CCTGGAAAGCCAGGACGGGAAAGGCGCGTATCTGAATGAGGCACAACTTCAAGCCTTCGAAGATGCCATTTCCGGAAAGGACCACCGGATCACCGAACTCACTCAGCATGAAACAAACTACAACAATGCAGTCGATAAACTGAACGCCCTGCATCCGGATGTTGCTTCAGCAAAAAACCTGGCAGAAAAAGTAAATGTTTTATCCCGGAAACTGGCAGAAAAACCAGGTGTTCCGGCTTCCGGACAGTCTGAAAATCCTCTGAATCAAAACGACGGGGTTGACTGGGATAAAATGATGTCTCTCAAACACATGAAAGATTAACCTTTAAACATCAATAACACAATGAATGTATCTGAAATTATCACCGCTTTCGGTGCCTATTATCTGAACTCAGGTCAGAACATGAACAACATCCTCCGGATGCTGACCCAGGGTGCTGTTACTCCCTCCTATATGACTCCGATCAAAACGGAAGAGACAATTTACCGGATGTCTTCCGTTACTGTCGGGAGTCTTGTCCAATCTTTCCAGAAAGACTGGACCCCTTCCGATCCGGGAATATTCGTTCCGAACGAAATCCGGAAACGTCACATGAAAATAGATATCGATATTTTTCCGGACGATATCGAAGATACCTGGCTGGGTTTTCTGGCTTCAAACAATTTGTCCAAAAAGGACTGGCCGCTTATCCGTTACATGATCGAGAAAGTATATATTCCGAAGATTCATGAGGATCTGGAAATGAAAGCCTATTACACCGGTAAGTACAAAGCACCGACTGCCAAAACAGCCAACAAACCGGAAGATGTCATGGATGGCCTGAAAAGCTTTATCCAGAAAGGGGTAGACGCCGATAAATCTCACGTTCTTACCGATATCGGTGCGTTATCAAAAACAACTGTCTTCGACCAGGTAGAAGCTGCTATCGATCAGATTTCGGACGTTTACCAAGGTACAGAGATGCTTGTTTGTATGGCTCCGGTTTTTGCACGGGCATATCTCCGCGACAAACGTTCACAGGGATTCTACGACATCACCTCTGCTAAGCAGATCGATCTCGGTATTGATTTTTCACCCAGTCGCGTATGTCCGCTCCCATCGATGGGATCTTGCACAGACTTGTTCATCACGCCGAAAGCAAATCTTTTGCACATTACTGACAAAACAATGAACAAAGAAACCTTCAAAATCGAGGAGAGCAAACGTACCGTATCCCTTCTGACCGACTGGCAGGAAGGTGTTGGAATCGCTCTGGACGAACTTGTTTGGACGAACATTACAAAGACTCCCGGCGAAGGAGCATAATTTGTCATTCTTTAACCATAGCCTCGGGCTAATAAACTATATAAAAATGGCTGTAGATTTTACTGATATTGATAAAAATCTCCCGGATGGTCAGAATATGGGCGGTATTCCGCAGTTGGTATATTTCGCTTTACAAAGTGACGTACTATCCTGGCCGACACCTCCAACCACCGACACTGAAAACATTACTATGGAGAAAATGGGAGCTTTAGTCGGAGATATAAAAATGAAAGTCGGAAAAAAAATGAATAGTTTCTACATAACCGACGATGAAGGGAAACTGGATTTCGAAGGTGTAGGAGAAAAAGACGGGAAAAGCTTCATCATGAAGCTGCGTATTTATAATCCGGGATTGCAAAGTAAATTACTTGGTTTCATCAATCTTGCAAAAAATGAGAACCTGGTATTTATTGCTCCGGACAACAATGGCAATAATTTCCTGTTAGGTGACGCACTGCGGGGAGCGATTCTGGATAGTATCGACGGGATGACCACCGGACAGAAGACTGAAGAGCGTCCGGGTGCCGGAATGATATTCTCGTATAAAACAGCAAATATTTGCCAGTACACTGGCACAATTCCATCTGCTGTTGTAACTGAACCAGGTGCGTAACCAGGTCCCGGTTTCTCCCGGGACCACATTTCTACAAAAATGGGACTTATTAAGAATCAACAAATCGAAATAACCAACTGGCTAAATAGCGACCGGAATTACGACGACGGAGTTTTTCTCTATCAAAAATATGGGAAAAATCCGGTTTTGAAACGCCTGTTTCCCGGTAGGGAAAAATTCCAGGCAGAAAAGCTCGCTTATGAACTCGGAAAACTGATTGGTCTTGGTTTTAATCAGACATTAGAAATTCAGGAACCTGATAACAAGCAGGTCCCGGATTCCGGATCTGATGAAACTACCCCGAATCCGACCAATACCCAATCAACCGATAAGGCTGAGACATTTGCCGACAAAGCCGAAAGTTTCGCAGAAGATGCTGAAGATTTTGCCAATGCAGCCGAAGAGCATAAAAACAGTGCTGAAGAATTTTCGGAAGAAGCAAAGCAAGCAGCTAACGAAACAAAAGAATTTGCCGACAAAGCCAAGGCCGCAGCCGAAACGCTCGGAGCCATGGCCGCAGGTGATCCGGTTCCTGCCGGTAACTACCCTCCGGTAATAAACCAGATTATCGCAGAATTTTCCCGACTCTATAACGAGCGCGGAATGTTGAAAAAACAGGAAAACGATACACCGGACGAAAACACGCCGGAAAATATCGAAACACGCCGGAAAATTATCGAAAAAATCGAATCCATTTCCGCGCGTATGGATATCCTCTACGCTGCTAAAAAAGCTTATCTGGAAAAGGATATTGTTCCGGATGAAAAAGAGCTTTATCCGGTCCCAAATCAGCAAACAGCTTCAGATCCAACTGATTCCGGCCAGTTAATCATTAAACGGAACAACCTGCGCAGCTCTATTACCCGGGCAAAAAATCAGCTCGAATATCAGAGCCAGAAAAAAGCGGATAAACCAAACCCTATGCCGGATTGTCCGAAACGCAGGGAACTCGAAGTAAGGATAACAGAGAAAGAAAAAGAACTTGCGGAAATCGAAGCAAAGCTGAACGATGCTGATCGATCTGAAAAACCTGAATAAAACAGAGCAAAACACAAAAGAACCGGAAAATCAACCGGTTCTTTTTTTACCAGTTTCTGAATGCAGGAATCTGGCTGACCCAGAAACATCCTTGCGGAAACAGATCGGGATACTGGAGCATAATGTTTGTATAAACTTTTGGAGTTATGGCAGCTTTTCACTCCACGAACTAATGTTTTACATTCTTCAGCAAACAGGTCCGGCACATATCAACATGTGTACCTGGTCAATCAGTCAGGATGCTATCGAAAAGATCATCCGGAAATATCAAAAAGGTGGAATCCTTTCCATCCGTTTTCTCCTCGATCCGCGTGTAAAGGTCTGTAAAGCCAAACCGCTTCAGATGCTATCTGCCAATTTTCCGTATAAAATCCTTCGCGTACATGCTAAAGTTGTAACAATCGAAAATGAAGCCTGGAAGATATCGGTAGTCAGCAGCCAGAACGCAACAACAAATCCCAAACTGGAACGCGGTGTAATCTTTATTTCCGACGAAATATTCAATTTTGACAAAACCGTATTCGAACATGAATTTAACACAGCAAGAACTGGAAACAATCGAGGAACTGGCAGGACTGTTCTACACCCCCAAACAGATTGCAATAATTCTGGAAATAGATCCGGAAATGTTCGAAACACAAATTCGCTCCGAGATTGGAAACATATATAAAGCATATTACAAGGGCTATTACGAAGCTGATATCGAACTCCGGAAAAGCATCACACAATCTGCATTATCAGGTAGCTCACCGGCACAAACAATGCTCCGGGATATTCAAAAACAAAGCAGAATTTCAGAATAATTCATATATTTGCAAAAACATTAACTGTTTAGAACAATAAATTAATCTTTAAATTGTCAGAATTGAAACATATATTATTGATCTTTTGCCTGTGTATAAGTTGTTCTTTATTTGCACAAAAAAAAATAAAGAATTCTGTTATTCTTTCTACAAATGACACTGTTAGTATCAACGACATTATCATTTTGAAAAAAGGAATTGCAATAAACAATACTTTCCAATTCGTACGTACCAGATCAAATTTCAACGTTCCTTCACAATATGAAGGAAGCCAACAAAAAATATCATTCTTCAAAGAAATCGACAACAAATATTATGCTTACACTTTCAATTTTTTGGTGAATCTTGAGGAAGCTTTAAATAATGGAGAAATAATTATCAGTGGATTGGTAAAAAATAAAATAACTCCTCCTTCACCTTTAATAGATACAATAATTCCATCTTCACCTATAATATTATACACCTTAACAGATATTTTATCTAATATTCCCTGGTATAAAACTCAACGGGAAATAAATAATTTTTACAGCAAGAATTTAAAAAATATCCCAAAATCGAGCTTTGGTAAAGATGGATATAGCGAAAGTTATCTATCAGATATTTTTATTGGAAATTATAGAATGAGAATGAATTTCGTCATAAATAATGCCACGCAAACTCTGACACGGGTAACATTAAAGCCATTATTCAAATTAACAGATAAAAACTCAGATATTATTCGTGATAGCATAAATAGTATCCTTAAATCAATATTTGGTGAACCATTAATCACTCAAATAGACAGTTCTATCAAAGTTCATTCTGCAATCACAAAATGGTTAACAGATAATTATTCTGTTGAGTCGGTATTTATGGGACATAAAGATTTTCAAACTGCCACAATAGGAATACAACCGATTGATAAACAACCAGAAAATCAATCTTCAAAAAAAACTATAATTGAAAACATTGGAGTTAAATCTGATGATTTCAGAAATACTAAATGGGGTATATCAAAAAAACAAGTACAAAAAATAGAGTCAGCACAATTTATTGATGGGGTTACTGATATGTTACTCTATAAAGGGAAAATAGCCAATTTAGAATGTCAGATTATTTATCAATTTATAGAAGATACATTATACAATGGCATTTATTTGATAAAAGAAAAGCATGTGAATAATAATGATTATATATCCGATTTTAAAAATTTGAAAAATCTGTTGACTGAAAAATATGGAAAGCCTGAAATAGATAAAATGGTTTGGAAAGGAAATCTATATAAAGATGATGTAGCTAACTATGGAATGGCTGTAATAAGCGGTGAATTAATATATGTTGCCACTTGGAAAACAGAATCAACCAATATTCGTTTAATGTTATATGGAGACAATTTTACTCCATCACTCGGAGTTATGTATGAGAGTGAGAAGTATAAAAATCTTGTCAAAAAAAATGAGAAACAAGAAGTTTTAAAGGATCTATAAATACGCATAGCCGACTAGCTTCGCCTTTTTCTTTCCCTTCAATTTTGCCACCTCAAAAATTTTACCTATCATTGCAATGTTCAAACATTATCACGTAGGGTGGAGATAGACCGCCCTCGAATCCGAGTCGCGGATTTTTTATGTCTATCACTCAACACATGATAAACGCATGCGGCGTGTACCCCCGTCCTATGGTTATAATGATCATAGGGACCCTACGTGAGAGTTTGAACACCGGGAAAGGCACGCCGTTTTCTGTGCCTAAAAGTTCAAAATCACGTATTATGGAAAAGAAAAACACCTCTCCCACTGTCGCGGAGCAAAAACAAGAATTCTTGTTACCGAAATCTGCTAATGTATTTAAATCTGAACTTCTTAGAGCAGCCCGGGAGATTTTCAGTATTGCTAATAGAATCCGGATACAATCTGCAATACTAACGGATGATGATCTGAGACCTTACACAAAAGAATTCAATGGTAGTATTCAGGAATTCACTGATGAAATGAACGTTTGTGCATCCTGTTTGATGTCTGCCTATACCAGTCTTGAAAAACTGAATGTACGTAATACTTCTGTATTTCTTTTGGAAAAGGAGGAAAGCCATGTGTAAAAAAGAACTTACAGAACAGGCCATACAGGCCCTTAACGATCTGATGTGTGAATTCATAAAGCGTTATGCTCCGGCAAAGTCCTGGGAGCAGGCCGACGAACATTTCACATCGTCCGAAATCGCTGAAATGTTCAATTCCGTTTATCCGATACCTCTGGAAAATATTTTCGAGGCGTTGAAATCAAACGGCTTTACATGCGTACCTTTATCCGGACAGCCGACTTTCGTCTGGCTGCTCACCCTTAAACAGAAATAAACTTCGCCCCGGTTCACGCCGGGGCTTTTCTTTGTCCTTTTCCATCGTCCGGATCCTGCTTTCCTTTGCAAAAACATCGCTATGAAAGCACTCGAAAATCAGGACTACGAAACCATCAAATCCTACATCCTGGAAGGAAATGAATCTACCCTTCCGCTCCGGCAACGTGAAATGCTCAACCGCTGGGTCTCTGCCTCCAAACTTCTGGAAAAAAATCCGGTAACAAAAAATGCAGTTGCCATCCTTCAGGCAAAGTATCCCGGCCTGAGCCGGACACAGGCTTATGAAGATTGCCGGAACGCCGTCCGTATGTTCAACAGCCGCCAAACTTTCGATTATGAACTCTGGCGCAACTGGTTACTAAACAATATTATCGAACTCTGCCAGAAAGCAAAGGACACCGGTAATCTGAAAGCCTGGGCAGCAGCTCAGGCAAATCTGATAAAAGCCCTGGGCGAAGCTCCCGAGAATAACATCGATCCGCGTCTGTTGGAAAAACATCAGATCGTTATCCCGATCCAGGTCAACAACAATACCTACAACCTCGACCTGAACAAATTCCTGAACATACCCATCGATCAGCGCACACGCATTGCAGACGCTCTGATCAATCCGGCTACCGACGATGACATCACCGAAATCATGAACTCATGATAGAGCAAAAAATACAATTCAACCCGGCACAACAAATCGGCCTACTCCTTCAGGCCAAAAACAAAGCCGATATCTGGGGGCGAGGCACCGGGAAATCAGCCGGAATAGCCTGGGACATCAACCTGATTAACCGGACCATGCCCCGGGCTTTAACTGCCGTAACCGGACAGACTTTCGGACAGCTGCTCACACGTACACTCCCATCCACTTTTAAACTACTTGAAAGTATGGGCTATAAAATGCACGTCTCAGCCAAAGATCCCGGCAACTACGTCATCAACCGCCGACCGCCGGATCATTTCCTGCAACCCTACGAAAAAGTAATGAAGTTCGACAATTTTATTAGCTTTTCGAATGGTAACGGCTTATTGCTTCTTTCTCAGGACCGCGCCGGATCAGCGCGTGGAGCATCCGTCGATTACGAGATTCTGGACGAAGCACTGACAATAAATAAACAACGTTACGACGAAGAAACATCACCGACCAACCGGGGAAATGAAGGTATTTTCGGACCACACAGTCCGCAACCGATCCCCTGGCACCATGGTTTCCACTATTCCAGTTCCATGCCGTACACCGCCGAACAAAAATGGCTGCTTGATATCGGCAACTACTATGAAAAAGAACGCGGAATCCGACTTTTCGAAATCTGGAACCGGATAATAAAATTACAGTTGGAGCTGCTCGACTGCGAATCAGAATCCGAATTCAAAAGTATCTGGAACGAAACGGTTCGTCTGAAAAAGAGTATTGCACCTTTTGTCAGCAAAGACGGCACACTGTTCACGCTGGCCAATGCTTTCGATAATATCCAAAACGTAGGCTTTTCCTATATCAGACGGGAATATAAAAAACAAACGCTGCTGACCTTCCTGATTGAGATCATGAACATGGTGATCGATAAAGTAGAAGATTGCTACTATCCACTCTCCGACCGCCATATCTATTATAATGCTACGAACGACGCTTTTATCCGGGACGTAGCAGAAGATTCAAATTTCGACTGGAACCGGCTTTCCGAAAAAGATTGCCGCTATGATTCGGATTGTGACACACACAAACCTCTGGAACTTTCATTCGACTGGGGTGCCCGGATCAGCCTGATGACCGTCAGCCAACCCCGGAATTACGATTTTGTCACCGGCCTTTTTTCTGAGATAGAATTGCAGAATTTTATAAATGAATTTTTCGTCAAACCCGATCAGGCACCCACAACAATGATAAATGCCCTGATCGACTCATTTTGTCGTTACTACGAACATCATCAGGAACGTACCATCATTTACATCCGCGACCGATATGGAGATCACCGACAGGCAAACAGTTCACAAAGCTACAACGAACAGGCTATCGAACGGCTGAAATCAAACGGTTGGTACGTTATTCCTCACGTTCATCAAGGGATGGAGCCACCCCAACACGATAAATTCCTGCTCATCCAAAATATTTTCAAGGAAGCAGATCCGCGTTTCCCCGGTATCCGGTTTAACGGCGTCCGGTGTAAATTCTCCATTATCAGTATGAATAATACCCGCGTAACCGAACACGATGGCCGTTTCGGGAAGGACAAAAAAAGCGAAAGCAGCCGGAGCGGAGTACTTCCCGAGGAAGCAACCCACTTCGGCGACGCTATCGACAAAATTATCTGGACAAAATTCAACAGTGCATTACGCTTCAATAACAACACTTTTGTCCCCGTTCGAATAAAAAATTGAAAAAAGTCGGCAAAAACTTTTGCAATAAACTAAAGTTTATTATCTTTGTAGTGAAGTTTAACCCCAAATACTAAGTTTATGAGGGAATCTTTAAAAGAGTTCTTGGAAATTATTGAAAGTTGCGATCAGCCCACCACCTTCCACCGGGCAATGTTGGAAAACCTTTTCCTTCTTTACTCGAAAGGTTGGAAACAAATGGGGCTGACGGAGACAGAAAAAGAAACGCTGATTAATGCGATTCTGGATCAGTTCTCTAAACTGAAATAAACCAGGAACGTGTCCCCTTCGGGGGACACATTTTAAAGATTATAAAAAAGGAGGAAGTATGAAAAAGACAACATTTTTTAGCAATGAGGATTTAGACAATATCCTCCGCGGAATGGAAGGTTTAACAACCGACGAAAAAGAAGCTTATCTGGATGCCCGGCTGAAGGAACTCGAAAGCCTTCCGGACTCCAGTAAAAAAGAGCTGCAAGAGGCTGCTCGTGCAGGAATGCAACCAACCCTCGAACTGGCATCGCACATTAGTGTCATGAACGAATTACAGCGGATCGGCAATATCGTTTCATTTGCATCTATTGCAAAAGACTATTTCGGAAAATCAAAATTCTGGATCCATCAGCGGATAAACGGATATCTGGTGAATGGTAAACCGGCATGTTTTACAAATGAGCAAATCGTCCGGATGGCTGAAGCACTGGAAGATATTGCAAAGCAAATGCAGGAAGCCGCTGCACACCTGAAAGTCATTGCTACCCAGGAAAGAAGCACTGTAAAAAAATTAGAAACAGGAAAGGAGTAATTTATGATTAATCTGACAAAGCATTCAGTTAATGGCAAGATTTCTGTAAAATCCCTGGTTAAAACTTTTGATGAATACCAGGCTAAAGAAAAAGAACTGGCCAATAAAATGTTTCACCTGCGCGGTGTATTTCCCCGACCGGAGGAATATATTGAGCTACGCAATGAAATGGCACAAGTAAAAACAACATTGTCCGACCTCCGGAACTGTCTGAAAATATATTGCCGGTATGGAAATATAAATGGCAAAGAAGTAATAAACGACTGTGAATTTACTCCTCCGGACGATTGGAAAAAAGCCGAAAGAGTATTTGATACTGTTTAGAAAAGCGGAGCTTACAGCTCCGTTTTTTTTGTCCTTTTTTCTCCTTTCCTTCCCTCCTATTTTCGCCGAAAAGATTTGAACAATGGCAACGATTCGGCGAAAAACTGTTCTTCAGGAAATGGATGTTAAAACAAACCCGAGAACCGGGGAACAGGAAGTTTTTAGTATTACTTTCGATAAATTAAACGGCGAACGGGTATTTATCCCGCGTGGGGTAAGCTGCGGTCTGAACATGGACATGGCAGCCAACCGTTACAGGGGAGTACTTCCCGTTGATAAAAACGGTAACTCAACCGGACATCCCACTCCGGTAGGAATTGACCGAATCATTCGTTTTAACGGAAAGGAGGTCGTGTTATGAGTGTAAAGCTGCTCACCTCCGAAAACGGGACTCCCTTAATGGCCTACGGCGGAAAATTCTTCGCTTCTACTATCGGCATACCCGAAACAGTTAAATCCTCCGTACAAACCGAAAAAGTAGAAGACTCGGTAAAAGTAGGGAACTACGAATGTTGCGCCTGGACCACTTCCAACGATTTCCCACAAAAAGCAGCAACAATAATCGGGCAAACCGGAGTTCTCAGCACCGGACTTAAATTCCTTCACCGGGTTGTCATGGGGCAAGGCGTTTTTCCTTGTAAAGTTGCCGGATATGACGCAAAAGGCAATGAGCTGTTAGAAGTCATTAATGATTCTCAGGTTATTAATTTCCTTCAGTCCCGGACAGTCCGGCGTTATCTTGCAAATGCCTACCGGGATATCCTGAAATTCGGGATATCCTTTCCACAGCTGATCCCAAATATAGCAGGGAATCAGATCGTTGGGATAAATGCCATCAACGCCCTGCATTGCCGTTTGACAAAGCCGCGTAACGGCATAATTGAAAACTGCATTGTCTCCGGAGAATGGCCGGATATCTCTAATCCCCAAAATATCGAAGTTTATCCAGTCCTCGATAACTACGATCCCCTGGCCGACCTCGAGCGTATCCGCTACGCCGGAAAAATTGCCGGAAGAAGTTACATCTATCCGCTCCGCGACGAGTGGGACAGTAGCGACATTTATCCTATGCCTGCCTGGTGGGCTGCCAAATTAGCCGGATGGATAAGTATAGCCAATAAAATCCCTGCTTTCCTGGACAAAGCCTATGAAAATCAAATCAGTTGGACCTGGCATATAAAGATACCTTATGCGTACTGGGACAAACGGTATCCGGAAAAAGACTACAAAAATCCGGAAGAACGGCGGCAAAAGATTCAGGAAGAAATGGACGCTATCGAAGAAAGCCTGACAGATACAAAGAACGCAAACAAAGCCATTTTCACCCATTACACGATCGGAAACAACGGAAGGCCTGAAGAGCAGTGGATTATCGAACCTCTCGATAACAAATACAAAGCCGACGACAAACTGGTCACTTCAGCAGCTGCAAACAGCGAAATCCTGTTTTCGTTGATGGTCAATCCGAATGTGTTGGGTGCCGGAATGCCTGGTGGCACATATGCCGGAAATCAGGGCGGAAGCAATATCCGCGAAGCCTTTCTGGTAAACATCGCCATGGCCTGGCTCGATCGGCAGAACCTGCTCGATCCCATCGAAGCAATGCTGGAGTTCAACGGAGTAAAAGACATACAGCTACGCTTCCGGAATACAATATTAACAACCCTCGATTCAGGATCAGGGACCACTAAAAACCTGGCATAATGTTATTCTCAGAAAACCCAGATCAGCTAATTGATGAACTGAAGGACTACATTCAGATTGCATCATCCTACGACTGTAGCCGGATTCAAAATCTTTTACTGGCTACGGAAAACACATATATAATCGCTCTGCTTGGGACCAAGCTGTTCAACCGGATCGCAAAAGATCAGACAACGTTCCCCGATGAAATCGGAATGTGCCGGAAAGCAGTTGCAAACATCACTGTGTATGAGAATTTCACACTCCTGAATACACTCCTGCTTTCCGGAGGATTTGCCCGGGTTGCCGGAGAAAATACCGATTCTCTCTATCGTTATCAGGAGGAAGACCTGAAACAGATCTTCAGGCGAAATGGTTTCGATCAGCTCGACCTTATCATCAATCATTTTCTTGACAAAATAGATTCGTTCCCCGAATTTAAAGAGTCTGAGTATTACAAAGCCGGACGGGGAGAACTGATCCCGGACCGGTTTGTTTTCTCACAATATTACAAACCAATAGGACATATCGTATTCCGTTATTTGCAAGCTTTTATCAGACGGGCCGAGGATCTGGATATATCCGATATCGTTGATTTGAGTGAACTCCGGCAGGCAGTGTTATCAGGCACCATTTCAGATCAACAACAACGCACCATCGAACTGGTTCGCCCTGTTATTGTCTGTCTGGCTGTTGCCTACGCCATGGAAGATATGGGAGTAAACATAGACAATGCCGGAATCTGGATGGAAAGAAGAGTCGCAGCCGACGGTATCCGGGAAAAGAACCCACCGGATACAATCCTGGTCAACACATTGGTTTCAAAATACAGAAATATGGCAAACAGATATTTACGCGAGCTTCAGAAACATCTGTCCGGAGCGACAAATACCAATCCGCTGATCCGGGATAATAAAAACAAAAAAACTACCTGGCAATGAGAGAACACATCATATACCTATGGAATTACCTCTATAACAGCATAGGGGTCGGCCTGAACAGCTTTTTTGTTTGGATTAAGGTAAACGACTGGTTAAGTCTCCGCAATGTCAGTGAGCTTGCCGGAACATTGGTTCCGATCCTGGCTCTGATTTGGTGGTGCATTAAAATAATTCAAACCCTTAAACGCAGGAAACATGAGAAAAATTAACCTTATCGTAATCCATTGTTCGGACACCTATGCGCGGATGGACATCGGTGTGAACGAAATCAGACAGTGGCATCTTCAGCGCGGATTCAACGACATTGGATATCACTATGTCATCCGCCGCGATGGCGCGATAGAGCAGGGCCGCCCGATAGAAAAGCCAGGAGCGCACGCCGCCGGATACAACACAAACAGTATCGGTATTTGCTATGCCGGAGGAAAAGGAGACAATAATCAGCCTGAAGACAACCGGACACCGGAACAAAAACAAGCAATGTACGATCTGGTTGCCAGTCTGAAACAACAATTTCCACAGGCAGAAATCACCGGACACCGCGATTTACCCGGAGTACATAAGGATTGCCCTTGTTTCTCAGTCAAAAACGAATTTAAAACCAAGCAAGTATGATCGATAGGATTTTAAAAAATTGGAAAACGACAGTTCTTGGACTGGCAATTTTAATAACTTGTTTTATCCTGGTGTTTATGGAAAAATCTACCCTGACGGAAGTTTCTGTATTTATTTGCGGCGGTTTTTTCGTTCTCTTCAGTAAAGATTCCATGCTTCGAAAAAAAGGTCCGGTAAGTGTAATTATTTTCGGGTCTTTACTCCTTTTTGCCAGTTGCCGGCCATACAGGTCCTTTACAACAAACACCGAACGTATAGTCAGGGACACCATCACAATCAGGGATTCCATTCCTTTCCGGATAGAAATTCCGGGAGATACTGTCCGGATCACATCGGATTCGATCGTCTACGATACGGTTTGCCTCGATCAGCTCCAGTCTGGCCGTTTTAGTCTTCCGCCCTGGGAAACGTCTACCAAATTTGCTTATGCGCAAGCCGGAATTACCAATAGTGTGCCCTGGCTAAATCTCCGGCAGAATCCGATCAATATCGACACACTCATTTATATCAATAAAATCAAGATACTTGAACGGACCATCAGGGAAATGGAGTCCAGAATCATAGTGCCGGAAAAAGATCCGTTCTATAAAAATGTCTGGCTCTGGATATCAGTCATGCTGGGAATAGTTTTATTCAGAAGATATGCACGAAATTAAGATTACATATAAAAGCTTTTTCCGGAACCGGGAGATCATCACCTCCTTCCCCACGACATGGAGCGAAATGAATTGCCGGCAATTTACCGCATTGCATAAACGTCAGGACGATACAACCCTCCTTGCAGTTATGCTCAATGTCCCGAAAAGAATAGTCCGGAAAATGAATTTACATCAGGTCTATGAACTGGCCAAACTTTTCGACTTCATTCAAAAAGACACCAAGACCAGTAGTTTCAATATAGAATCTGTTTGTTTCCCGGGCTTGGGCACTCTTTATGCTCCCCGGCCCAAACTGGCAGACATGACATTTTTACAATTCATTTATGTAGATAGTTTCTACATGCAATATGCTGAAACCGCAAATCCGGACATCTTACGTGATTTCATAGCACATTTATACACTCCGGGAACCGGATACGATAAAAAATCAGCAGATCAGGCTGTACCGAAACTGAAAAAAGCCGATCTGCAGATTTTTGAAGCAATCGCATTAAACTACGGCCTGGTACGGAAATGGATCGCAGACAGATATCCCCTTATTTTTCCGGCTCAGAAGCAATCATCCGGAAAAAAGTCCGGTTCTTGGGCTGAAATCTTCGACGATATCGTCGGTGACGATCTGAAAGATCAGGACAAATACGCTGAGATACCGATAAATTCAGTGTTCAGGTTCATCACAAGAAAGATTAAGGAATCCAGAAAACAAAGAGAACATGCAGCAAAATTACACTGACATAGCCGACTATTTTGAGCAACTTGCAGATAAGCACAAACAGATAAAAACATTCTGCCGGTACGAACTCGATGAACTACTTTCCAAAACAGCCAGTATAAAGGCTTTCCCCTGTCTGGTTGTCGAAGGCTTCGACTTTGACTTTGCAGGCTCTTCTCCGGACAACATCCTGAAGAACCGGCATGGTGCTTTTTCAATTGTCGATAAATGCGACATTTTCAATCCGGCAAAGCGGTGTGAGACACTTGAGCGGACCGAAATTATTGCAGGACAGATCCTGTCCAAAATGGTTGATGATAAACGGCAGCGACTTCCATTAATGACCAGTTTTGAAATCAATTCTGCCGAAGGGCTTAATTTTATAAACCCGATACTTGGTTATGCCTTTTGCCGGATCAGCTTCACATTTAAAACGAAGATCGGGGAGGATCTGACGGTATGGCAATAACAATAAAACAACAACCGGAGGAATTATCCGCTTCCGGCAACCGGATGTATTTCCTGGTACATACCGACCGGACCAATACGATCAACTATAAAATGACAGCTCAGATTCAACTCATTGAGTCCGCCAATAAAGTCGTAGAATTGCCATTGATGCGGTTATATCCAAATGCTGACGGGGATGTAGACATGGATATCAGCAAAATTATCGATAACCGCCTCAGGCCGGAATTCCCCGGTTTGGAGACTAACGAATACTGCAAACTGAAGGGCTTCACTTTGCAGTATAAAGTTGTCTTTACTGAAGAGGGTAACTACATACCGATCAATTCCACAACAACAGATATACTGACTGCTGTAAAAGGAAAATTTCCGGCTTCTCCGTCTGAATTTATCCGGAAAAATGATTTTCTGACAAACTTTCAAGCTTTCGAAACAGTAGCCGACGGAGTCCATTTTTTGGTAGCATTAATTCTGAATCCCGGAAGCTATACTATCAATTCCAGTTTTTCCTATACAGACGGAACTACCAGAACCACTTCTTTTGGACGTATAACTACAACATCGCAATATGAAATGTACGCCATTCCAACTGGATTACAGCAGCTTAAATTATCTGGGGTCAAAAAATATTCATTTTGGTTATCCGGAGAAACTATGTGCGAAAAAAGGATGACCTATGATGTTGTCCGGATAGTAAAAGCCCATAAGCCTATTTTATACCTTAACCGACTCGGTGGTATTGACTGCATCATTGTCTCAGAAATTTCTAACTCTATCAAGACAGATAAAGAGACATACCAACGTGACAATTCATATGCACAGGGTATTATCACAGATTACTCTGAAATTTTTGAAGTAACAACCGGATATATTACCAGGGATATGGCATTCCTGTCCAAAGAATTCATTCTTTCTGATTCAGTTTACACTTCAGAAAATAATGTATTGTTACCCATAAATATAGAAAAAGGCACATTCAACATTTATGCGGATGCCGACGATTTACATTTCTATACATTCAAATATTCATTTGCAAACCTGAATTTTCATCTTCTGTCATCCGGTACTCCTGAACCACTGCCCGAATCGGTCATGGCTTGCTGTCCGGACGGAGTCGATGATTATTTTACAATTACTTCCCCGACGCTGACAAATATGATGAATATATTCCCATGCGACCCTGGGCAGAAAATAGTTTATTCGATGGATATGATTCCCGGAAACGGATCCATGTTTTCCTTAGGACTAATGGCCGGAATTTATCTGGAATTTTTTTACAGCGGTTTGATATTTGGAATCATATGTCTATGTAAAAGCAAAAAATACATGTTTTATCAGGAATCATCTTCGGTTAATATTGATAAACGTGTAAAAGTTGAGCTTTCTGTTTCCAACAATAACAACACTCTGGAATTTGGGCTAAAAATCAATTCATTACCAGAAACACTGACGTTATCAGAGGCAGAAATTACCAATACAACTAATTTCATGTACTTATTCAAAAAAACAAATAATGTTCCTTATGGAGACAGTAAACTAATTAGTTTCAGTATAGATAAAATAATTAGCGAAACGAAAACCAACCTTATATTGTGGGATTTTAACGGAGAATCTTCAACCGAAAGATTAAAAAATAAAATCGAAAATGGCACAGCATATGACCTCATGGCAAATAACATTGCAAATATAGACGATATAATAAAACCACTTAAAATTTGATATCATGGCAATCGACTTTACAGACATTACCAAAAACCTTCCATCCGGGAATAATATGGGAGGGATCGGACAAATCGTGTACTATGCCCTTCATAGGGATGTAGCGAAATGGCCCATACGACCCAAAGCAGGAGCAGACATTACCATCGAACAAATGGGAGAACTCTCCGGCAATATCGAAATGAAAGCCGGAAAAGCATTCCACAAACTATACATTACCGACGATGAAGGAAAACTGGACTTTGAAGGTGTCGGAGAAAAGGACGGGAAAAGTTTTATTGTAAAACTAAGAGTTTACAACCCGGGATTACAATCTAAACTACTCGGTTTCATTAACCTTGTAAAAAATGACAATCTGGTATTTATCGTTCCCGACTGCAATAGTGGCCTTTTCCTATTAGGGGATGAATTACGTCCTGCTATTCTTGACAGTATGGACGGGATGACCACCGGACAAAAGACCGAAGAGCGTCCTGGTGCCGGAATGATCTTCACATACAAAACACCTGGGATATTCCGGTATAAAGGTAATATCCCAACTGTAATTGTTCCCACGACTATTCGTGCATGTTGTCCGGACGGAGTAGATGATTACCTGTCTTTTAATGCCGGCATTACAAAAAACTTGTTTATGCCGACAGATAATAAAAAGCTGATTTGCGTAATGGATTTGATTCCTGGGGATTCTACTTTCGAATTTAAAATGAAAGATACATTCTTATATAATTTCAGTTTGATTGGTGGTAATGCTGTACTTTGGCTATTTATAAACGGAACTGGATATGCAATTATATTTCAGTCTGGAAAGAATGGAAATGAACGCATAAAAGTCAGGATGGAATTAGGACTTGAAAATAATGCTCCGATTTTTACTGCATTTGTGAATGATATACTGGTAGAGTCAGCAATGGAATCAACAGAAGATATTATCGCACCTACCGAAGATGCGATGAATATTTTGACAGCTCGTGGCGGATATTTTAGTGGAAAATTATTTTCGTTTGAAATATTCCAAGAAAAAACGCCAATTACAAAATGGAATTTTCAGGGAGAAATTCCGGGTGAATGCCTAAAAAATAAAGTAAGTACTATGTTTGCACTTACTGCCAACAACGTCGATGATATGAGCCAGTTTATCAAAGACATCCCTATTCCTGCATAACCAGAACCGTCTAAAAGACGGTTCATTTTAATACACATTATGATTGAAATGTTCGTAAACGACCAGGCTTTAACTCTGCCTGATGATTTAAATATCCGGATTGAACTGAACTTCCCGACTTTCGAAAGTGATGTCATTCCGGCAAGTATCATTTATCATTTTGATTTACCATTTCTCGGAAATGAATCAATTTTAAATTACAGCAACCATATCGAAGTAATGGGGAAATTCTATGAATATCCCTGGCGAATGAACTTTGACGGAATAAACCTGTTTTCCGGAAAACTGATTGTAACATCTGTTGCTGAAGTCTTCCGATGTGCTGTAACTTTACGACAGCTCCCTGCCGATTTTGCCGATAAGAATATTGATAGCTTCACATTTCCTACCTTGCAATTAGTTCCTACAGGCTCTGGAATCAACAATACATCCCAAATCCCGGGAATCACACATAAATTATTTACACTCCCCAAAATATACGCACCGGAACTGTTTTCGTCCAATCCGGCATGGTGTAAAATTGTCAACCGTTTTCCATCTACCGAACAGAACCGGTACAGCGAAAGTGCAATTCCAATATTCTACGTATTTAAAATCCTCGAAATAATATTTACTTCAGAAGATTTTTTCGTAGCATATAGCGATTCAGCTTTAGCAAAAAATTCCCTGATTTTCGATTCATTATTATTCTTCAATAACTACACTCTCGATACATCTCCGGAAGAATACGTCGGAACATCATCTTTAAATATATATTACTACAAGAATAATATATATCCCAAAAATCATTTGCCTGCCATTAGTGTAAATAGTGTATTGGTCGGCCTGAAACAAATGTTTACCCTGACCACCTTTGTCGATAACCAGACCAACATGGTTCAGTTTCTGTTTTTCAAAGATATTGCGGATTCGAAAATCCTCGATCTCTCCGATATTGTTTTGGACGGCCATGAGGTTCTGATCAACGAACCGACCGCGTTTCATTTAAAATTCAGTGACGACGATTACAAGGTCGATGGCCCTGTAACCGCTTACGGGACACTCAGCCACGCCGGTACTCCAAGCCGCGAAGATTTACTGATAAGTGTGCAGGCTGTAAACAGCTATTATAAATCAGTTCCGGGCTCTGATTTCACCCCGGGGGGTGACGTGATCGACATCCTGGAATGGAAAAGAGTGGGTAACAGCTTCTTCCCTCTGAAAACTAATCCCGATCTCTCAAAAACAGAAGAGGTATCGATCGAAGCATCTCCTATGCCAATGGATTATTTCGCAAATACCCCCTATCCATTTTACGAAGAAGGAGGTGTTTCCCCACGTTTCGCGCCAGACGCTTCCAAAACAGATAAACTAATCTTCTTTTTTACCGATAAATTGAATCGGAACCTGGGAACATCATCGGAAATACAATCTAATGGAACTGTCTATTCCGACCGTCCGGGATTAAAAATAGGCACCTCATACGGTCTATATAACAAACTACTCAAACCCTGGTACGATTTCCTTGAAAACGCAAACGAATATACTTTTTCTTTCAAATGTTCCATTGAGGATATCCTTCGGATCATTCCGATTTTCGGATATCAGGAAGCAAGTACACGAGACCAGATCCGCCGGATCCGGGTCCGGAATCAAGTCTATATCCCCAAACAATTCACATTCGAACTGACTCATACAAAAATAACCTGTCAGGCAAAACTCATGAAAGATGACGGAAATCATTGAAAATATTGAATCATTCAACAAAGATATCGTCTCCTGGGGACACCGGACCCGACAGACCATCCTGGGAAAGATCCCAAAGGGCCGGCATGCTTCAGGTGCAAAAGAAGAACCACTGGCCCGTTCATTCCGAATGAATACTTCAAAAACATTCGGAGAAATCGACCGGATCGGTTTTTCTTTCAGCCTGCATGGCGTTTTCCTGCAAAAAGGAGTCGGACGGGGTTATATTTCCAAAAACGGTGTCGTTATGCGAGGCGAACGGATAAATCATTCCAGAAATCCCAAAACAAAATCAACCGACTTCAGAACCATTCCCGGCGTTATCTCCAGGCGCAAACTGGATTGGTTCAACGGTCCATTGCAATCCAGATTCGAAAACTTATCGGATCTTGTTGCTGAACACAAAGCTGATCAGGCTATTCTTAATTTCAAGCGGATGAAAATTCAATAAAACTCCGTAAACGCTTTGCCACCTCAAAAATTTTCCTTATCATTGCAATGCAAAAACAAACTCAGTAGGGTGGAGATAGACCGCCCTTAAATCCATAGGCGGATTTTTTATGTCTATCACTCAACACATGATAAACGCATGCGGCGTGTACCCCCGTCCTTAGCTGTAATGGCGAAAGGAAACCCTACTGAGAGTTTTTGCAACGGGACAGGCACGCCGTTTTCTGTGCTTAAAAATGCAAAAAACTCAGTATTATGGAAAAGAAAAACACCTCTCCCACTGTCGCGGAGCAAAAACAAATCTTAGAGACTTGTGTACACAAACTTGAAGAAGTCAATGCCTGTATTCTGGCAATGTATCCCACGTTATCAACCAATCTGCCTTTATCAGATTATACGAATGAAGAACTGATTGCCCATGAACTTTGCGAGGATATTTTTTCAGATTTTATCCGGTTTGGACATATTCTGATCGAAGTTGTCAGAAAGGAGGTAGTTTATGAAAACTAACGAACCAATCAAGATCCAGCGGGATGAAACCATTATCTACGGTTCTCAGCTAAGGGAAGAGTATTATTTCTTCACATGGAAGGGATATTGCTGCGAAGAAACATTCTCGTACGACGAAATTATAGCTATTCATGAACTTACAGGCCGGATGATTGCAGAACACAAAGAAAAGGTGGCTTATAATGGACAAAAATAAAATTCTTCAGTTTGTTGCCCAGTTACAGGAACTCCGTGACAACGTCGAAGATTTCATGTATTTTTCTACCATACCCGTAGAACATCTGGAGATTAATTTCAATGAAGGTATGGATAGAGCAGTAGAAGCTGTATTATTCCTATACGGGGAAATCGTGTTAGACGAAATTCAGCGTAAAAAAGTATCAAACTAATATCACAGCCCGGCAATCCGCCGGGCTATTTTTGTCCTTTTTCTCCCCTCTGATCCTCTTTACCATTGCCATAAAATATTACAATTATGGCATCTAAAAGCACAATTAACAAACGTGTAAACATTTACATCAACGGCCGGGAAGTCAGCAATGACATAAAATCCATCCGGACTGAAATGCAAAAGGCAGTCAATGATATTGCCCGTATGAAACGCGGCAGCGATGAATACAACGCGAAAGCCAAAGAAATCCGCACCCTTAAAGCCATTATCCAGGAACACAACCAGCAACTCCGGACAACGGAGCAACGGTGGTCTTCTCTAAATAACGTTGCCAATGGCTTAAAGAAATATTCCGGTATTATTCTTTCTTTTGTTGGTTCGCTCACCGGAGCAACATTAGGTTTTCAAAAGTGTGCCGAAGAAGCTGAAAAATTTGAGGAAAATTTGGACAACCTTTCTGCCCTGACCGGACTGGGAGGGAAAAATCTTTCCTGGTTAGGCGATCAGGCAAAAGAGATGTCTGTAAAAACAACAGAGTCCGGAATAAAAATCAAACAATCGGCAACTGATATTCTGGACGCCTTCACAAAAATAGGATCACAACGGCCGGAACTGCTCAAAAACAAAGAAGCTTTGGCTGCCGTAACGGAAGACGCTATTATTCTCAGCGAAGCTGCAAAGATAGAGCTGGAACCGGCAACAGCATCCCTAGCTAATGTCATGAATCAGTTCAATGAAAAATCTTCCTCCAGTCGCAGGATCATCAACGAACTAGCCGCGGGGTCTCAGACCGGTTCGGGAGATATCCAGTATCTTTCCAATGCAATAGAAAAATGCGGTACCTCTGCCTACCTCATGGGTATGAAAACCAATCAGACAATCGGTGTAGTCGAAGCTATTGCCCCGAAATTCAAAGATGCATCTCAGGCCGGTAACAGCTTTGACAAGGTATTGCTAACAATGAAAGATAAACAAATCGGTTATCAGTCCGGCCTGTTTAACATGAACGATGCATTGGATGAACTTCAAACCAGATTTGCTAAAGGGGAAAAAGCATCCGACCTTTTTGGAAAAGAACACGCGAAAATGGCTGAAGTTCTCGTTATGGCTAAAGATGATGTAATACGCTATACTGAGGCTGTTACCGGAACGGACAAGGCGTTGGAACAAGCAGCAAAAAATACGAACAACAGGGCAGCCAAACGCGCTCAGGCCATGAATCGTCTTAAACTGGTGATGATTGATCTCGGAGAAAAAGTAGCTCCGGCAATCACCATGGGAACCAATGCGTTCACTTCTTTCCTCACTTATCTTTCAAAAGCCCCGACGCTCTTCCGGGAAAACAAACAGCTTATTCTTGCTCTGGCTACTGCTTTTGTTGTCCTTCAGGGAAAAACTATTCTTGCTACGCTAGCTTCCATGAAAAACCGTGCAGCACATCTGCTCGAAGCTGCTGCAAAAATGAAGAATGCAACGGCAACAGCCTACTTAAATACCTATGCAGAACAATACAGGATGACTCAAGGAAACGTTTCCCGGGGAGTGTTGAAATTGCGGACTTCATTTTCCTTACTTTGGAAAACAATTGTTGCTAATCCAGTCGGAGCAATAGTTACAGGAATATATGCTTTGATCACTGCCGTGAATTTCATGGAAAAACATACCGATAGTGCCATGAGAGCCGAAAAACTCAAAAATAGTATCCTTTCCAAATCCGAAACAGCAACTAAACTAGCTACCGATGCAAATAGAGAATTTGCCAAATCAATCAGCAATGTTAATCGCCTCAGTACAGAAGAACGTCAACGTCTTCGGGAACAAATCAGCGATCGTATAAAATTGACAGAGGCCACATTAAACCAACTGAAAGCCGAACAAGCCGAATTAAAGCAGACTGCAACTAAAGTCGGATTCTGGCAAACACTAAAAAACAGCTTTCTCTCCGGTGGATTTGGTGAACCTTCCGTCAATAATTATGAGAATTTCCAAAAATTACAGCAAAATGATGCCTTAAAAAACGGTCAGGAAGCAGCTGATGAAATGAATGAAAGTATCCAGAAACTCGAAGAAAGTAACGCGTCACTTAAATCTCAATTAGATGATTTTAATGAAACATTTAATGCTGAAATAAACGCTGATAAGATTGGTACTAAAACTATTACAGAACTTCAGGAAAAAGTAAATCTGTATCGTACCGCTTTGGAAAATGCGACCTTACAAAGTGAAGAATATGAACGGATTCAAAATAAACTAATCGCAACTGAAAAACAACTGAATCAGGCAATCAAATCAAGGGACATAAACGATACTCCCCTACCATCAAAAGACAATAAAAATCCACTTCAAAACAAAAAACTAGAAGCCGAACAAAAGCTTGCCACTGCAATCTCTCAAATACGGAAAAAACTTTATCTGGAAAACCTTACAGAATCAGAAAAAGAAATTTTGCAAACTCAACAACAATACAATGAACTAATTGCTCTCTGCCAACAATTCGGGATTGATACAATAGAAGTGTATAATGCATACTCAGAAAAGATAGAAGCCATTATTGACAGAGAACTGGAAAATGAAGTTAGTGCATCCATTGCAGCACAAGACCGAATTAATCAGGCTTTAATGTCTTCCTCGGAACGGGAAAAAGCTAGTGTCAGGCAAAAATATGCGGAATTAATCGCACTTGCTGAACAATATGGAATTGATACTTTGGCTTTAAAAGAAAAAATGGATGAAGAATTAGCCTCCATAAAAGAAGACGAAGAACCACAAGATATATTCGGAATGTCACCCGAAGACTGGGAGGATCTGGAGGGGAAAATAGGAAAGGCGATTCAATTGGCCGGTCAATTAGCTGATATCTGGGGACAATTTAATCAGATTCAGGCCGATAAAGAAAAAAAAGAACTACAAGAATATGAAAGGAGTTGTAACCGAAAAAAAGAACTACTCAATAAACAGCTCAACGCCGGGAAAATAAGCCAGGAACAATATAACGCCCGTACCTCCCAACTGGATGCTGATTTAGAAAAAAAGAAAACTGAGATAGCTAAAAAACAGGCAAAACGTGACAAAGCGCAATCAATTTTTTCGGCTATAATTAGCACTGCTGCTGCAATAGCCCAAGCCCTTCCGAATATTCCATTATCTATTATTGCCGGTATTATGGGGGCTGCACAAATAGCAGTCATTGCCAGTCAGCCACTTCCCGAATATGCAAAAGGTGGTCTAACCGATGGCGCAAAAATGTACATTGCCGGAGAAGCCGGACAGGAATGGATTTCTCCCAACTGGATGCTGAAAGACAAAACAACCGGACCAATTATTCAACAATTGGAAATGGTCCGCTCCGGTATCTTATCTCCGGAACAACTGGCTCCGATCAGACCGGATTTTCAAACTATGTCTGCTATTCCAATGTATGCTTCAGGTGGATTTACATCTACCGGTTCGATGGAAACAAACTATTACACCACAACAACCACTACAAATCAAGATAATGACACATTGATGAATATCAATGAAAATATTAAAATCCTTATTGAATATCTTTCCGATCCACGTAATCGACAAGCAGTTATTTCCAACGATCTATTGCAAAAACACAACGAAGAAATAAACATGATAAATCGTTTAAAAAGGTTGTAATTCAGAAAGATTATAAACAATGAAATTAATACAGTTCTATTTTAGATAAAACACTGCTAATAAACTCATTGTTGTCATCAACTCAAAAAAAATAAAACGGTTTGACTATACTCACCCGGAGGCCCCGCCCTATCACTCAACGCAATTTCACACATACTTTTCAGGAAATATGACAGGTCAGGTCGCGTCCTACTAGACAGCAAAACCGCATAAAAGTCCTACTGTTTCTGCGGTTTTGATTCCGAGAGTTGTGAGCATTTGTATGCAATTGCATTTGCAATTGGTAGGTTGATAGGTCGCAATCACAAAGTATCAAGACAGGGAAACTTGTTTTGAATTTCCTTATTGACAACACCGAGTTTATGCTTCAGATAGATCTCTGTGGTTTGTACCGATGTATGTCCGTTCTGGTCGCGTAGAGCCAACATGTTTATATCGCTGTCTGCTGCCAGTGAATTACCGGTGTGTTTCCAACTGTACAGCTTGTAACTATCCGGCATATTTAATCGGGTCCGGAAACCATTAAAACGGTTCTTCAGATTATTCTTTCCAAGTGGTGTAAGTCCCGGTTTATATTCTTTACCAAACACATAGTAATCCCGGTTGTATTGCTGCAATTGGTAGATATTCCGCAGTTTCAGCATAAAATGTCGTGGAATGGTTGCATAACGTTCCCGATTCGTTTTTGCCCGGAATCGATCCACATTAATCAATCCTCTTGCAAAATCAATATCCCCGATCTTCAATAGTCGTAATTCCTTTCCTGGTCTCAGAAAACAATATGTTTCAAATTCAATGGCCATCCACAATTGTGGGTCATTCTTTGTAATAGCTTCCCGGAATATCTCGATATCCCATTCAGCAACCGGACGCGGTGCCATATCTTTATCCACACCTGAAGGAATATTGTAAACCGGATTCTCCGAGATTTTACCCTGATCTTTTATAAAATCAAAAGCAGAACTTATAATTTGACGATAGTCATTTATTGTACCGGTTGCCAGTTTTTTCTTATTTACAAGATAATTGAAAAACTCC